>JALDXQ010000078.1:0-32510 GCA_032156805.1 Acidobacteriota bacterium
TCGACGGGCGTCAGGAGCTGCGACGCCTGAATTTCGATATCGAACACCGGCAGGCGCCGCGAGCGGGCGACCTCGATGTCCTCGTCAGCCTTCAGTACCTGGAGACGCGCACTCTGGACCTGGCGATTGTTCGCGAGCGCAAACCGGAGAGCGGCCTCGAGCGACAGACGTTCGCCCATCGACGACTGTGCCGACTGCGCGGCCACTTCGCCTGGCACGAGCATCGAGAGCAGACAGCAGGCGGCTATCCATTTCTTCATGACTACCTCACGACCGTCTTGAAACTGGCTTTCTGGAGACGGGGGTCGATGGCTTCCGCTGTTCGCGCCCACAACGTGGGATCGGTGCTGATCAGAGCCGCCACTTCGATCCGGCTCAGCTCCAGACCCAAGTCATTCAGCTCGCTCAGCGTCTTTTGAGGGTCCTCGAGAAACTCACTGCGAAACTCCTCGTCGGTGATCAACCGTCCGACGAGCAACTCGATGGTGCGTTGTGCCAATTGCGACCTCCGCGGCCCCCAAGGGCAACTTCCGGACCGCACCGCGAATCAGGAGCGAGATCGCGTCAGATCGCGCGCTTTCTCGAGTGTTGTCGGGGGATCGGCGGTAAGAACCGGCAGCGCGGCAGTCGACATGTGCGTGCGCAGGGTGCGCGGATCGGGACAGTTTGCGCTGAGGGGAGCAAGCCGTCGGTTCGAGGCTCCGCCCGGCAGCACTGTTCTGGTTCAACGAAGTCGCTCGTTTACTTCAGATAGCAGCCCTGCGGCAGCGCCGGAACATTACGGCATCCGCATTGCCAGAGAACCAAGCGTGGAGATGGCCATGACGCCCCAGACCGAACGGATGAGCGGATATCACCAACCGGCGGTTCGACCTCGGACGGTCGCCGTCGTCAGTTCCCAGCCCGATCAGCACGTGATCGAGGCTGTCCTGGGCGCTGTGGAGCACGACGTCGTCCTCGTGGAACCGACAGCGCACGCCTACGCACACATCAAGCACATTCGCCCCGACCTCGTGATCCTGCTGCTCGCGAGCGACGACTACGAGGCCTGTCAGCTCCTGTCGATGCTCAGGCTCGACCGCGAGACGTCACGCATCCCGGTCGTGACACATGTCTTCGCGAACGACGAGGCGTCCGCGGACTGGTCGGTGCTCGCACACGACGGCGTCAAGCCAGCCGCAATCTCGTTGAATTGAGACGCACCATGCTTCTCAGCGCGCCTGTCGCGATAGTCACTCGAACCCGTACTTGCGCATGCGGATGTACAACTGGTGGCGGGTCATCCCGAGTGCCTTTGCAGCCTTCGACTTGTTGAACCGGGCGGTCTGCAGGGCCTGCTCGATCATCGCGCGCTCCATTGACTGCAGGTCGCCCGCCGAGGATGGCATCGCCGGTCCCGCGAGGCTGGCGGTGGTGACGACTTCCTTGAACTGAACCGAACTCGAGGGCGGAACCGGTGTGGCGATGGCGAGATGCTCCGATGTGATGAGTCCGCCATCGCAGAGGATGGCGGCACGTTCGAGAATGTTGCGCAGTTCACGCACGTTGCCGGGCCAGTTGTAATCGAGCAACTGCTGGCGTGCCTCGCGCGAGATGCCACCCGGGGGACGTCCGAGGCCGCGGCCGATCTCCTTGAGAAACGCTTCGCTGAGCGGAAGGATGTCGTCGCGTCGGTTCCGCAGTGCCGGCAGCTTGATGGCAAACACGTTGAGGCGGTAGTAAAGGTCCTCGCGAAACTGCCCGTTCGCGATGGCCCGCTGGAGATCGCGATTGGTCGCCGCGACGATTCGGGCGTCGGTTCGCAGCACGCGCGTGCCACCGAGGCGTTGAAATTCGCGCTCCTGCAACACGCGGAGAAACTTGGCCTGGGCGGAGAGGCTCATCTCCCCCACTTCGTCGAGGAAGAGCGTGCCGCCAGCCGCCTGCTCGAGTTGCCCCGGCTTGCTCTGCGTCGCACCGGTATAGGCGCCGCGCTCGTAGCCGAAAAGCTCCGCCTCCAGCAACTGCTCGGGAAGAGCGGCGCAGTTCAGCGCAATGAACGGACCGTTGTTGTGTGCCGAGGCACGATGGAGGAAGCGAGCCACCACCTCCTTGCCAGTGCCCGACTCACCGAGCAGTAATACCGTGGTTTCGGTCGCAGCGACCTGTGTGGCCTGCGTGAGCACCTGCCGCCACTCAGTCGATTCGCCGATCACACGGCGGTATCCGGTTCGCGAGTCGAGTTCTTCCGTCAGCGCCCGGACCCGTGTCTCCAACCTGGCCGCGCGTTCTGTCGCCTCATCGGCACGGCGGGAGGCTTCGACACCGCGCTCGCGCGAAAGACAGAGTGCGACACGATCCGCGATGCGACGCGCGATCGACACGTGCTCGTTGGTGAAGGCCGAGAATCGCGAAGACATGAATGCCAGCGCGGCGACGGTCCGTCCGCCCAGGCGGATGGGAACTCGCATCGCCGAGCGGAACCCGAGCCTGATCATCACGTTGGTGCCATCGTTCGGGGCGCTGGCGGTGATGTCGTCGGCCACGTGACTGTCCCAGTCGGAGCCACGCAGGTATTCCGGGACTTCGATCACCTCAGGAAGTGCGGCCGGGTCGACGCCGCTGCTGACGTATCGCCGCGCGTGAATGCCATCGGGCATGAACACCGGCAGCAGCAACGCATCGTGCAGAAGCACCTTTCGCGCGATCGCTGATATCCGGTCAAAGACATCCGACAACTCCCCGGTGTCAGTCAACGTGGCGAGCAGCTCGTCGAGCAGGTCGTTGCGCTCGGTCTTGGCGCGCAGTTCCTCGCTGACGCGCGCTTCCTCTGCCAGCCGGCGATGCGACAGCGCCAGCGCCACGTGATCCGTAATGCGTCGCGCGACCAGCACATCGTCGTGAACGTAGCGACCGGGAGTCTTCGAGTAGAAGTTCAATCCTCCAAACAGTCGGCCCTCGAATCGAACGGACACATACATGGCCGAACGCATGCCGGCACGTGCGCCAGCGGTGGTCGCGTGGGTCGGACGCTCCTGCAGATCGTCGATGATGCTGTAGTCCCAGTCGCTCTCGAGTATCGTCGGATCAGGGATGCGCACGTCGAACGGGTACGGCAGCTCGCCGAGCCCGTGACTGGCATGGATGCGAACGGTCATCCCGTCGGGCAGGACTTCTGCTATCGAGAGACCGTCGTGCGGCAGCACCCTGGATGCGATCTCGGACACACGCGTGAATACCTCGCGGATGTCCAAGACGCCAGTCAACGTCTTCAGCAAGCCATCGAGCATCTCGAGGTTGGCGGCACGTTCACGCAGCGCTGCGGCCTGACGTCCTTCTTCGGCAAGCTTGTGATGCGAGAGGCCGACCGCCACGTAGTCGGCCAGCCGCCGACCGATCGCGACATCAGTGGTGCTGTACCTGGCAGTGTCGTACGACAGGAAGCCAACGCCGCCAATCAGGCGGTTGCCGAACCAGACCGGGATGCGCAAGGCCGATCGCGCCCCCATGGTGGCGAGCGGCTGCCGCTGCTCGAGGGGATGAATCGACATGTCGTCGACAATGTCGAACTGCCATGAGCGGGTAACAGCCGCCGGATACAGCTGCGGGACGGTGACACCGACCGCGGTCCCCCGGTCGGAGCTGGCATATGTGGTCAGCGCTTTCAAGTCTTCGCTGAATACACGCAGGAGCAGCAAATCATGCGGCAGCGCTTGTCTGGCGATCAGCGACAACCGATCGAACACTTCGCGGACGTCGAGGACGTGGAGCAGGGCCGGCAACAGGTGGGCTGCCTCTTCGAGACGGCGCAGCTGCTCGCGAGCGTCGGCGGCATCGCCGGGCGGCCACAGGAGATCGGCGTTGTCGAGAACGATGTTCTCCAACGAACGCACGGCATCCACGCTCAGCGGCTCCTGGCTCGTCAATCCAAACCAGGCACGAATCAACGGCTCGCGACCCGGCACCCGAAACGATGCCACGCGGCGCACTCCACCGAGGGCAAGCAGCCATTCGACCACGCCTTCCGGGTTCGCGCCGATCCAGCTGGCCTCTTCCTGGCGAGCCGCGTCGACCGATGGACGTATCACCGCCGGCACGTCCGACCTGGCGAGGATGTGGTCGCTCGCTCCGTTCGCGTGCGTCACCAGGATCGACACGCGCGCGTCGTCGAGGCTTCGAACGAAGCCGGCACTTTGCACCGGCGCGACCGCCTGGGCCGCGCGGCTCAACGAGGCCAACGCCTCGCGCGAGGGCAGTTCAAGCATCAGGAAAGCGTCAGTCTCTCACAACCTCGGGGACACGGCTACCATGGGGACGACATGCGAATAGGCGCGCATATGTCGGTTGCCGGAGGAGTCTCGAAGGCGGTCGATCGCGCGGTCGTCCACGGCTGCGAGGCGCTTCAGATCTTCTGCAAGAACGCGAACCAGTGGCTCGGGAAGCCGCTCGATCCCGGGGAGATTGTCCGCTTTCGTCAACGCATCGACGACACGGGACTGCGGCCGGTCGTCTCGCACGCCAGTTATCTGATCAACCTGGCGACATCCCTGCCGCAACTGCGCCAGCAGTCAATCGCGGCGTTCATCGACGAACTCGATCGCGCAGAGTCGCTCGGTCTCCGCGGCGTGGTGATTCATCCGGGAACGTGCACGGCCGGCACAGAAGAAGACGCGCTGCGTCTCATCGCCGAAGCGCTGGGACAATCATTTCAGGCGCGTCCACGCCACAAGGTCAAAGTGCTGCTCGAGCACACGGCAGGTCAGGGACGAACCGTCGGCCATCGCTTCGAGCATCTGGCCACGATACTCACGCATCTCGACGGCTCGCCGCGCGTGGGCGTGTGCCTCGACACCTGCCACCTGCTGGCGTCGGGTTACGACATTGCGGACCCGTCCGGCTACGACGACACGTTCGAGGCCTTCGAGCGCCTGGTGGGCTTCGATCGTCTCGAGGTCTTTCACGGCAACGACTCGAAGAAGCCGTGCGGCAGCCGCGTTGATCGACACGAGCACATCGGCAAGGGCTTCGTCGGCCTCGAAGCCTTCCGGCGGTTGCTTGGTGACCCACGCTTCGCCGATCGGGCCATCCTGATCGAGACAGAGAAAGCCGGGAACCCCGAGCGCGCGGGCACCCTCGTCGTCGATCCGTATGACAAGAAGAATCTCGAGACGCTGCGGAGGCTGCGACGCGCTGGACTCTTCTAGGCTCTGGGCTCTGGGCTCTGGGCCTTCGAACCTGCAGGCCGAGAGCCGAGAGTCGAGAGCCGAGAGCCTACTTCCTCCCGAGCGACGCCTTGATGTCCGCCACCGACGTCAGCCGATCAGGGTTCAGGCTGTGCACCGACATGATGCGCTCGACATCGAGCTTCAGTCGATCGATGTTGTCAGCAAACACCCCCGTGCCGACGACCGGAGGATCGGGCACCGGAGCATCAGTCGGCAGGTTGAACATGTCGGCATAGACGAGGATCTTCTCCTTCGGCAGATAGCCCACGACGTTGCCATCAGCGTGAGGCAGCCCCTGGATGACGTGCAGCTCGAATGTCCTGGTCGAATCCTGGAAGACTCGCCTGTCACCCTTGAATCCTTCGATGACCGGCTTCTTCCCCGACTTCGACTGTGAGTCTGGCGCCAGCGTTCGCGGCGCTGAGAGCGCGTTCATGAGGAAGGTACGGTTCACCTCCGGCGTCACGATGGTGATCCCCTCGCCAACGACAGCCGGCAGGCCGCTCGTGTGATCGAAGTGATGATGCGAGATCACGCCGTAGCGAATCGGCTTGTTCGGGATGACCTTCTTCGTCTCGGCGATGATCGCCAGCGCCCGTGCCTCGTTCTGCGGCCCGGGCTCGAACAGGACGATGTGATCGGCGAACTCGATCGCCAACGCGTTGTAGGCGCCGTTGATGCGGTAGACACCCTCCGCAAGCTTCTCGGATGTTGGAGCCGCCGGTGCTCCGCCGGGGCCGCCGGCGCGACCGCCGCCACCGGGCCCGCCGCCACGGCCAGCCGGCGGAGGTGTCGGCGTCAGCAGCGTCTGCAGGTTTGCCGGGTTGGCGTGCGCGCCAAGGACGTACATCTCGAAGGTCGGCCAGCCGCCGCGCTTCTGCACGATCTGCGCGGGGAACTTCAGGCCCTTGTTGTCACGATACTGGGTGTACTCCGCCTCGACGAGCATGTCGCCGAAGATCGGATTCTCGACCCAGGTCTGTACGCGCTCGACGAGGTTCTGGTTGTTGATGTAGCCGACCAGGCGATAGGCCTGTCCGCCCGGAGACTTGAAGGGCGGGCTCCAGGTCACCGCCTGATACCGCTGCCCGTTGACGGTCTGCGCACGAACGGTCGCATTGTTCGCCGCGGCCCCCTTCAGGAAGCCCCAGGGCGTCACCCAGATCTCGAGCTGCTGTGCCCACGCCATGGTCTCGGGCGTAATGAGCTGCTGCGTCTGCGGCGTGCCCACGACGAGCGCCGCCCGGCCGCCCGTCACTGGCACCGCGTACGAGGCCCACGTGGCGCGCGACGTCGCCTTGCCGAAGTCGATCGCGCGGACGTAATCGTTCATCGCGGCCATCGGCCAGGGTTGATTCGCGTTGTTGTTCTGCCCCAGGTTGCCGTTCTGCGCCGTGCCGTAGAAGTGAATCGAATTCAAGGTTTCGACGCCCATGGCTTTCGAGGCGTTGCTGATCACTGTCTTCGCGTCCTGGGCACTGGCGGTCGACACGGCCAGGCCGGCAACGGCCATCGCAACGAGGCACTTCCTCACCATCGCACCCTCCTGAAACTCATATGGATGAATTCCGCTTGCCCACGTCGCTGCGTCTCGCGGTCCAGCGAAGGTGGCGGCAAATCATGGCAAAGAAGACCGCTCCGTTCAATCTGGGATAATTGATGGCTGAATGAGCATGAGTCCCGCGTATCAACCGGCCGGTCAGGCCGCCTCTCCCGGCCAGCCCGATGTCATTGTCTCCGCCCGTGAGTTGTTCAAAATCGACACCGATCTCGAGGTGCCGGCTTTCTCCTCACCCGAGGAGCACGTGCCGCCGCTCGATCCCGACTACGTCTTCGATCGCGAAACCACGCTCGCCCTGCTCGCCGGGTTCCTGCACAACCGGCGTGTCATGGTGCAGGGTCGCCACGGCACCGGCAAGTCGAGCCACGTCGAGCAGGTGGCGTCGCGACTGAACTGGCCGTGCGTCCGCGTCAACCTCGATGGCCACGTCAGTCGCATGGATCTGATCGGCAAGGACACCATCGTGGTCCGCGAGGGAAAGCAGGTCACCGAGTTTCAGCCGGGCATCCTGACGTGGGCGCTCCAGCGTCCGTGTGCCCTCGTCTTCGACGAGTACGATGCGGGGCGCGCGGATGTGATGTTCGTCATTCAACGTGTGCTCGAGGTCGAAGGCCGGCTGACGCTGCTCGACCAGAGCCGCGTGATCGAACCGCATCCCTCGTTCCGTCTGTTCGCGACTGCCAACACCGTGGGACTGGGTGACGCCAGCGGCTTGTATCACGGCACGCAGCCGCTCAATCAGGGCCAGATGGATCGCTGGAACATCGTCGTCACGCTGAACTACCTGGAGCACGATCGGGAAATCAACGTCGTGCTGGCACGATGTCCTGAGTATCGCCACGCCGATGGACGCGCCCAGGTCAGCGCCATGGTGGCCCTGGCCAACCTGACGAGGCGAGGGTTTACCGACGGCGATCTGTCGACGCTCATGTCGCCCCGCACGGTCGTGACATGGGCGCAGAACACGACGCTCTTCCATGATCCTGCGCTGGCATTCAAGCTGACCTTCCTCAATCGATGCGATGAGGACGAGCGCGCGCTCGTGGCCGAGTACTACCAGCGCTGCATGGGCCACGATATTCCCGACGATCGTCGCGGGCCAGGGAAGGCTTGAGCCCGAGCAGCCCGTTTCCGGATCGCACCGTCGAAGCGGTCGGCGCGTGTACCCGTGCGCTGGGAGGACTCGAGTACGCCGACGCGGCAATCGCGCAGTCGGATGCAGCCACCTTGCCAGGGCTGCGTGCCTTTGGCGATCGCCTGGCACTGCGCGCACGGTTCCACGACCCGGCGATCCATGACCGGCATCGACCGGCTGGGACACCGTCGGCCACCCTGTTCGACACGCTGGAGCAGGCTCGCCTCGATGCCATCGGTGCGCGTTGGCTGACCGGAATCGCCAACAATCTCCGCGCGCATCCTGGGCCCGAACCGGACGGCGTGCGCTGGCTCGCGTTCGAGTCGTTCTCCGGCATGAGCGCTCCGAAAGACAAAGCGCCAGCCGTGGGACCGCTTCGGCGCCGTCTCCCGTCAGCGTTGATCGAGCGGCTGACAGGTCTCAGCCTGCTCCTGCACGATCAGGATCGATTTGCGCAGGCGGCTGCCCTCTGGGTTCTCGACGCGACTCCGCAACTCCCCCACGACGACACGCCATCCGCAACCGCGCTGCCCTTCGAGCTCCGACGGAAGCTGAATATTCGGACGCTGCCGCGCCGAGGCGATCCTGGCGCCACTGCTGCGCCGCTCCAGAAGCGGCGTGAAGGGTCCGACGACTCGGAAGGATCGGCGGGCTCGGGCGCGATCACGCAAGGCGGCACGACAGGTACACCCTATCGAGCCTTCAACACCGCGTACGACCGTGTCGTCAACGCCGCCAGCCTCGTCGAGCGGGCGGAGCTGGCCGAACTGCACCTGAAACTCGAGGCAGAGCTCGGGTCGATCCGGCCTGTCGTGGCGCGTCTCGCAAAGCGGCTCCTGCGCGTCCTGATGGCACGGCAGACACGACACTGGCGCTTCGATCTCGATGAAGGCGTGATCGATGGATCGCGGCTGGCTGCCCTCGTGTCGAGCCGCGGCACGGCGCGGCCGTTCAAGGAAGAGAGTGAATCGCCCTTTCCGAGCACGGTCGTCACGCTGCTGATCGATCACTCGGGCTCGATGCGCGGCAGGCCCATGCTGATCGCGGCCCTCACCGTCGAGATTTTCGCTCGCGTTCTCGAGCGCTGCGGTGTGCGCTGCGAGATTCTCGGCTTCACGACGAGGGAATGGGATGGTGGTGAACCTGGGCGCGAGTGGGCGGACAGCGGGTATCCGCCGGAGCCGGGCCGCCTCAACTCACTTCAACACATCGTGATCAAGAGCGCCGATGTGCCGTGGCGTCGCGCCCGGATCGCACTCGGCCTGTTTCTTCACGACGAGATGTTGAAGGAGAACATCGACGGTGAGGCGCTGGAGTGGGCGCACAGTCGGCTGCTTGCCCGATCGGAACGCCGGAAGATCCTCGTGGTGGTCTCTGATGGAACGCCAATGGATGAAGCGACGCTCGCCGCCAACGGCTACGAGTACCTCGAGAGTCACCTTCAACACGTCGTCACCGACATCGAAGCGCGCTCACCCGTGCAACTGGCGGCCATTGGCATCGGCCACGACGTCTCTCTCTTCTATCGCAACGCCACCACGATCGCCCGCATCGATCATCTCGGTCCTGCCCTCAGCGCCAAGCTGACTGCGCTGCTCGGGGAACGGAACGCGGAACGCAGACCGAAGAACCAGGAACGATGAACGGAAGGGCACCGGCCCGCCAGTCGTCCCTGCTATCAGCGGCGACTGCCTGGTACGACACGGGACTTCCCCCCTCTTCACAAGAGAATTCCCTTAGGGATTTACAGTCCCGCTCTTCTGGTTTCAGCCCTATCCCCCGATACGTCACACATAATGTCCCGGCCGCAGAGTGCACGGGTTCCACCCCACATCGACAGAAGCTCACGGGCGACACCGACGGACGAAACGCTCGCCGGGCTCGTGCGCTCAACGCCTCCTCTCCGCGTGATCTCTTCGGCGCTCAGCGCGCACGAGGCGTTCCAGGCTGATCCGACGCTCTATGCACTGGCCGTCGTCGACGACCACGGCACACCCATCGGGCTGATCAATCGCTTCCGATTCCGTGAAACGTTGTGGCAGCAGTTCGGCGGCGACGTTCTGAAGAATCGGCACGTCGGCCTCATCATGGACCGGACGCCGCTGATCCTCGACGAACACGCGCCGATCGAGCAGCTCAGCGAGATCCTCAGTGACGACAGCACGAAATACATCTTCGATGGCTTTATCGTCACGCGGCGCGGAAAGTACCTTGGCATCGGGACCGGCTTCAGTCTCATGCGCCGGATCGCGGAGCGCCGGCAGGCGACACTGGCGCATCTGGCGTACCACGACACACTGACCAGCCTCCCCAACCGCCAGCTGTTCCTCGATCGGCTGGGACAGGCCATCGCCAGCGCCGCGCGCAACCAACGCCGCCTTGCGGTTTTCTATATCGATCTCGACCGGTTCAAGGTGGTGAACGACAGCCTCGGACACACCATCGGCGATCTTCTGCTCCAGCAGCTCGCCGATCGCTTCCGCTCGGCCATTCGCGCGCAGGACACGGTCGCGCGCCTCAGCGGCGACGAGTTCGCCGTGGTCCTGACCGAGATGTCCTCCTTCGAGCACGCGGAGTTCGTCGCCAACAAGCTCCTCGATATCGTTCGTCAGCCATTCGTGCTCGACGGTCATGAGGTCCACATCGCCTGCAGCATCGGCGCGGTCGCGTACCCGGATCACAGCGACAGTCAACCAGTCCTGCTCCGGATGGCTGACGATGCGCTGTATGCGGCGAAGCGGGTGCGGAACACGATGCGCCGCTACACGGACGACATGGCGCGTTCATCGGCGGCGACGCCAATGGTCTTCAGCACGGTCCGTCGCGCCATCGATCTGGGCGAGCTCGAAGTTCATTACCAGCCGCAGGCCGACCTGCGGAGCGGCACACTTCATGGCCTCGAAAGCCTGGTGCGCTGGAACGATCCGGCGCGTGGCTACGTTCCAACCACCGAGTTGATCCAGCTGGCCGAGGACGCCGGCCTGATTTCCGAGATTACCCATTTCGTGTGCGGAACGGCGATGAAGCAGTTCCGGGCGTGGCATCAGGCGCAGCTGGCGAACGAGTTGCGGCTGGCGATCAACATCTCCGGTCTCGAGGTCCGCGACGGTGTTCTGCCCTCGATGCTGCGCACACACGTCCGGGACGCCGGCTTGTCGATGTCGATGATCGAACTGGAGCTGACCGAGAGCGGACTGATGTTCTCGGATGCGGTGGCCACGCAACTGCTCTCGGACCTGCGGGCAGAAGGCGTCCGCGTCTCGGTTGATGACTTTGGAACCGGCCATTCGTCACTCGGGCGGCTGCAACGGCTTCCGGTCGACGTCCTCAAGATCGACAAGGCCTTTGTCGAGGACATCGGTCATGGTGCCCGCCCCGGCGCACTCGTCCGAGCGATCGTCATGATGGCGCACTCGCTCGGTCTCACGGTCGTCGCCGAAGGCGTTGAACGAGAAGCCCAGCGTGCGTTCCTGGAGCGTCACGGCTGCGACCTTTACCAGGGCCACCTGCTCAGTCGGCCGCTGCCGGCGTCGGCGATGGAGCTGTACCTCGAGGCCCGTCGAGTTCCCCAGCACGTCAGGGCCGGCGCCCGCAAGACGCGCGCACGTGCCCGGGCAGCGCACGCACGCCCACTCGAGACCTAGCCGATCTCAACTCCCTCTGCCCGGTTTCTCCGGTCTTCTGACCTTCGAGCCCCCGCCTGCGAGAGTGGCGGTGTTACGATCGACGCCGCTGATCCCAACCTCATCCTGATGCCCACAGTCCCGATCTCACGATATCCGCACGCCAATCCGTTGCCGGGGCCGTCATGAAAGTCCGGCCCGGTTCACCGTATCCGCTCGGCGCGACCTGGGATGGTTCCGGCACCAATTTCGCCATCTTTTCCGAGCATGCCACCAAGGTCGAGCTCTGTCTGTTCGACTCTCCCGAGAGCGGCCGCGAGTCCGCCCGCATCGCGCTTCCGGAGCAGAGCGACCTCATCTGGCACGGCTACTTCCCTGGCATTCTTCCGGGACAGTTGTACGGCTACCGGATTCACGGGCCCTACGCCCCCGAGCGTGGACGCCGGTTCAATCCCAACAAAGTGGTCCTCGAACCCTACGCGAAGGCCATTGGAAGGAATATCCGCTGGAGCGATGAAGTTCATGGCTACCGGTTCCGCGATCCGAAGGAGGACCTCGCGTTCGACACTCGCGACAACGCGCCCTTTGCGCTGCTGGCCGCCGTCATCGATCCCGCGTTCACGTGGGGCGAGGATCATCGCCCGCGAACGCCCTGGCACGAGACGGTCATTTACGAACTGCACGTGAAGGGATTTACGCGGCGGCATCCACGACTCTCTGAAGCGATGCGGGGAACCTATGCCGGCCTGGGCTCGGACGAGGCGATTCGGCACCTGCAGGATCTCGGTGTCACCGCGGTGGAACTGATGCCGGTGCATCACCACGCCTACGATCGTCACCTCGTTGAACGTCACCTCAGCAACTACTGGGGTTACAACACCAGCGCCTTTTTCGCGCCCGACACCAGGTACGCCATGAGCAAGAGCTCATCCGGATCGGTGCGCGAGTTCAAGACGATGGTCCGTAATCTGCACGCGGCGGGTATCGAGGTGATTCTGGACGTCGTATACAACCACACGGCAGAGGGCGACCATCTCGGGCCCACCTTATCGCTGCGCGGCGTGGACAACGAGTCGTATTACCGGCTGGATCCGAAGAATCCGCGTTTCTACCAGGACTATACCGGCTGCGGAAACACGCTGAACATGCGCCACCCGCGAGTGCTACAGCTCATCATGGATAGTCTGCGCTACTGGATTCTCGAAATGCACGTCGATGGATTCCGGTTCGATCTGGCCAGCGCACTGGCGCGCGAATTACACGCCGTCGATCGTCTCGGTGCCTTCTTCGACATCATTCACCAGGATCCGGTCATCTCACAGGTGAAGCTCATCGCCGAGCCATGGGATCTCGGCGAAGGCGGATACCAGGTCGGAAATTTCCCCGTCGGCTGGGCGGAATGGAACGGCCGGTATCGCGATTCGATCCGCCGGTTCTGGCGCTCCGACCGCGGCCTCATCTCGGAGCTGGCCACCCGCATCGCCGGCAGCAGCGATCTCTACGACCACAGCGGTCGTCGTCCTCACGCCAGCGTCAACTTCGTCACCTGCCACGACGGGTTCACCCTTCACGATCTCGTCAGCTACAACCAGAAGCACAACGAAGCCAACCTCGAAGGCAATCGCGACGGCGAGAACAACAACCATAGCTTCAACTACGGTGTCGAAGGGCCTACGTCCGATCCGAAGATACGTGCCGTGCGCGAACGGCAAAAGCGTAACATCCTGGCGACGGTCTTCCTCTCGCTGGGTGTGCCGATGCTGTACGCCGGTGACGAGATGGGCCGTACTCAGCGTGGCAACAACAACGCCTATTGCCAGGACAACGAGATCAGCTGGCTCGACTGGCAGCGCTCTGTCGAACAGGACGATCTGCTGCGGTTCACCAAGTACGTGATCGAGATGCGCCGGAATCAACCCGTACTGAAGCGCCGTCGCTTCTTCCAGGGGAAGAGCGTGCGCGAAGGCGCGATCAAGGACATCACCTGGTTCGCGCCAGACGGCAGCGAGATGTCCGGCGCGATGTGGAGCAGCGACGCACGTGCGTTGGGCGTCCGCCTGGACGGATCGCAGATTGACGAGACCGACGCGCACGGCAACATGGTCGTGGGCGACACCCTCTTCGTGCTGTTCAGCGCGGACGACAAACCCGTTCGCTTCGCATTTCCCCCGCGTCAGCCCGAGCAGCGCTGGGAGCGGCTGCTCGACACGTCGGATGCGCGATGGGCGCGGCGAATCAGGTACGACGCCGCGCACTACGAGCTTGCCGGGCGATCCACGGTCGTCTTCAGACTCGCCGAGCTGACGGTGAATGGCGGTAACGGATGAGCCTGCCGCTGCCTGCACCGGCCGCCGATCAGAAGCCGATCTGGTACAAGGACGCGGTCATCTACCAGCTGCACGTCAAGGCGTTTGCCGACAGCAACGGCGACGGCATCGGCGACTTCCGCGGCTTGTCGAGCAAGCTCAATTACCTCGCCGACCTTGGCATCACGTGCCTGTGGCTGCTCCCCATGTATCCATCACCGTTTCGAGACGACGGATACGACATCGTGGACTACTACAGCATCCATCCGAGCTACGGCACTCTCGATGACTTTCGCGAGTTCCTCGATGCCGCGCACGGGCATCGCCTGCGCGTGGTCACCGAGCTGGTCCTCAATCACACGTCGGACCAGCACTCATGGTTCAAGGAAGCACGCATGTCGCGCGACAACCCGCGGCGCGACTGGTACGTCTGGAGCGACACCGACGACAAGTACCGCGGCGTCCGCATCATCTTCATCGACACGGAGCGCTCGAACTGGGCGTGGGACCCCGAGTCCAAGGCGTACTACTGGCACCGGTTCTTCAGCCACCAGCCTGACTTGAACTACGACAACCCGGCGGTCCGGGAGGAGATGTGGAACGTGATGCGCTTCTGGCTCGGACTCGGAGTGGACGGGTTCCGGGTTGACACCGTTCCGTATCTCATCGAGCGGGAGGGCACATCGTGCGAGAACCTCCCCGAGACGCACGACGTCATCAAGTTCCTGCGCGCCAACCTCGAGGCGAGCTTCCCCGATCGCATGCTCCTCGCGGAGGCCAACCAGCCTCCGGAACTCGTGCGGCCGTACTTCGGCAACGGCGACGAGTTCCACATGGCGTTTCACTTCCCGCTGATGGCGCGCATGTTCATGGCCGTCCGACTCGAGGATCGCAAGCCGCTCGTCGAGGTCATCGAGCGCACGCCCGAGATCCCTGACACGTGCCAATGGGGGATCTTCCTGCGCAACCACGACGAGTTGACGCTCGAGATGGTGAGCGACGTCGAGCGCGCCTACATGATCGACGAGTACGCCCGCGATCCGGTGTCACGGATCTACCTGGGTATCCGGCGGCGTCTCGCTCCCCTGCTCGATGGCGATCGGCGGCGGATCGAGCTGATGAACGGGCTGCTGATGTCGATGCCGGGGACCCCGATCATCTACTACGGCGACGAGATCGGCATGGGGGACAACATCTACCTCGGCGATCGTAACGGCGTGCGAACGCCGATGCAGTGGAACGGAGGATGGAACGCCGGGTTTTCGAGCGCGGACCCCGAGCGCCTGACGCAGCCGTTGATCTCGAATCCGCTCTTCGGGTACCAGGCAGTCAACGTCGAGTCGCAGACACGTGCGGATCACTCGCTGCTGAACTGGATGCGCCGGCTCATCGCCGTGCGGCAGTCGACCCCAGTCTTCAGCCGCGGAACCACGACGTTTCTCAAGCCGGCCAATCACCGCGTCCTCGCCTATCTCCGGACGCTCGGCCGTGAACAGGTGCTCTGTGTCGGCAACCTGTCAGCCAGCGCGCAGGCGGTCGAGCTCGATCTGCAATCGCTCGCTGGTGCGGTACCAATCGAGATGTTCGGGCGCAGCCTGTTCCCGCGCGTCGGTGAACTGCCGTATATGTTGACGCTGGAACCGTACGCGTTCTTCTGGTTCAGACTGAGAAGACTCTAGTCGGTGACGTGTGGCCAGTGACAGTCTGCTCTCGGACGAACTGCTGAATCACCTCATGGCCGTCGGCCATGTGGACGTGCTCGTCGGCGTCCCCACGCTGAACAATGCCTCGACCATCCGTTCGGTCGTCAAAGCCGTTCATCAAGCGTTCGCGCGCTACTTTCCCCGCGATCGGACCGTTCTCATCAACTCCGACGGCGGATCGGAAGATGGGACGCCGAACATGGTGCGGCATGCGTCGACCGACGACACCGATACGGTCACCGTGTCGCACTCCTTGCGAACCGTCCATCGCATCAGCGCGCCGTATCACGGGGTGCCCGGCAAGGGGAACGCATTGCGGCAGATCATGACGGCGGCCGAACTGACCCAGGCCCGTGCCGTAGCCATCCTGAACGCCGACGTCACGGGCATCACAGCCGAAGGCATCGCCGCGCTGGTCAGGCCGGTGCGCGATCAGCAGTACGACTACGTGGCGCCGGTGTATCAGCGCCATCCGCTCGATGGTCCGCTGGTCACGCAGTTGATCCGCCCGCTGATGCGCGCCGCCTATGGCTGGCAGGTTCGCGATCCGGTGGCCCCGGAGTTTGGGTGCTCGAGCCGCTTCATCACCCATTGCCTCGAGCAGGACGTCTGGGACACCGAACTGGGACGCGTGGGAATCGACCTCTGGGTGACGGGGGAAGCACTCGCACGCGGCTTCCGCAGCTGTCAGGCCGGTCTCACCCCGCATCCGCCCGGGCCACCGCGAGCGGCCTTCGGCGAGCTGTTCGAGCAGGTCGTACGGTCGTCGTTCGACTGTCTCGAGCGACACGCGCCGTATTGGCTCGAACGTAACGGATCAGAACCCATGTTATTGGTGAGTCCTTCACCTCCGGCACCCGTCGAATCACCGACGGTTGCCGGAAGCCGCCTGACCGAGGCGTTTGCCAACGACCTCGAGAACCTGCACTCGGTGCTCCAGGACATCCTGAGTGCGGACACGTTGTCGACCCTCGAGCGGATCGCTGCCAACCAGGGAGCGCATCTGCGTTACCCCGACGAGATCTGGGTCTCGACGGTCTACGAGTTTCTGCTGGCGTATCGCAAGGGAGTGATGCGGCGGGATCACGTCGTGCGGGCGCTCGCACCCCTCTATCTCGGCCGGACGGGATCATTTCTCCGGCAGTATGCCGGTGCGCCTGAGGCAGAAGTGGAAGAAGCACTCGAATCGCTGTGTCGGGAATTTGAACGGTCGAAGCCTGACCTGATTCAGCGCTGGAACAACAGCCCGAGGTGAGTCATGGCACAGATGATCGCGAACGCCATCAGACAGGCCGGAACGAATTTCGTCGATTCGCTGGCGCTCTTCCTGCCACGAATGGTCACGACCCTGGCCATCATCGTCGTGGGATGGCTGATCGCCATGCTCCTCCGAACCCTGGTCCGGGCACTGCTGGGATGGCTCCGCATCAACGTCGCAGCAGAGCGATTCGGTGTCGCCGGCCTGCTACGCACTGCCGACTTGCCCCCGGCCGACGCGCTGAGCGGCGCGATTGTGTTCTGGCTCGTCTGGATCGGCTTTCTGCTTTCGGGGATCGACGTCCTGGGCTTCGAGTCTTTGCAGGGATTGGTGGAGAGTTTCTGGGTCTTCGTCCCCCGGTTGCTGCTTGCCGTCGTGATTCTGATCATCGGCTTTGTCGTCGCGAACTTCGCGTGGCGAGCCACATTGCTCGCGGCCGTGAACGCCCGTGTGCCCTCCCCCCGCCTGTTGAGTGGTGGTGTGCGCTGGCTGATTCTCATCCTGACCGGCGCGATGGCGCTCGAGCAGATCGCCGTCGCTCGAACGGTTGTGCTGACCGCTTTTGCGATAGCATTTGGCGCGCTGAGTCTGGCCGTCGCCATTGCGTTTGGCATCGGTGGCAGAGGGATCGCCAAACGAATCCTCGAGCATCAGTTCCCGGAGCAGGAGCGTTCGAGCGCTGATGAGATATCGCATCTCTGATCGGCGCGAGCTGGCACGTGGATTGAAGCGACGTGCCATATGACCGTCCACGTTGAGAAACTCGCAGCTCCGGCCACGCCGCTCCTTCCGGTGGCGCTGCTGGGCTTCCTGTCGGCCATGACGGCTCTCCTCGTGCGCTGGTGGCGGCAACCAGCCCCATTGGTCATGAGTGATGACTGGTTGAGCGAACAGGCGCGTACCGACGCTCACCAAGGCTGGAAGTAGGCCGGAAAGAGCGTCAAACCCGAACACATCACTGTCGGGGTACCGTCCGCAGGTGTCGACGTCTTAGACTGGTGTCGAACCTGACTGTATGCCCGATGCGATGACCACCACCACCCTGCTCCCGGCGGTAGCCGGAGCTCTGGCGGCCGCCCTGTTCGTCTGGGTCGGGCTGCGCTTTGCCACGCGAGCGATCGACCGCTTTGCCGCCCGCCTCGAGCGTGACGGAGTGCTCGACGAAGGCGCGGTGTTCGCCAAGCGCCTCACCCGCTTCGTTCGTTCGACGCTCTGGTTCGTCACCCTGCTCGTCGCGGGTCTCGTGATGCTGCGCGGGATTGGCGTGCGGGGCGCTCCGAGAGTGTCCGCCGAAGAAGTGGTGGCGTGGCTGATGGGCCCGGGCCTGCGCCTGCTGGTCATCGCCACGAGCGCGTACCTCGTCGCCCGCGGGGCGCACTTCCTGATCGATAGTCTTCAGATCTTTCTGGTCTCGCGCGATGCCAGCCAGACCGACCTAATCGAACGCAAGAAGCGCATCGCCACTCTCGGTCAGCTCCTGCGTGTCGTCGCCACGATGCTCGTGATGGGCGTGGCCACGCTGATGGCGCTCTCGCTCTTCAACGTCGACATCCGTCCGATTCTGACCGGCGCCGGCATCGCCGGCCTTGCCGTCGGCTTCGGTGCGCAGAACCTCGTTCGCGACGTGATCGCGGGGTTCTTCCTGATCCTGGAGGACCAGGTCCGGCTCGGCGATGTCGTCTCGATCAATGGCAAGTCCGGTCTCGTCGAAGCGATCCGCCTGCGGACGATCGTGCTGCGCGGCCACGACGGCACCGTACACGTCATCCCGAATGGCGTGATCAACGACCTGTCCAACATGACGAAGGACTTCTCCTACGCCGTGCTCGACATCGCGATCCCGTACGAACAGGACGTCGACGCGGTGGAAGATGTCCTGCGCGCGGTCGCCGAGGACTTGCGCCAGGATCCGGTCCAGGGTTCGCACATCCTCGAACCACTCGAAGTGCTCGGAGTGGAGGCCTTTGGTGAGGCATCCGTGCAGCTGCGCGTCCGCATCAAGACAGTGCCGATCCAGCAGTGGAGCGTCGGCCGCGAATTCCGGCGGCGCATCAAGCTCGCTTTCGAGGCTCGCGGCATCGAATTCCCGCATCGACCGGTGACTGTCCGCCTCAAGAGCCCCGCTCGCCCGGGGGCCGACGAATTACCCACAGCCGAAAAGGTCTGAATGGACGACACCTTCACCGTCACCTGTCCGTACTGTGGAGAACAGGTCGACATCTACATCGAGCCGGACATGCGCGGTACGTTCATCCAGGATTGTGAGGTCTGCTGCAATCCGTGGCGGGTTCGTGTCTATCGTAGCGAGGGAGAGCGCTGCGTCGATCTGAAACGCGCCGATGGTTCCGAGTAGAATCGCGGCATGACCCTGGTCGAACGCGCGGCTGCGCTGGTCCCAGTACTGCGTGAACGTGCGCCCGCTGCGGAGCAGGCGCGACGAGTGTCGGACGCCAGCTTCGATGCCCTCAGCGAGGCCGGCATCTTCTCGATGACCGCGCCCAAACGGTACGGTGGCGCGGAGGTCGACTTCGAGACGCAGTGCGAGGTGCTGGCGCATCTCGCTCGCGGCTGCCCGTCCACATCCTGGGTCGCCACGATCTACAGCGCGATGTCCTGGCTCGTGGCGACGTTTCCGGATCAGGCACAGGACGAGATTTTCGCTGACCGCGATCCCCGCATCAGCGGCGTGTTCTCACCGACAGGAACCGGCGTCGCGACAGACGGCGGCCTGCTGGTCAGCGGGCGATGGGGATTCAACACGGGATGTCACGGCGCCCGCTGGACCGTCCTGAACGCGGTCGTTGGCACCGGCGCCGAAGCGGTACCAACGTGCGTCATCGCACGCAGCCGCGAGCTCACGATCATCGACGATTGGAACGCGACGGGAATGTCGGCAACCGGCAGCAACACCATCGTGGCCGACAACGTCTTCGTCCCGGCTCACCGCTGTCTCACGCTGCCCGACATGCTCGAAGCACGGTTGCCCGCACGACACAATGCTGACAACCCGTACTTCAACTACCCGCTTTCCCCAGTGCTGACCGTCAACGCTGGCGGCACACCGCTCGGCATGGCGCGTGGCGCACTCGAGGAATTTCGCTCCCGGCTGCCCGGCCGCGGCATCGCCTACACGTTCTACACGAACAAGGCGGAAGCGCCGGTCACACATCTGCAGCTCGCCGATGCGGCCCTGACGCTCGAGTCCGCGGATGCTCACGTGCGGCGCGCAGCGGCCCTCCTCGATCGTCATGCCGGCGGACCGATGTCGCTCGACGCACGCGTCAAGTCGCGCGCGCACATCGCCTTCGCGATGGGCCTGGCACGTCAGTCGGTCGACACGCTCTTCTATGCGAGCGGGGCATCGTCGATTCAGACGCACGCCCCGATTCAGCGATTTCAGCGCGATGTGCAGGCGCTGGCCAACCACGCCATCATGCATACACAGACGGCGCTGGAACTGTACGGCCGCGTGCTCTGCGGGCTGCCACCAAACACGCCGATTTACTAGAATAAACCGATCACCGAAGATGCGTGAGGGTGAACTGACAGGGAGGGTAACCTTCCGCATTCGCCGCGGCGAGGATGTCGTCGGCGACAGAAGCCATCGCAGCATATTCATCGCCTCCCGCTTCGGCGTGCAGCTGGTTCGCGAGGTTGCCGAACAATGTCATCGACGACACGAGCTTCGTCACATCAATCGTTGATCCCATCAACCGCGGCAACGACACTTTGCGTTGAGGGCCGACCTGTTCGGCAACCGCGGAGGCGATGGCAAGAAGCCGCGAACGCAACAGCGGATCGCGCAGATATTCCCTGGCTTCTGAAACATCCCGCAGGCCGTAGGTGAGCGCGGCTGCCGACTGACCCAGACCCGATAACTGAGGAAACACGTACCAGATCCAGTGGCTGCGCTTGCCGCCCTGCCGAATCTCCGAGAGCGCTGACTCAAACCCCGCGACGGGCTGATCGTGCGCGTCCTTGAATCGTTGGAGATGCGACGCCATGGTCGTGCAGTCTCCCGGGCTGCGGCGCCGGCGAGTCTACCACCGGCCTGCTTCGTCGGTGGCGAGCAGGCTGGTCACGCTGTTGAGGAGCACGTCCGCAGCGAATGGCTTCTGAATGAAGCGCATGGCCGGATCGACCTGCGTCTGCGCCAGGATCTCGTCATCGACGTATCCGGACATGAAGACCACACGCAAAGCCGGGTAGCGGAGGCGCATACGCGCGAATAGTTCCGTCCCACGACCACCAGGCAGCATGACATCCGAAACGAGTACATCGACCGGGCCCCTCTCGGACAACACCGCGTCCGCCTGCTCCAGCGACGCCGCTTCGAAGACCTTGTGTCCGGCGCGCTCGAGGATGACGCGCGAGAGGTAACGAACCGCTTCCTCGTCTTCGACGATGAGCACCGACGTAGAGATCGACGGTCTGTCGCGACGTGGAGGGTCGTCTTTCGGCGGTCGGCTTTCACGCACGGGATCCACGCTCCGCGGCCAGTAGACCCTGAACGTGGCGCCCTGGCCGAGCTCGCTGTCGACGGCGATGTAGCCGTGCGCTGCCGTCACGATCCCCTGCACGGTCGCAAGCCCCAGGCCCGTTCCCTTGCCACGAACCTTCGTCGTGAAGAATGGCTGAAACAGATGTGCGCGCACCTCGTCGCTGATGCCGATTCCGGTGTCACGGACGGAGAGCACGACGTAGTCTCCGGGCGGGATGAGGCCGCCGTGTGCGGTGACGTCCGATGCAATCTGCACGTTGGCGGTCTCGACATCGAGGCGGCCGCCTTTTGGCATCGCATCGCGGGCGTTGACGACCAGGTTCACGATGACCTGCTCGAGTTGCCCACGGTCAGTGCGAATCGAATGCAGCCGGTCCGCAAGTTCCGTCGTCAGAATGACGTGTTCGCCGATCAGACGTCGCAGCATGTCGAGCAGATCGACGACGACTTCGTTGGCGTTCAGCACGACGACTTCCGGCGCCTCCCGGCGGCTGAAGGCCAGAAGCTGCTTCGTCAAGGCAGTGGCACGGCCCGCTGCCTTGATCACCTCGTCGACGTTCTTGCGCCCAACCGGGTCGTTGATGCTCTCCTTGACCATCGCAGAATACCCGAGGATGGCGGTCAACAGGTTGTTGAAGTCGTGCGCGACACCACCGGCGAGCTGCCCGACAGCTTCCATCTTCTGTGCCTGGAGGAACTGGGTCTCGAGCAGGTGACGCCCGGTCACGTCGGACGTGACACCGATCAGCCGTTCGGCGCCACCGGTCGGATCCGGCACGACGCGACCCTTGCTGCGCATCCAGCGGACCGTCCCGTCGGGCAGAACGATCCGCGACTCCACGTCGAAATCGCCCCTCGTTGCGATCGCCCGCTCGATGGCCGACAGTGTCAACACCCGATCGTCAGGATGGATGCGATCGATGATGTCATTGAGCGCGCGAATGGAATCAGGTGACGAAGCCAGGAGTGGAGAGGCGTTCTCGGTCCAGACTACGGCACGAGTCGTCAGGTCGAGTTCCCAGACCCCGACACCCAGTGCCGCCAGGGTCGTGGACGTCCGCTTCTGCGACTCGCGCAGTGCCTGCTCTGCCCTCTTCAGCTCGGTGATGTCGTGAATAGTGACGATGGCACCTCGGATGCCGCCGTCCGCGTTCTTGAGCGGAGTGTGCGCGACCAGGAGCCAGGCCGAAATGCCCGACGGCGTCGTCCTCTCCACATCGTCTTCGACGTGCTGCCCGGCCAGCGCCCGCTCCATGGCCTCGAGCTGTGTCAGGACCCCGAATGACGTCGTCTGCATGAGCGGCTTGCCGACGACCTCCTGTGCCGGAACACCCGTCAGCCTCTCCATGAACGGATTCCACAGCACGCAGCGCTGATGTTCGTCGACGACGACGATGCCCTCCTGGGCGCTGGCAACGATTTGCGTGTTGAATTCAGCTGATTCGTGCAGGACGCGTTCGGCCGACTGGCGGCGTTCTTCACTGCGGTCGAGGCGCGTCGCGTAAGTAACGACAAGGAAAGCGAAGAGCACGCTGCTTGCAATGGTCAGGACAGCTACGCCAAGCGTCGGCTCGTACCATCCGGCACGCTGACCGGCAAGGTGAATCCACCCGAGGACAAAGGGCGTGATCGCCACGACCGGCACCAGATACCGTGAGAGCGCTCCACCGGGGCCGTCGCTGCGCAGGACACGGAATGGGCTGAGGGCTTCGTCGGCGGCCGCTGTCCCGAGACCGAGGACGGTCGTGCCCAGTGACGTGAAGACCATCCAGGAGACGGATGCCCATGAGACGAGTCCCGCGCTGTAGGTGTAAAGGATCAGGCCCGCCCAACCCACGAAGGCGGCCGCGAGCGCGAGCTCGGCGCCGACCATTCGCGCCGTCAACCGCCTGTTCGTGAGAAGAACGAGCGCCAAGCCCTGCAGCGTGAACCCGAAAGTGGCCTGGAACCCGAGCCCCACCGGTTCGATCGTGGTCAGGCCAATCTCATTCAGCAGGAGACCGATCCACGCGACCGTCATCAACACCAGCAGGCCGGTCGCGAAGAGGCGAGCCCACAAGTGCGCATCGCGGCCGCGCACGAGCATCAGGAGCGACCCGCCACCTAAAATGAAACTGGCCGCCGCGCTCGACTTGACGGTTGTAATGCCGGGCAGGAGGCCCTGCAGGGTGGCGAGGTCGAAGGCTCGACCGAGCAACACCACACTGCCGAGCGCGAGACTGACGAACGCAGCTCCTTGCGGAAGGGAGGAAAACCAACCGGACCTGGACTCGAGAAGGTCAACCGAGATACCTGGCGAGCGGACAGACATCCGTCCCCCCCTGGGGCCTTGTTCCAATGAGACTCCTCTGCCGCCACTCGCACCGGCGTCTCAAGGCCGGAAATTGGAGCGACCGTGCCACGTATCTAACGCCTCACCTCACGGATTTGGACAGCCAGCTAGGCTGTCAGTGTCAGAATTTCGTGGCCAGGGCACGACCGGGCGTGATTTGCACACTTTTCTCGCGGGTTTGCACACTAAATCAGGGGGGTGTTCGCTAAGGGTGCAAAAAATCAGGCCGTTGCCGGACGAGGCTCCCGCTTTGCCCGTGCGTCACGCCGGATCTCCAGGACCATCGCAATCGAGCCCACCACGAACAGCGCATAGAAGGGCGCGTAGACCACCTCGGCGAGGCGCATCAGCATCTCGACAAAAGCCACGAGCACCACCACAAGGACCTGGCCGCGCTTCGAGCGAACGGTCGTCTTGGGGTCCGTGATCATGAAGAAGATGAACAACTGATACATCGGACCAGTAATCGGTGCGACGGTCGCGAGCCATGGGACGCCGGTCATGGCGCTTCGAACGAACGAGAACAGGAAGAACGCGACGACATAGGTCGCCGAGATGTGGGCTCGCCCGACGCGCCACACGATCACCGCGCCAAGGAGCCAGATGACCGCCATTGGCGCAACGGCATTGCCCCACTGAATGCTCAGGACCGTCACCGTTGCCGGTGCCAGGAAGACCATGGCACTGACGCCGAAGTTGGTTGGATTCCAGATGTGCCGTCCGTCGAGGCGAAGCGCGTATTTCGACAGGATCGAGATGAAGCTGGCAAAGAAGTACGGCCACCAGAACGGCGACCGGATCAGGATGCCTGCGCTGATACCGCTGATGTAGGCGCTTGCCGGGTGCGGCCACTTTCCGTACGTGATGCGACCGAGCAGCAGTTCCGTTCCGATCGCCACCACGATCGCCAGCCCGGTCCGCTCCCAGCCTTCGAGGATCCCGAAGGACAGGTTGGCCCCGATCAGGATGCTGGTGATGAGGATTGGCGGAAGGTACCTGTTGTCGATCGTCAGGAAGCGGCCCGGCCGCGCCGGAACCTGCCCCATCGTCGACACGGCCTGCCCACCGGAGCCTTGGCGAAGGTGGGCATCACTGGCCATCTGGTTCCTTCACGCGATGCCGTCTATCCACGGCCGGGCTCGCAATCGTTTGCCGGGTACCCGATGGCCATTGGATCACGACGCGCTCGACCGTGCGAGCTTGACCCAGGCCGTAATGAAGCCATCGCTGGTTCTGAGCGCTGAACCCCGTCGCTGCCGCCACTTCCTGGGCCTGCACGTGACCGTTCCAGGACAACTCCACCCGCGCGCCGATCGCGCTGCGATTGCTGGCGCCACCTTCGAGCTCGAACTGAATCCAGTGGCGGCCGGGCGCCACGGTGTTCTCGTAAATCAGGAGAGGCCCGCGCTGATTGGCCACGATGACATCGAGGACGCCGGTGTTGCGCAGATCCGCGAGCGCCACGGCGCGACCGTCCCTGGTATCGGACGCGCCAACCGCCTGCGCCACATCGGTGAAGTTTCCGAACCCGTCGTTGATCCACACGCGCTTGCGCTGATACCCCGACAGGCTGCGCCCCTTCATCGGCGGCCAGTTGGCCGCATCGCCGATGATCGAACTGTGACCGACGGCAATGACCGAGAAGTCGTACCAGTAGCTGCTCCGCTCTCCCGCGGAGATGTATCCGTTGACCAGATAGAGGTCCTGGAATCCGTCGTTGTTCAGGTCACCGAACTGCGCGCCCCAGCTCCATCCTCCCAGGTCGACGCCCAGCGTCGTCGCCATGTTCTGGAACTCCGTGCGCCCCGATCCTCGCGATTCCGGCACCCAGAGATCGTTGCCCTGAACCAGTTGGCCTGGCTCCGAGATGTTCGTCTTGTAGATCGACAGACGCCCATCATTGAACACGTCGCCGAGTGAGGCGTTCATGCCGCTCTTCGGTGCGCGCCCGACGCCGGTCTCGCCACCAATATCCTCGAAGCGTTTGCCTCCCCGGTTGGCGAAGAGCTCGGAGACGCCGTAGTCATTCGAGAGAAACAGATCGGGATATCCCGTGCCGAACAGGTCTGCCGCCACCACTGCGAGCGTCCATCGACGGCTGTCGATACCGAGCTTCGCGGTGACGTCCTCGAAGGCTCCGTTCCCCTGGTTGCGCAGCAGATACTTACGGCCGCCGTTGTTGGCGTATTCGAAGCTCTCCGGCATGATGCGCGTCGTCTGGAGCTTCCAGAGATCGACATCGTCGGGCCAGTAGCCGGCAACAAACAGGTCGAGCCGACCGTCGCGGTCGTAGTCCAGCCACGTCGCCGAGTTGGCATTGACCCGGCGCGGCAACCCGGTGCCGGTGGGCACGAAGGTGCGTCCGCCGTCATTGCGAAACAACTGCGGCTGGCCGTAGCGATAGAGGAAGAGATCCTCCCATCCATCGTTGTCGTAGTCGCCCCACACTGCACCCATCGACACGCCGGTATCAGGACGATTTACATCGGCGAGACCGACCGATGACGCGACATCCTCGAAGGTCCCGTCCCCTTTGTTGCGATACAGGCGGTTGAGACTCCCCTCGCGGCTATTGGTGACGTAGAAGTCCTGCCAGCCATCTCGATCGAAGTCGGCCACTGCGACGGCCGCGCCGGTGGAGGTCACCTGCGGCATGATGTGGTCGAGCCTGGAATCGAAGGTCGGCCCTTCGTGGACGAAGTCGACGCCGCGCGCTTTTGCCGACTCCCGCAGCCGGAACCCGAAGCGCAGGTCAGAGCTGCCCTCGTCATCGGGCAACTCGCCGACCGCGCGTTGATTGAGCGCCCTGACTGCGGCCAGCGAGGCCACGAGCACGAGCGTCCAGACGAACCACGCGATTCGTTGTCGGCGAGCGGATATCATTTCGCGGCGACGTTACTTGAATACGACACACGGACGGACCGAGGCGCCGAGAACATCCTCGAACGGATCACCGTTTCCTCAAACCCCGGATGAACGCGGTCGGTTCCACCCACCTGGTGTGATACTCCTCCCAGTCGGCCCGGTGACGCCGGTAGACCGGATCGTCCGCGAGATCCCCGGCCGTGTGGGCCTTGCCGTACGCGGGCTGGTCGTGTGACGGCAGCGGAAGCACAGTCTGCGAAAACCCCGTGTTGTAGTCGCCGTCCTTCTCCCAGCCATCGCCAATCAGCACGTAGTCGCGGCGCCAGCCAGACTCGGGAGCGGGCTGCTCGGGGAACCGCAGCCGCATCTCATCACCAGCGTTCATGATCACATAACGGTCGTCGACACCCGACAATAGTGCGTTCACATTACCGAACCTGGTGTGATAGCCGACCAGATCGCGCCACCGCTGTGAGACGCTGACCTTCCGCTCGTAGTGAGGCGTTTCGGGCGCTTCTCCCCTGACCGATGTCGTGTGGGAGTAACCGCGGTAGCGCAGTTCTGCATCTGCCGCGTCCAGCCTCCGCGTCCGAAGCGGCGCGTCGACCTCCTGCGCCAATTCGAGCGAATCCCAGTAGATCTCGAGATTGGTCCGCAGCCTCAGTCGCTCTGCACCTCGCGCGCCACCGAGGTCGATGAGCATCGTCTTGTTTTTGCCCGCGGGGAACCCGAGATCGCGTTCGACGACAACCCAGCGGCCCTGGGCGTCCATGGCTTCGAGCATCAGGCCACTCGGCCCCACGACTCCACCCTGGCCGATGGCGACGTTGATGCTGCTGTCCGTGGGATAGATCCACCCGTTGGCAATCAGGGTCAGCCGATCGGCATTGCCGTGCGAGCCGAGCCCGAACTCGACGAAATGTTCTTTGGCGATCCCCTGGTAGGGTCCTCGCGAAAACGTCGCGAGATACTTCCCGTCGCGGCTCGCCACGACATCGGTCACGTCCGCGCCGTGCCCATCGCGAGCGGCCGCAACAGGACCGAGCGGACGCATGGCGCGCGGTGCCAGCGACGGCGGTTGCGATGGCAGGAAACGTTCGTCGACGAACATCTCGGTATCGGCCGGGTGATCGACGACCAGCAGTGAGACGTGATCGAAGAAGTGCGTCTCCCAGAGTTCCGCCGTAATGCGAACGTCGTAAAAACCATCGCGCGCCCGGAGTTGATCGCCGGCAATGCGAACCCAGTCCTCCGTCTGGGTCACGCCCGCCGTGTCCTGGGCGTTGATGCGCAGGCCGAGCGGTGATCGCCAGAGAAAATCGGTGACGAAACCCATTTGCGTTCCGTCCCACGCAAACACCCACGGGCACGACCCCTTGAGCCGTTGCTCGGCGACAAACACGTCATCGACTGCAGCGCCGAACTCCGCCTGTGCGATGCCGTTGGGCCACACGATGCGGGCGACATCGATCGCGGTCCGCGAGCCGAGGCCGAAATGCACGGGCGTCCCGGTCATCACCTGGGTCTGCACCGTCAGTCCAGAGCGGACGGTGATCTCTCCACCCACTCCGAACGAGTTGATGCGCTGATCACCGGCGGTCGCCTGGGCGCGCGGGCGGATCAACTTCCAGTGATACGCGTTCGACCCACCACCCGCCATCAGCCACACCGGTCGCCCCATCGCAACCGCCGCCAGATCAAGCCGGCCATCGCCATTCCGATCGACGGCCGCAAAGACCTGCGCGTCCGATCCGATGGGCAGCGGCTCGAGCCGATGATCCTCGTTGGCCAACCACACCTGCGACATCCCGGATGCCGACGCGATCAGATCGAGCGCAGCGTTGTTGTCGAGATCAGCAGCCAGCACACGACTCGTTCCGGGAGCGCCGCCTGCGAAACCCGGCCACGTCGCAATCTCATTGACGCTCCACGCCGTGTTGGCCCACGACACTGTGCGAACGGTGCCCTTGGCGTCGAGCGTCACGATGTCGATGACGCCGTCGCTATCGATGTCAGCCACTGTTGCCGCGATCACACCAGTGACATCCGCTGCTGGCGCCGCCGCGAACATCCCCGCCTGCCGGTTCGCGAACACGTGCAGGGCACCGGAGCCGTCGACGAACAACGCATCGGGATCGGCATCCTGATCGAGGTCGGCCCATCCGAACGTTCGCACCGCTGACACTCCCGTGAACGGCTGCACTCGCCGCCAGGTCATGTCTCCGTTGTTCCGCAGGACGAACGGTGGGCCATCAGTCGCGCCAACGACGACATCGATGTCGCCGTCCATCTCGATGTCAGCGGCCCAGACGCCAAAGGCATCGTCGGCGGCCGGGGCTCCAGCCGAGGCCTTGAGCGTCGCGTCCGAGAACCCACCCTTCTCGTCCTGCACCAGCAGGCGCAGACCGCCACGATTTCCAATGAGGATGTCGGTCCGAAAGTCGTGATTCCAGTCGAGAGCAACGGCGGCAGCCGCTGACGGTGGCTCCGCAGATGCGGCGAGGGGCCATGCGGTTCCGGTTCCATCAACTTGTCTCAGGCTCGTCGCGTCGACCGCGAACAGCAGTGGCCCGGCGTCGATCGCCGGAAAAACCGTCAGCACCGATATCGCAGCGTCGCTTCCGGCAGCTTCCTCGGCATAGGTAATCGACCGATCCGCCGGCGACGGTCGCACCGGCGGCGGTATCAGCGCGATGAAACGATCGAAGGGTTCGGCAATCAGCTCGGTTGGAGTCCGCACCGCTGCCAGGCTTTCGCGAAACGCCGGCACCGGAGCCAGCACGTTGCGCAGGAATGTCGTTGCGCGCACGGCATCGTCGAATCGCTTCTCTTTGAGGGCGCTCTCGAGCGAGGCGAATTGCTCGAGCGCCTGTTGTGACCACGCCATCGACAGCGGACGTAACGCGTCCATCGAGATCTGAAGTCGGGCCTCATCCTGGCGACGAGCGGCGATCCGGGCGCGTTCGACCAATGCTGCGAGATTGGCTGGCGCCCGGCGCACGACCTCGTCGAGCAGGGTCAGAGCCTCGGTGTCACCTTCCACCGTGTTCAGCCGCTGCAACTCGTCGGCAAGCGCAAACCTTCCGCGCACCCCGTCACCATCGAGTTCCACGGCGCGGCGCAGTCCGGTGACCGCTTCATCGACGCGGCCGCGAGCCGCTTCCATCCTGGCAGCCAGCATCGCGATGTCGGGATTGCCCGGCGCCAGCATCTGCGCGCGTTCGATCGGAGCAACCGCCGCGTCGAGCTCTCCACGGCGCAGCTCGGTCAGTCCGAGGTTGGCCCACGATGCCGGCTCGTCGGGAACGAGTGTCGTCGCCGTCGTGAACTGCTGGCGGGCATCGTCCAGGAGACCAACTTCGAGCGCAGACAGGCCCCAGTAGAACGTGCGGGTAACTTGCTCGTAGGTTTCAGATCCAGGTTCGGGGAGTGCCGGGCCCCTCAACACGAAGATGGCCACGGCTCCGGCAAGGAGGGTCCCGAGCAAGACGATTGCAAGTCGAGAGGATTTGGTCACGGGTCCCACTGGGTCCGGCTGAAGCCGGACACTTCGTCAACCGGACACGGAGGCCCGGCTGAAGCCGGACACTACGTTAGCTCGTCAGCGCTTTCGACTCCGAGGTGCAACTGGCGCTCGAGCTCCGCGAAACGACGTGCTTCAGACGCGACCGGCCACAGGAGTGATACTCCAATCGCGACGATGAATGACAGAGGAATCGAGACGATCCCGGGATTGCGCAGCGGAAACCAGGCGCCGGAGTTGTGCAGGATATCCACCTGAATGGTCGGCGAAAGATAAATCAACAGCAGCGCCGAGACCGTGCCGACAATCATACTGCTCTGGGCGCCCGTCGTGGTCAGCCGCTTCCAGAAGATCGAGAGCACGAGCGCCGGGAAATTTGCACTGGCGGCAATCGCGAACGCGAGTCCCACCATGTAGGCGACGTTCTGTCCCTTGAACGCGATCCCGAGCACGATGGACACGATCGCGAGCAGTACCGTGGCGAATCGTGCGACAACGAGTTGTTCGCGCTGATCCGCCTTGTCGCCCCGCACGACACTGACCCAGAGGTCATGCGACAGCGTTGCCGCGCCCGAGAGCGTCAGCCCTGCAACGACCGCGAGGATCGTCGCGAATGCCACCGCGGAGATGAAGCCGAGAAATGGCGTACCGCCGACGCCCTCAGCAAGGAGTGGCGCCGCCATGTTGCCGCCGGCGTCGATACCGGTAATGGCATCGCGCCCGATGATCACCATCGCGCCAAAGCCGAGCACGAAGGTCAGCAAATAGAAGAAGCCAATGAACGCCGTCGCGTAGCCGACCGACGTTCTTGCCGTGCGTGCGTCCGGAACCGTGTAGAACCGCATGAGGATATGCGGCAGACCTGCAGTGCCAAGCATCAGCGCGAGACCGAGCGACACGGCATCGATCGGATCGCTCACCTGACGCCCCGGGCTCAACACACTGGCGCCATAGACCTCAGATGCCTGCGCAAACAACGCGAGCGGGTTGAATCCGAAGCGTGCGAGCACCATCAGCGCCAGCAGAGTCGCTCCGCCGAGCAGCAGCACGGCTTTGACGATCTGCACCCAGGTGGTCGCGATCATCCCGCCAAAGAGGACGTACGCGAGCATGACCGCGCCAACAATGACAACGGCCGCCTCGTACGGGAGCCCGAAGAGCAACCGGATGAGATTTCCAGCACCGACCATCTGGGCGATCAGGTAGAACGCGATGACGGCAAGCGACCCGATGGCGGCGGCAATGCGAATCGGCGTTTGTCGCAGGCGGGCAGCCAGCACGTCGGCGAAGGTGTAGCGTCCGAGATTCCGCAACGGCTCGGCGATCAGGAACATCACGATCGGCCACCCCACGAGCCATCCGATCGAGTAGATCAGCCCATCGAACCCGGACAGCGCCACCAGCCCCGCAATGCCCAGAAAACTCGCGGCGCTCATGTAGTCGCCGGCGAGCGCCAACCCGTTCTGGAATGCGGTGACACTCCTGCCCGCAGTGTAAAAGTGCTCGGCCGTCCGGGTCTTCCTCGACGCCCAGACCGTGATGCCGAGCGACAGGACGATGAAGATGAGGAAGAAACTGATCGCGATGACGTTCGGTTCGCCGAGGGCCGATGTCATCGGCGGGCCCTCAACTTGTCGAGCGACGCATCGTAGTGGGTGTTCGCCCACCGCACATAGGTCCAGGTGAGCACCCACGCGACGATGATGACGAGCGCGCCAAGCAGCATGCCCAGGCTGAGCCCGCGAGTGACGAGCGTGCCCAGGAGGGGCTTATTGAACGCGACGAGGAGGATGAAACCGAAGTACGCCACCATCATCGCGATCGTGAGTGAGATAGCGATGCGCCATCTCGCAGCCGAAACGGCTTCGAGCGTGGATGAAGACATCAACAGTGGCTTGAGAAAAAAGAACGTGAGCCGACGCGAGACATTGGACGCAGGCGCACGCTAACGAGCGCCTCGCGCGAGGTGCGCGGTGACAAGCGCAAGATGAGAAACCCACCCGGGGTCCCGACAGGCAGACTCGTCGGGACCCGGGTGGCTAACGTTACGGCTTCGGCTTGTCGTCCGGCCGCTCGTCTGGAGCACCGATCCCAGACGAACCGACGAAGAGCTTCTTGCCGTCCGGGAACGTGATGTCACGCCCGTTGGCGCGGTTGGCGCCGTCCTTGGCCTGGAAGCCCTCGACGAGGATCTCTGTACCCTCGGTCAGAGAGTTCTTGTTCCAGCCACGGCGCAGCAACGCGTTCGGTGCGCCCCCTTCAACCATCCAGCGCTCGACCTTGCCGCTGGCCGGGTCCTTCACATCGATGTGAATCCAGGAATGGGGGTTGATCCACTCCATCTTCACGACCGTGCCCCGCAGCTTGACCGGACGCTTCGCGTCGAATTCAGCCGCAAAGGAGTGGTGCGCTGAGACCTGAACAGCAGCCACCGCCACCAGAAGTGCGGCAGCGGCCGCAATGCTGAAGAGTTTCGTTCGCATCGAATTCATCTCCTAC
>JALDXQ010000079.1:0-31467 GCA_032156805.1 Acidobacteriota bacterium
GATCCCCGTCGATCCGCTGCGTCCACCTTCTTTGAGCGTCTCGTTGACGTTCGTGCGCGAGACGTGGAGCGCCGGCGCGAGACCAAATAACACGCCGGTGACGATGCTTAGAGGCTCATGACCGCTCCTGTGGCATGGAATGATTAGACGACACGGATAAGACACCGGTTCGCCTGTTTTGGTCCTTGGTGCCTGGTGCGTGGTTCTTCGTCCTTCGGACGGACCTGGGACCAAGGACTACTTCCACGCCGCGTAGACCGGCTTGCCAATCAAATAGGCCGGGTTGGCCCCGGCGCGCGGGCGGAACTTCTGGATTCGCCCGGCGTCCACCTCCGCCACGTAGAGGTTCCCTTCCTGGTCCGTGCTCATGCCGTGCACGCCCCACAGCGTGCCCGGGAAGTCCGCGACGGTTCCCCACGCGTACAACAGCCGGCCATCGAGGTCGTACTTCAGCATCTTGTGCGTATTGCGATCGAAGGTCACGACGGCACGATCGGCACCGATCTGCACGAAGTGGAGGCTCGACGGACTGACCGCAATCTTCCACTCGGAGAGATACGTGCCCTTCTCGTCGAAGATCTGGATACGGTGGTTGTCGCGATCGTTGACGAAGACGCGCATGGTCTCGACGTCGACCGCGACGCCATGCACATTGTTCATGTATCCCGGGCGCGTCTCCTTTCCCGGCTCGCCGCGCATGCCGAAGTCGAACTGGAACTTTCCGTCGGCGTCGAACTTCGCGACGCGCGTGCCGTTGTAGCCATCCGATACGTAGAAGCTCCCATCGGGTAGCCACGCCATGAAGGTCGGACGATTGAAGTGGGTACCGTCTGCGCCTGGAACGTTCGGCGTGCCAATCGTCTGCACGAGCTGCTTGCCGTCGTTGGAGAACTTGTAGATTACGTGTGAATGATCGTCGACCACCCACACGTGCTTCTCCGCGTCGTAGGGACTGATGTACACCGCGTGCGGACGCTTGAACAGCTTGTCCCACTGCGTCCACTCCTCGATGATTCGTCCCTCGGCGTTGACGACCACGATCGAATGCTCCCAGCGCGAATCGACGCCGAGCTCGCGGTACGGCGGCGATGCCCCACGCCAGATCTCCATCCCCTTCGCCGGGTCCTGACCCGATCCGCCGGCTCCCGGCGGCGACGCGGTGTTCGCATTCCGCCACGGTAATCCCGCAAGCGGGAACTGCACGTTCGGACCGATCTCGGGAAACAGCCGCGTCTGCGGACGGGCGCTCTTCGGCAGTTCACCACCGCCAAGCAGAAAGACGCGATTCGGGCTCTCGGCGAAGATGCCGCGCGCGCCTCCATACGTCCACTTCTCGTGACCGGGGAGCGCGCTGAGATCCTGCGGCCATCCTTCGACAACCTCGTACGGCCCCGAAATGTCCTGCGCGCCAATGGCGTGCGGCACCGCAGAGAACCCTGTGGCTGGCATCGCAGCCGTTGGTGCCAACACCGGCGGCGACAGCCGCGCACCGAGAGGGATGCCTAACACCAGGCCCACGATGAGCGCCACCACCACCGTCACTGTTCTGCCCATGCCATCCTCCGCGCAGGACTATACTGCGACGCGCGCAATGATCGCGCGAATTGAAATGGCCAACTCTGGTTCAAAGCAGATCGGGCGGCGCGAGATGATGACTGCCCTCGGCATGGCGGCCCTGGGGGCAACAGTCAGAGCGCAGCCTCAGGCGGGCGCCTCCGTCATTCGCACGGTGCTCGACGATATACGTCCCGACTCGCTCGGGACGAAGGCGACGCTCTTTCACGAGCACCTGTCGTTCGAATGGGCGAAGGTGCGGGGCACGAGCAACGCGCCGCCTGGCCCGGTAAAAGACGCCGGACCCATCGTCGAGCAACTCAACACCGCTGCCTCCGAAGGCGTCGGCTGCATCGTCGACGCGGGGACGACCGACGTGGGGCGCGACGTGGACTTCATCAAGCGCATCGCCGCGCAAACAGGTGTTCACCTGGTCGCGTGCGGTGGGCTCTACATGGAACGCAACTATCCGGCGAGCGTCGCGACCCAGCCGGAAGAAGCGATCGCCGACGCGGTCGTGCGCGAGGCACAGGCCGAACGACATGGAGCACTAGGCGAGATCGGCGAGACCCCGAACGCGCCGATGAGTGCGCTCGAGCGAAAGGTGTTTCGCGCGATCGGACGCGCGCACTTGCGAACGAACCTGCCGATCTTCACGCACAACGCCTACGGGACAGGGCCCAACGTGCCGCGCGATGCCGGACAGCAGCAGCTCGACGCATTCGAGTCGGTGGGCGTCGATCCGCGCCGCATCGCGATCGGCCACACGTGCTGTCTCGACGACCCGAAGGCCGAGGTCATCATTGCGATTGCGAAGCGTGGCGCCTTTGTCGGTTTCGATCGCGTGACAGGTGGCTTGGTGCCGGACGACAAGAAAGTCGTGATGGTGCTCGCGTTCCTCGCCGCAGGCCTGGCTGACCGCTTGCTGCTGTCGGCCGATTACAACTTCACGGCACGAAGCGCCGCGCGACCCGGCTACGCCAGCGCGCTCACGGTGTTCGTACCAAGACTCCGGCAAGCGGGTGTGAGCGAGTCACTGATTCGCCAGATCACGGTCGACAACCCGCGCCGCTTTCTCGCGTTCGTGCCGCGGTAACTGACGTTACTCACCGCGCCGGTAGACCACAGACGGCGGTATCGCCGCCGCACTGCGAACCCGCCGCGGCTCCCCAGGCAGGCCGGGATTAGCTCCCGGTTCGTCGGCGTGGAAAATCGGGCCTTCCGGCGACAGTGCTGACGATGCCGCGTCGCCCGGGATGATCCGAGCGACCGTGAGGAATCGTGTCAGTAACCAGCTAACCCGTACGCCTGTGGCGAAACGGTGGCGACGCGCTGGCCACGCCTCCACACCCGATTTACTCCTTTCACCCTCACGCCGCGAACAGGTCGCTGCTCCTCGGCCCGCCCGGTGAGACGCGGCAGGCACACCAGCGACGGCGGTGTGGCTGTGGCGGAGCGACTGTTCGCGCCGCGATCATTGAAGTGAGTAAAACGGCTCGGGAGCGGTCCGATCGGCGGCGGCAGTGATTCGCCGCTGTTGTGCCCGAGCAATTCGTTGTCGAAACGATTCCACACGGGCGCGCAAATCAAGATCAGCCGCCGCCGTTCTCGTCAGCACGCGCGCGGACGAGTCGTTTTTCCGCGGCGCCGAACCGGAGCGTAGCTCCAGCCACACCGCCGTCGCTACTCTGCGGCGGCTCGCCAACCGGGATCGGCTCCCGCTTCGTCGGCGTGAACCATCAGTCGAGAATCGAGGCCAACGGCTGCGCGCCGCGCGCCGCCAGCATGCTCCTCATCTGCGCGATCTCCACGCGCTGACCTTCGTCGACGCTCTTCGCCATCTGCACGAGCTCGCGCCGGTCCGAGCGCGCCAGCAGGGCGCGGGCCATGATGATGCCGCCTTCGTGGTGCCTGATCATCAGTTGCAGAAATCGGACTTCGGCGTCCACACCATTCGCCTCGCCCAGGCTCCGAAGTTCGGCGTCGCTCGCCATACCGGCCATCAGCGCCGCGCCATCCGTCGCACGCGCCATGTGCGCGTGGCCTGGCATCCACGCCATCCGTGGCTGCGCCGAAGCCTGCGGCAGTCCCCATTGCTGCAGCCATCCCATGAAAATGCCGCGCTGCGTGCTTTGGGTCACGATGATGTCGGACGCGAGCGTTCGAAGGTCTTGATCGGAGGACTTGTCGCGCACGACGAACGACATATCCACGGCCTGCGCGTGGTGAGTCGCCATGTCCCGGGCAAATCCCGCCTCCGCCGAATCGTCGCGAGGTGTATCAAGCCGCGATCCGATCAACAGTCCCGCGGCGACACACAGTGCGATAGCCAGCAGGCCGGCGGCAAGCACCGGCAGCCGACGCGCGACATCGGACAGAGGCGCCGCCATCCCGTCCTATACTACGTGCTTCCGAACTCGCAGCGAGGCGCTGGCTCCAATCCCGCGCTGGATGATTCAATGAGGACGTTCAATGACGAAAGCACGGGACGAAGAGAAACAACAAAAACGAGCCGCCCTACGTGCCGCTGCCGAGCGGCGCGCCCGTCGCAGGGCCCTCATGTGGCGTGGCGCCGGAATCGTCGCCGCGGTGATCGTGGCGGCGGTCGTGTATGACCTCTACGCCAAAAGCCAATTGCTGCAGGACGTGAAGACGGCGAACTACTCCGCCGGCCTGCACGCTGCCGGCCCAATCGTCTACGCCGAGAACCCACCCATCGGTGGACAGCACAACGTCGTCTGGCAGAACTGCGGCATCTATGACGCGCCGATTCACAACGAGCACGCAGTGCACTCGATGGAACACGGCGCGGTCTGGATCACCTATCGCCCGGACCTCGCACCGGACCAGGTCCAGACACTCAGAGCACTGGCCTCGGATGACTATCTGCTGCTCAGTCCCTACCCCGGTCTCGGATACCCGGTCGTCGCGAGCGCCTGGAATCATCAGCTGGCATTCGAGCGGGCCGATGACCCGGGACTGTCGGCATTCATCGCGAGGTACAAGAACAACCCGGAGACGACGCCGGAGTTTGGCGCGTCGTGCGGCGGCGGCACCCGCGCGCTCGCAAGTACGGACTCGCTCACGACCATACCAGGACGATGACGCGCCGATTCTACGGTTTCTTCTTCGCGCGCTCGAAGCGAGACGTCTCGATGTAGTTGCGGATCGCGGTGTTGCCCTCGTGGCAGGCGTACTCGAACATCTTGTATTCGTTATTCAGCTTCATCGGAAACGCCGCCGACCACTTCCCCGTCGTCAACACCTCGGGGTCCTCCACCGTCATGTGATAGTCGATCGTGTCAGTGGCGGTACGCGTGAAGCGCTCGGTGAACCGCAGGTGTGGCGTGGACGGAGTCAGCGCCGGAGATCCTGGAACCCCGAGGTTCGTCATCGCGGTCCTGCCGTTGAAGTTCGTCGTCTCGACGACCAGCGTATTCCCTTCCCAGCGTCCTCGCGACTCACCGAGGTACTGCCTGATTGAGCCATCGAGTGCCGGGCGCCTGGTAGTCGGGATGATCCGCGCCTCGTGCGCCATCTCGAGCAGGATGACCACGTAGCCCGGGAACTGCATGATGCGGATGCCGTTGTTGTAGTTGCGAGGCAACATGGACACCGGCAGGCCGCGCGTGATGCAGCGATCCCAGCTGTCGAAGTCGTCAGGGCTGTCGAAGACAGTCTGCCCCGGCTTGTAGCTGCCGCGCATCTGGTCGTAGAGCTCTTTTCCTTTTGGCGTGAGCTCAGGGAATCGCCCATTCGGCGGGTCGATCATGAGCGACGTCTGTCGAGTGGCCTGGCCCGCGTCCGCCTGGGGGATCGCACCCGAGAGAAAGCGCGTGTTACGGTCTTCTGCTCTCTTCTGCGCCGCCGCAAACTCCTCGTCGGTCAGGAACCGGCGCTCGCCAAACTGCTCGGGACGCTGGAACGGAGTGCTGATCAGATGGTTGAGCGGCCAGATCCCTCGCAGGTCGGGCTCGCCCCACGGCGTCAGCGGCTGCTTCCACGTCGACGTTTGTGTCGCAGGCCCGCCCTGAGCGAGCGCCAGTGAATCGAAGGGCTCGATCGTCGCGCCCGCGACGAGCACGATCGCGGCGCACACGCGGCCGAGCGCTCGAATCGGTTTGACCATGATGCGACGATGGTAGCATCCGGCGCGAGGATGTGACGCTCGCATACTCCTTGCCCGACTGGCTCGGCTTCCCGCTACAATCCCGCACTATGCGGCGTCGCGACTTCCTCGAGCTGAGTGGCATGTCGCTTGTGCTGCCATCTCTTGCTGATTCGCGGGTGCGCGCGCAGGAAACGGCGCGCGGTCCGGTGGTCGAAACCACAGCAGGCCGCCTTCGCGGCCTCGCGCTCGAGCGAGCGCTCGTCTTCAAGGGCATCCGCTACGGCGCCTCGACAGCCGGTGCCAATCGCTTCCAGCCTCCGATCAAGCCACGGCCCTGGACCGGCGTCGTCGATGCAATCGAGTACGGGCCGCGTGCCTGGCAGCCATCCCGCCCGATGATCCCGGAAATCGGCGACGCATTGGTCGGCAGCGGGCGGATGGACGAAGACTGCCTGCGGCTGAACGTGTGGACTCCCGCGACAGATCGAGGTCGCCGTCCGGTGATGGTCTGGTTCCACGGCGGCGGCCAACGGACGGGATCCGGAAACTCGATTTTCTACGACGGAACAGAGCTGGCTCGCAAGCATGACGTCGTCGTGGTGACACTGACGCATCGACTCAACGCGCTTGGCTATTTGTGGCTGGCGGGGTTACCCGGCGCGAGCCAGCGCTTCTCGAGAACAGCAAACCTGCCGCTGGCGGACTTGGTGCTGGCGCTCGAGTGGGTGCGCGACAACATCGCGCAGTTCGGCGGCAATCCGGCAAGCGTGACGATCTTCGGGCAGTCCGGCGGCGGCGGAAAGGTCGCGATGCTTACCGCCTTTCCTACGGCGAAAGGCCTCTTCCACCGCGCAATCATCATGAGCACGCTCGCCGACACCGCCGTCACCGGCCTCGAGCCCGGGCGCGCGATCGAGGCGGCCGAGCTGCTGCTCTCCCGCCTCGACGTCAAAGCGTCAGACGCCGAGAGACTGCTGACGATGCCGGCCGAACGGATTGTCTCAGCGCTGACTGCCGGTGGGGGTCCCGCCGGTGGACAGGGCGGGCGGCCCGCAACAGGTGACATCTCGCTGCGCTTCGTCCCGGTGGTGGACGGCCGCACGCTTCCCACGCACCCGTTCGAGCCAGCGGCGTCAGCAGTCTCGTCGGCGATTCCGATGATGGTGGGCTCCAACGAGTGCGAGGGAATTCCTTACGGCAATCCCAACGATCCGTACTGGACGAGGGAGCCACTCGATCTCGCTGAACTCCGCGCCGAGGTCAAGCGGATCGTTCCCGTCAACGACACCGACGCCGATCGACTCATCGAGCTCTATCGCTCGCGCCGCCCGACGGAATCACTTGCCGACATTGCCGCCGTCATGGCGGGCGATGCCTCGTCACTTCGATACGCGGCACATGTCATTGCTCAACGGAAGCAGGCGCAAGGACAGGCACCAGTGTTCCTCTATGCGTTCACCTGGCGCTCGCCAGTGCGCCAGGGCAAGCTGCGCTCGATGCACAGCATGGAGCTGCCATTCGTCTTCGACCACCCTGATGCCATCTCGTTCATGACGGGCACCGGCACCGATCGCCACGCGCTGGCGGCGGCGATGAGCGAGTCATGGGCCTCGTTCGCGCGCACAGGCAACCCCAGCCACCCGGGGATCCCGTCATGGACGCCGTTCGATCCGATCACCAGAAAAACGATGGTGTTCGGCGCGCAGGTCGCGCTGCTCGCCGATCCTCATGGCGAGGAACGCAGGGCTATGGAAGCCATGCGCCGGGGGTAATGTTTCGCGAACCCTCGATGAGCGCGAGGATACCGTTGACGATGGCCGACTCGGCGCATCCGGGCTGCAGCCTCGACGACAGCACCTCGAACGTGTACTTGCCGAACGACGCATCGTCGGGAATGTAGCCCGACCTCGCCGATCCGTTCGTGAGCGTGGCCATCATCGTCGGCTTGTGCAGCGACTCCTTCTTCAACCGCTGTGCGATGGAGTTGAACACTTCCGCGTTGACGGCACCAATCATGACGTCGCCGATACGCAGCAGGCCGAGCCTGATCTCGACGGGACCGCCGTCCTTGTACGTTCCCTCGAATCCCGCACGCCCCTGATTGGTCCGCTCGCGACCGGGGCATTGGATGGTGGCAGAGGCACCGTAGAGCGGGACCGCGGTCTCGCTGCGCTCGATGCCACGCATCACATGCAGGACTTCCTCGCCGAGGAACTGCCCCATCGATTTCACCATCTGCCGCTGCTGGTCCATCAACCGCAAGACGACGGGGTCGCTCCGATTCAGGCCTTCCCCACCCGGCGGCATCGCGTTGCTGATATCCACGCCACGCCTGGCGTACTCCTTCGTCCGGATGTCGCGAAGGTCGTAGGTCTGCTGGTAGTAGATCGGATTCTGGTCGCCGGCTGCGCCGCTCGACCACAGCGCGACAACCTGCCCGTCCAGGGAGTCTTCCACGTACGTGGAAGCTGCCCCCGGGATGTCGGCGCTGATCTGATCGAGTTGTCCGGCAACGACGGCGTGCACTGCGTAGTTGTAATACGCGGCGATCGGCTCACCCTGCGTGGTCTCGAACTTGATGACGGCGACCGTCTTGTCGGACGGCCCCTCGCGGTTTGGCCCCTCCCACCAGCGGTGAGTCTGAGGATCGATGATCTGGCGATTGACGTTGATGTACGAGGCTCCGGTACCATAGCCCACTCGCGCAGGCGTCAGCTTCTGCTTCGCGAGCCGGACGGCTTCAACGATCTTTTGCGGATAATCGGGACCTCGCTGGAAGCCGGCGCTGTGAGTGTGAGTCGCGGTCAGCAGCACGTTGACTGTCGGGATCCCCAGATCGCTCTCGAGCTGCTTGGTGACCGTCTGCCAGATCGCGTCCGAAATGCCGCCGGCGTCAACGGAAACCAGCGCTGCGGTCGCGGCACCGTTGTCGAGCACGATGGCTCTCGCGTACAGCCGGTCGAGAACGCCGTAGCTGTTGCTGGGAAGTTCACCCTGTGACGGCGTCACGTCGACCTTCGCGGCTCCCACACGAAGTGCTTGAGCGACGCGAGGCTCTTGTGCGAGCCCGTGGCGAGCGCCAGCAGCGACGATCATCAAGAGAATCGCGGTCCATGCTCTCATGTGCCTTCCCCTGGTCCGGCAAACTGTATCATCGGGTCGGGACGCGTTGACGAGATGAAGAATCAGGCGCAGCTGATCGCGTATGTCGATCGCCTGCCGGGCGGAACGTTTCACGACCTGGGGCAACTGCTGGCCGGGCCGCTGGCTGGAGCATTCGGCGGCGTGCACCTGCTGCCCTTCTTCCACCCGATCGACGGCGCTGATGCCGGCTTCGACCCGATCGATCATACGCAGGTCGACCGGCGCCTGGGCACGTGGGACGATGTCGCAGCGCTCGCCGTGCGGACCGATCTGATGGCGGACGTGATCGTCAATCACGTGTCGCGCCGGTCACCGCAGTTCGAGGACTTCGATCGGCACGGTGGTGGCTCCTCGTACGCCGGGATGTTCCTCACGTTCTCTCGCGTCTTTCCTCAGGGCGCGAGCCAGGCGGATCTGCTCGCGCTTCACACACCAGGGTCCACGCTTCCCTTCACGAGACACCAGGCTGCTCACGGAGAGCAGCTGCTGCTTTGGACGACCTTCACGAGCGATCAGATCGACATCGACATATCGCATCCACAGGGCCGGAAATATCTGACTGACGTCCTCGCGCGATTCCGCGCTGCTGGCATCAAGGCGATTCGGCTCGACGCCGTCGGGTACGCCGTCAAGAAGGCGGGAACCAGTTGCTTCATGATCCCGGAGACGTTTGCCTTCATCGCCGAGCTCACCGACCTGGCGCACGCGAACGGAATGAAAGTCCTGGTCGAGATTCATGGTCACTACCTGGACCAGATCGAGGTCGCGCGCCAGGTCGACTATGTCTACGACTTCGCGCTGCCGCCGCTGACGCTTCACACGCTGTACACGCGCGATGCCACAGCGCTGAAACGATGGCTCGACATGCGCCCTCGTAACGCGGTGACCGTTCTCGACACCCACGATGGGATCGGCGTCGAAGACGTCGCCGGTCGCCGGAGTACGGACGCAGCGGGGTTGCTGCTTGCGCATGACATCGACGCGCTGGTCGAGGCGATTCATCACCGGAGCCGCGATGAGAGCCGTCTCGCGAGTGGCGCTGCCGCGAGCAACGTCGACTCGTCGCAGATCAATTGCACGTTCTATGACGCGCTCGGCCGCCGGGACACCGAGTATCTGATATCACGCGCCATCCAATGTTTCGTTCCGGGAATTCCGCAGATCTATTACGTGGGGCTGCTCGCAGGCTGCAACGATCTTGCCCTGTTGCACCGGACAGGAGTCGGGCGTGACATCAATCGTCACTACTACACGGCCGGTGAACTGGCACACGACCTGGCTCGTCCAACGGTGCAATCACTCCTCGGGCTCCTCCGGGTACGGAACACGCACCCGGCGTTTGCCGGCACCTTCCACACGCTGCCGTCACCGCCTGACTCGATCGCGTTCGAGTGGAAGAACGGTGTCGACTTCGCGCGACTGGACGTGGACCTGTCCCGCATGTGCGCGTCTGTCGCCTGCTCGGGAGCAGGAGCCGGCATCGACAGCTCACTGACGTGGCAGACTGCGGTGGAGGTCTGAACTTGCCACCCGGCGCCGCGACCGATCGTCGCAACATGGCCGTCGTCAAGACACTGACGTATCTCATGTTCGCGATGTTCGCGATGACGACCGACTCGGTCGGCGTCATCATCCCGGAGGTCATCAAGACCTTCCAGTTGTCGCTCACCGCCGGCGGAACATTCCAATACGCGACGATGACAGGCATTGCCGTGGCCGGCCTGCTCCTCGGCTCTCTCGCGGACCGGTTCGGACGGCGACCGACCATCGTCGCGGGACTGACGGTGTTCGCGGCGGCCTGTTTCCTGCTTGTCGTGGGCGACTCGTTCGTAACCTTTGCGGTGCTGTTGGGCCTCTCAGGGCTCGCAATCGGCATCTTCAAGACCGGCGCGCTGGCGCTCATCGGCGACATCTCCACGTCGACCGGCCAGCACACCGCCATCATGAACACGGCCGAAGGCTTCTTCGGCGTGGGCGCCATCATCGGGCCGGCAATCCTCGCGCGACTGCTTGACGCAGGCATGTCGTGGCAGTGGCTCTATGCGATCGCAGGCGTCATCTGCGTCGCGCTGATCGTCCTCGCGCTCCTGGTGAGATACCCGAGCACGTCGCGAGCCGCAGGCGGCAGAGGGTTCAGTGGCACCAGCCATGCGATGAAGAATCGCTACGTGCTCGCCTTCTCGACGGGAGCGTTTCTGTATGTCGGCGTCGAGGCCGCGGTGTATGTGTGGATGCCTACGCTGCTCGCCGGCTATACCGGGACGGCCACATGGCTCGCGACCTACAGCATCTCGATCTTTTTCCTTCTGCGTGCGGCCGGGCGTTTTCTCGGGGCCTGGATGCTGACGCGCTTTGCGTGGCAGGCCGTGCTCGCGCTGTTCAGCGGAAGCATCCTGCTCTGCTTCGTCATGAGCGTCGCGGGAGGGCTGGAGTGGGCCGTGTATCTGCTCCCGCTGTCGGGGATCTTCATGTCGGTCGTGTACCCGACCATCAACTCGAAGGGGATCAGCGCTCTTCCGAAGAGTGAACATGGTGCTGCTGCAGGCGTGATCCTTTTCTTCACGTGCGTGTCCGCAGTGCTGGCGCCGATGGCCATTGGCGCCGTGAGCGATGCCTTCGGTCAGATCAGGTATGGGTTCTGGCTCGCGACCGGCCTTGCCGCGATTCTTTTTGCCGGCTTGCTCCTGAACTGGCTTCTCAATCCAATGCGGGCCGTGCTCGAACAACTCGACGTCACGGAGTACCAGCAAGGCCTGGCGCCTGGTAGACGCGGGTCTTCAGACTCTCTGGACGTGACGAGCCGGCCTCAGGTCGCCGGGCCTGATTTAGGAAGGACACACCACTGATGACAGCTGTGATGAAGAGCGCGCGCGCCGTGGCAATTGGCGCTGTCGTGTGCACCGCTCTGAGTGGCACCGCTCTGCTCGCGGGTCAGAACGCCCCCTCGACTTCGCTCGGGGCGACGCCCGATGCCCACGTCGCGCTCGCAAGGGCCGCGGCAGGTGACGCGTATCAGAATCTGTTCAACTTCCTCTGCACCGTGCCCACGCCGCGTGGCGGCGGCGGTCGCGCAGGTGGCCCTCAGGGTGGCGGTCGCGGGCGGGCATCAGGGCCACCGCACAGGTCGAGCTGGTACGCCAAGCCCGTGAAAGTGTTCGACAACCTCTACTTCGTCGGCCAGTCCGAGTACTCCGCGTGGGCGGTCACCACATCGGAGGGCATCATCCTGATCGATACGCTCTTCGACTACTCCGTCGAAGAAGAGGTCGCCGGCGGTTTGAAGAAGCTGGGGCTCGATCCGTCCACGATCCGCTACGCCGTCGTCACCCATCCTCATCCCGACCACCACGGCGGTGCGAGGTTCCTCCAGGATCGCTACAAGACGCGTATCGTCATGTCGGGCGCAGACTGGGACGTGATCGATCGGCTCGGCGGCACGAAGCCGGTGCGCGACCTGCTCGCGACCGATGGCCACAGGCTCGCGCTGGGCGACACGACCGTGACACTCTACGTCACGCCGGGACACACGCCGGGAACGCTGTCAGTGGTCATTCCCGTACGCGACAACGGCACTCCGCACCTCGCGGCGCTGTGGGGCGGAACCGGTCTCAATGCGGATCGGGATTCGCTCGAGGCCTACATCAGGTCGGCGCAACGCTTCGACGACGTCGTGCAGAAAGCCGGCGCCGACATCATCCTGTCGAACCACACGGACTGGGACGGATCGAAGGTCAACCTGCCGCTGCTCGCAATGCGCGCACCGGGCAGTTCGAATCCTTATGTCGTCGGCAATGCGGCCGTCCGAAGGTATTTGAAGATAGCCGAGGAATGCGCCACCGCCCGCCTGCTGCGAGTGAACTGACGGCGCTCTGACGTTGGTGCGACGTCAGGCGACTTTTTGTACCAAAGCGGTAGTACCATCACCCTTCGCTCGGAGAGCCCACTCAACAACAGAGCGACCGGTACTCGCAAAGGAGCAATCATGCCCAACGGCGACCCCGGACTTCCGAACCTCGATGAATTGCCGGGAGATGAGCCACCGCCCTATATCGAAGGGCCGACCGGGGGCCCGGCGATGCCCGCCGGTGGCGGCGGGGCATGGTCGAAGGAAGGTGCAACCGATTATCAGCACACCATGGCAACGATGACGGGCATCCTTGGGATGGCCGCCGGATTCGCCATCATCGGGGGCTGGTTCATCGGTGGAGTAGCTCTTGGTCTCGTGGCGATAGTGACCGGACTTGAAGCCGACAGGATGAGCGATATCGCGCGCGATCCGCCAAAGCCGTACGAACAGCCGGTGATCTTCCAACGACGCGTCTCGAATCCTCCAGGCCGTCAGGATCCCATCGCGAGTCGGCTCGGTCTCGCGTCCCAATATGGGGTGACGGCGATGGTGACGATGCAGGGACTGCTCGACGCCCTGGAGCGTGGTGAAGGTGCGCGGCGCGACGGCAACATCGACTGGGCGGTGGCCCACGCGGGGATCGCACGCGTCGCGACCAGGACGATGGATACCAATCTCGCGTATCAGGCGTGGGCGCTGTCGTCGGCCGCCGCGGCGCTCAAGAGCACGGCTCACGACGTGGTGATCCCCGCGGGTGATATCGGCCCGCTTCAGAAGGCGCTCGCCGATCCCAAGATTGTCCAGCAGTGGCGGCAGGCAGGGCTCGATGCCGGACTCCTGGACACCGAGATCGATCGAGCAGTGGCTCGCCTGCGCGCGATCAAGCCGCTGACGCAGGGTGGTCGCCTGAGCGAGCTGGTGGATCGCACTGCGCGTACGATTTATGCGACCGCGTACAAGCGAGTGCAGAGCGCCCGGTAACGACGGGCGCCCCGTCCGTCGTGGCGGGGACGCGTCAAGATGAAGCCTCACCGCCTATAATCCTGTTCTCTGCGTCCGAGGACCAACCACCATGAGAACACGCTTCATTCGACTCGTTGCCGCCCTGATTGTCGCCGCATCGTTCGCGACAGTCGTGATTTCGGCACAGTCCGGCACGCCGGCGCCCTCGATGCGCGGTGATGGCCCGGCCCCGGCACCGAAGCCGTTCAACATCACCCGCTCCGATCCAGGACTCGACGCAATCGTCGACATGAACACCCAGGCCGAACTGCTGGCCACCGGCTTCGGCCTCAACGAAGGACCAGTGTGGGTGCGCGAGGGACAATCGGGCTACCTGATCATCGGAGGTCTCCTCGACAACGTTCTCTACAAGATAGCGGCCGACAAGACCGTGTCGGTGTTCATGGAGAGTGCCGGCTACACCGGCAACGATGTCAATCACACGGGCACGCAGACGCGGAGCGGGCGATCGCACGTCCTCCTCATCGGTCCGAGCTGCGCCAGCCTCGACTCGCAAGGTCGCCTGATCTGGTGCGCCGACAACGACCGCACCGTGATGCGCCTCGAGAAGGACGGCAAGACGCGCACGGTGCTGTCGTCGGGATCGAACGACGGCAAGCGATTCAGCGGGCCGAACGACATCGTCGTCGCCAGAGACGATGCGGTGTATCTCACTGACAACGATTTCGGCCTGCGCGACGGAGGCAAGAATCCCGACAAGCAATTGCCGAACGGCATCTGGCGAATCAAGGACGGCAAGTCGACGATGGTGCTCGACGCGACCGTGCTGGGCGGCATTCCGAATGGCATCGTGCTCTCGCCGGATGAGAAGTATCTCTACGCCAACGCCGGGCAGCGGATGTTTCGTTACGAGGTGAAAGCCGACGGTTCGCTCGGGCCGGGCAGCCCGTTCACACAGGGCCCGGGCATCGGCGACGGCATGAAAGTAGACACGCTTGGCAACGTCTACTCCACGAGCGGCGCCGGCCCCGGCATCATCCGCATCACGTCACCAGCCGGAACCCTCCTCGGGTACCTCAACCTGCAAATCGTCGGCGGGGAGCCGAAGCGGCAGATCTGCGCGACCAACGTCGCCTTCGGGGATCCCGACGGCAAGGGCCTCTACGTGACCGCCTGCGACCACGTCTATCGGATCCGTCTCAAAGTGGCAGGCGTGATGCCGGGACCAGTAGCAGGACGTCAATAGCACTCCACCGGCGAGTGCGAGTGCGCGAACACAGTTCCCGATCCCGACAGTGTTCGCGCAGCCTCGAGGCTACCCTTTTCGACGCGCGAGGTTCACGCGCGTGCAGCCTTCCATGACACCCAGAAACGTCTGGTATTCGTCGACGCCCACGACGAACGGGTTGGGCTCGCCTTTCGCCCGCTTCGCCAGCGAATCGAGCTTTGGCTGGATGGGATCCATGAGCATGTGGTTCTGCAGGAGAACGTCGACACCAGCAGCTTTCGTGGCGCCCTTGAACCGTTCGACCGATTGGAGAAACGTCGCGAGCGCTTCGTCACTCAGGATCTGAGGCGTCAGCCACGCGCCGCCGAACAGCGCGGCCACGTGTGTGCGGCCATTGTCGGTGACCGGGAAGATGAAACCCATCGATCCGGGCGTGTGTCCGGGCACCGCAACCGGCGTCACTTGAAGGTCGCCGAGAACGATCGGCTCGCCTCCCTTGATCTCCCCGTCGTGCTTCGGCAGCGGCGTCGCCGGCCCGGATGGTCCGCGGCCTCCGCGTCCGCGCGCCGGCGGGTTCTCCATGAGATTCCAATCCGCCACCGAGACGTACACCTTCGATCCGTAACGCTCCTGGAAGTACGCCGACCCGCCGTAGTGATCGGCGTGCCCGTGTGTGACGAGGACGATCCTGACCTGTCCCGGATCGAGCCCCAGCTTCTGGAACCCGGGAAGGAGCTGTGCATCGAGTTGCGCCGTCGTCGCCGCGGCATCACCCGCACCCAGCGCGTCAATCATCAGCAGCCCGGCGGACGTCCGAATGACGTAGACAGTCGTGCCACTGTTTCCGATGGCGTACACGTTGTCGAAGATCCTGGTCGGCGCGATGAGGGGATCGTCAGCCCGGTTCGCTCGCGGTTCCTCGCACCAGAAGCGCACGGTGTGTGCCCATCGCGGCCCAGCGGTCTTTCGGACCTGCTCGATCATCGTTGTGATTTCAGGGGTATCCGGACGGGCGGCCGGCGCAGGGCTCGGCTGCTGCGCCGCGGCCACGCCGAACGATGCGGCAAACATCAGACACGTTGCAGCACGCATGGCAGCCATGGGCTCCTCCTCTACTTCCGCCGGGACAGATCGCGATACACCGCCTCGACGAACATGTCCGTGGTCCAGGAACCTGACGTCGCCCCGTACCGCGCGTCGTAGTCCGCAGTCGGCCGCGCCGCTTTCACCTGCTCGAGCGTCGCGCCTCGATTGATCAGCCCCTGTACGCGATCGCGCACGATGACGACCATGTCGCGATACTCGACGACCTCGTGCTCGTCCGACACGTAGCCGTGACCCGGGATGACGATCGTGCCTCCCTGCCCCTGGTGCTGGTACACCGTTCGATTCAGGATGCCGTTCAATGCGTCGATCTCTCCCTGGACGGAGCCACCGTTCGCCACGTCGATCATCGGAAAACCTGTCGTCGTGAACACGTCGCCGGCGACAATGACGTCGGCCCGCCGGAAGTGCACGACGCTGTCGCCGTCCGTGGTCGCCTTCGGCGCCCAGATCAGCTCGATCGCGTCGTCGTTGTGAAACTTGCGGCGGCGCTCTTCGAGGAACGTGTCGCTCGGGATCCCGTTTGGCGGACGCTTCGCCGCGATCATCTGATTCTGCGCGTTCTGATGCGACATGATCGTGGCGCCCACGCCAGCGTCGGCGAACTGCAGCGAGAAGAACGATCCGCGCAGGCTGGGATCGACTCCCGATGCCCTGAGCGCGACGTTCCCGCCGGTGTGCTCGGATCGTGCGTTGGTGTTGGCGATGAACTGAATCGGCTTGTCGCTGAGACGCCGGATAGCAGCGACGGTCTTCTCCGCCAGTGAGCCGCTGCCGCTGTCGACGACGAAGGCTCCCTCATCGCCCACCTGCACCACGATGTTGGCGCCATCGCCGGCGAGCAGATAGAGGTTGTTCCGGAGCTTCCAGGTGTGGACTTCACCGTCGCTCGGCTCGGGATTGACCGCTCTACTGACCACACGGGCCCCGTTCGCCGGACGCATCTTGGCGGCCCCGTCGGCGTCCGTCAGAACGCCCAGACGGCCGACGATCTCCGGGTACATCGTCTCGGGGCCGCCCAGAGACGCCGCCAGCGGGATCCGGTACTTACTGCCGTATTCCTTCAGGAAGGGATGCTCTCCGACTCGGTAGTTGGGAACATCGTCAGGCCGCCGCCCCAGGATCTGCTCGCCATCGTCACAGGCGAACAGCCAGCTCTGATGATCGAGCGGCTGTCGAAAGAAGTCCGTCGTGCGGACGTCCGCTTCCGCAAGAAACACCGGATCGTTGATGACCGCCGTGTGCGTCAGGCGATCGCCGTGCCGGACGAAGTACTCGACCACCGTCGTTTGATCGCTTTGCGGCAGACCGTTGCGTCGCAGCCACCCCTGTTTGAGATGCGTCGTCTGCACCTCGAGCGCGTTGCCCACGAATCGCCCGGTCGAGAATCCCATCCACGTGTGCGGCGCGTAGGCAGGCGGATGTGGACGGCCGTCCATCCAGATCGTGCGATGGCCTTCGAATGTCTGGTTGTACCAGTGCACCGCGATGAGCCGATGCGTATGCGGATCGCGCTCCTCCCACGCCCGCGCATTGCCGAGGGAGCGCACCGAGTACGGCGTGACATACCCGTCGCATTGATGATGACGCAGCGTCAGGCGCGAGGCATCGTACGACAACGCGAACAGCCGCCCGGCTTCGCTGATTGGCGATCCCCCGTAATCACCGAGCTCTGGTCCGGCCCCGCGCTCGAGCACGTCCTCGTGGAGCGGTGAGGTCCAGTAACCGGAGATGTCGAAGCCAGGTGCAGGGCCGTCTTGTCGCGCCGGCGGCGCCTGGCCGCTGACGGCCACACCCATTACGACTACGACCGCCGCCGCCACGCCACGAGAGCAGCTGATCATTCGCAGGCCCTCGGATTCCATCCAGACCCGTCGCTCTGTTTCTTGAAGTGCGTGCTGGTCCAGAACGGCTGCGCCAGGTAGATCGGATCCATCAGTTCCGACGACACGACGAGCAGCGTGTCGCCGTTGGGCACGTCGAATCGATCGAAGTACTCCGTGAGAACGGCCTGCGCGCTGTACGGCACACCATTGCGCCGCAGGTACCCTGGCTTCATGTTGGTCGTAATCACCTTGAGCGATCCGCCTCGCGCGACTGGTCCAGGAAAGAAGCCACCACGGCCCATCGCGGTTTCCGCCCGATCCCAGCTCGCACTCGAAACGCCCTGCCATGTGCCGCTCTCGCTGCGCCCCGTCCCGAAAGACAGAGTACGTGTCTGTGCGCCCGCTTCGGTTTCGATCGTCAGTGTGTCGTCGCCGCTCCAAGAGACGTGAAGGCGCCCTGGCATTCGCATCACGCCTCCGGCGCCGTATGGTTTGCACCTTTCGCCGATCGCGTCCGCTCGTGCAGGGTCCCAGGCCCCCGCTGCCTCGCGACCAGCTGGATTCAGGGGTACACCGGCATGGTCCCCCTTCGGCGGCACTGTCATGCGATAGCGCCAGTCCTCGGTCACCAGCGACACCCAGTAGCCCGTGAGATCGATCGGCGCGGCGGTTCGCGGTGACGAGGGCGGAGGCGGACCACCCCGCTGACCCGCAACCGTCGTCACCAGCAGGCAACCCGCTATCGAGACAAGCGCGCACAGGCGGCGCGCAGACGGAACCATGTCATCACCTCGATACGAGTGAGGCCCGTGAATTGCGCCGGCTCGCCGCGACTTGCGTCCTCGAATCGGATGCCGGAAGCGACGCGACAGCCTCCCGCAGCCGTGCCCGGAGCCAGATGTGCGCGGGGTCGCGATCGTGCGCCTGGTGCCACTGCACGGTTTCCACCATCGGCGGAATCTCGATCGGGACTGGCAACAGCCTGATTGGCAGCCAGCTCGCGTACTTGTTCGCCAGGCGGGTCGGGACGGTGGCGATTCGCTCCGTGCCGACGACGAGCTGCGGCGCGAGGTCGAAGCTCGGCGTGACCACCTCGATGCGCCGCTTGTGGTTCATGCTTCGCAGGACGCGTTCGTCGTAGTTGGTTCCCCCTTCTGCGATACGAACGACGACATGGCCCAGCGACAGGTACTCCTCGACCGACAGCGACGAGCCCACCTGAGGATTCTTCATCCAGGCAATACATGTATGCGTATCCTCGAACAGGACCTCTTTCGGATGCGCTGGAGATACGTAACACTCCGGCACGACGAGCACGTCAATGCGTTCGAGGTTCTCGGCGGCCTCACGCCCGAACGGACGCAGCTCGAAAGTGATGTTGGGCGCCGCCGCCGTCACCTGGCGCAGCAGGTCCACCACCAGGACGCTCGCGACGTAGTCGGAGACCGCGATCGAGAAATGCCGCTGCGACGTCACCGCGTTGAACCGCGGTTTCGTGGCAATCGTGCTGCGTGCCTGCAACAGGAGATCGCGCACCGGTTGCACGAGGTCCTCGGCAAAGGGCGTCAGCACCATCCCCTTCCCCGCCGGAACGAGGAGCTCGTCCTGGAAGAAGTCGCGCAGCCTCGCCAGCGAGCCGCTCATCGCCGACTGACTCAGGTTCATGCGCATGCCGGCACGCGTCACGTTCTTCTCTTTGAGTAGTGCGTCCAGCGCAACGAGCAGGTTGAGATCGAACTGCTGTAGATCCATGACTGGGCTCCTCGGCGGGCACCAATCATACAGGCAGGGCGTCAGGGTCTGGCACCGGTGGCACCAGGGGCTGGCGTCTCCGGCCCACCCGCGTTCGGCCCGCCGCTCAACAGCTCTTCGCCCTTGTCGTTCTCGATCCGCAGAACGAGCACGGCCTCGCCACCGGCACGGGCAGGCGCGACCGTGACGGTCAGCGTCAGCCCCGGCTGAATGGCCTCCGTCGCGCGCTTTCGACTCCAGCCGTTGCGAATCAATTGCGCGGGGTTGGGCAGCAGCTCACCGCTGTAGTGCTCGACGCTGCCGTCCTCCTTCTTGCGATCGAAGAACAGCTGCGCATGCGGGTTCACGTACCTGAACTCGGTAACGACGACCTTGGCCGTCCACTGCTTCGCGCGGTCGTAGTTGATGAGCGTCCCGTGATGGGCGTCCAGCGTCGCCGTCATCATCACGGCGACCCCACACGCCGCCATGAGCTTCTTGAACATGCTGCCTCAGCGCACCGGTTTGCCGGTGCCCGCAGGATCGCGGATCACCCGATTGAACTCGAGCTCGTTCGCCGGCGCGCACAGATCCTCGAGCAATCCTGCCCATCCCGACGACTTGATGAAGTCCCTGGGCAGCAGGTGCATGCGTTTCGTCTCGCTGACCCAGGGCTTTCCGTAATACTTGGGATCGGTCAGCGTCATCTTCAGTTCCAGCGTGTCGTAGTTGATGCGGGTGTAGCGTTCCTGCAGAACCATCTGATCGCTGAGGGGATAGCCGAAGTAGTCGACCCATGCACGGTCGTCGTACCCCGTCGAATCGACCACGAGCGTGCTGCCTTCCCAGCGCCCGACCGCGTAGCCCCACCAGCGAGGGATATCGACCTCGTCCGGCGGGGGGAGCCTGCGTCCGTCCATCCAAATCGTGCGCAGCCCGTATCCCCATTGAAAGTGCTGATAAATACGGTCGGGCAGGACGATGAACTCTTCGGGATCGGGATAGAGGATGGCGCGCGGAATCCCCATCGGGTTGCACGTACCGTACGTGTCGTTGCCGAGTGCGGGTGGCTGCGCACGCCGGCGTCCGATGTGCTCTTCCGGATGCGCCTTCGCATCGTCGCTGTCCCTGGCGCGGCCGTACGATGGGATGTTCTTGTCGAACGCGACTTGTCCCGCCGCGGTGAACTCAGGGAACTCGAAGCTGTAGCCGCGATCGCCGCAGTCACGACAGCGGCCGCCGCCACCGAACCCGTTCGCGTTCGGTGTCCAGATGCCTGCGATGTCCTTCGCATCGAACGGCAGACTCGGGTCGAACAGTTTCAGGTAACCAGATCCGCCCTGGCGCCCCCCTTGAGCGGCGAGCGCGGCTACCGCGAGCCCCGCCAGGAACACCAACACACAGACAGTCGACCTCAATCGCATTCCACCCTTCTCAGTGGCAGCCGCGGCCGTCGAGACGCGCAGTTCCTGCTGCGGATGTGTGGATGCGATCGTGTCCCGACACGCCGCAAGGGAGAAAACGTCTATGCTGATGCCGGCGGCGTGGCGGTCGTAGCCCAGGACCGAGACTGTCTGTTCGGAACCTGCTCACGAGTCGTTCCACTAAATGCACCAACCGGCGACTGTTCAACTCAAGACTGTTCGTTGACTTTCGTTGTTATCAGGAGGATCCGACGTGGCAAAGAAGACCCGCATCTCCACCCCCGTCATCACCAGCCGGCGCTTCTGTGCTGCCAAATTCCCCAAGCCACCGAAACTCGCAAAGGATGTATCGCCGGACCGGGCACGGCTCATCCGCCAGACCGCCAACCGCTGGCTGAACGGCTCGACTCTCCGTTACTGGTTCTTCGACAAGCCGGCCAAGTGGACGGCACCCAAGAAGGAAGTGGACGTCGTGCGTGCGGCATTCAAGGCCTGGAAGGCACTCGGCATCGGGCTCGACTTCCTCGAGACCAAGAAGCAGGACGAGGCCGACATCCGCATCGCGTTCGAGCAGGGCGACGGTTCGTGGTCGTATCTCGGAACCGACATTCGCACCGGGCGCAGCGACCCGCGGACGATGAACTTCGGCTGGAGCCTCGTCGAGGATCCGCAGGAAGGCATGGACACGGCGATCCACGAGATCGGCCACACGCTCGCCTTCCCGCATGAGCACCAGAACCCGTTCGCGGGCATCCTCTGGGATGAAGAGGCCGTGTACAAATCGCTCGCCGCACCGCCAAACAGGTGGAGCCGGCAGACAACCTTCCACAACATCATCAGGAAGATCGAGGCCGACAGCGTCAAGGGCTCGAACTGGGATCCGGACTCGGTGATGCACTATCCGTTCGAAGCGGGCCTCATTCTCAAACCCGCGAAGTACTCGAACGGCCTGAGCCCCGCCGGCGGCTTGTCGCCGCACGACAAGGAGTGGGTGCAGACGCTCTATCCCCCGCTCAAGGCCGCTGATGCGATCCCGCTCGTCCCGTTCCAGAGCGTCCCGCTCAAGCTGAAGAGCGGCCAGCAGATCGACTTCTCGATCTCACCGACGAAGACACGGCCCTTCGTGATGCAGACCTTCGGCGAGGCGGACACCGTGATGGCGCTCTTCGAGCAGAAGCCGTCAGGCGCGGTGCAACTCGCGGCTGACAACGATTCGGGCATCGACCGCAACGCCCGAATCACGACGCAGTTGACCAAGGGGAAACAGTACACTTTGCACGTGCGCCTGAACGTCGCGACCGCGAGCGGCGAATCGGCCTTGATGCTCTGGTAGAGTGGCAAGGGCACTCGTCGCGAGATGAGTGCCCGATGACCACCCTCGTGGAGACATCATGCAGAGACGCGAGTTCGTGACGACAGCAGTAGTCGGGGCGGCAGGTCTCGGAGCCGGCAAGTGGATCTCGGACCGGCAGTGGGCCCCGATGTTGGAGCAAGAGCAGGCCCGGGCTCGAGAACTCGAACGTCGAGCGCTGCCCGAGGACGCGCGCATGACGTTCTCGCAGCAAGGCGAGGACATCGTTCTGTTTCACGTCGTCCGCGATCTCCTGCGCGTGGATCGCGCCACGTACATCGACGTGGGCGCCGCCGAGCCCGTGTTGAGCAACAACACGTACTTATTGTGGGGCGTCGGCCATCGCGGCGTGCTCGTGGAGCCCAATCCGGCATTTACCAAGAAGCTGCGCGACTACCGGCCGGGCGACCGCGTGGTGGAGGCGGGCATCGGCGTAACCGATGCAACGGAAGCCGACTACTACGAGATCAAGGGCAATCCGATGCTCAATACGTTTTCGCCCGACCATGTGAAGATCCTGCAGCAGGGGAAGAGCGAAAGCGTCATCGAACGCGTGCGGAAGATGCCGCTCATCAACATCAACCGGCTCATCACCGAGCAACTGGGCAAGGCTCCTGACGTGCTGTCAACCGATATCGAGGGCCTCGACTACGACATCATTCGCTCGCTCGATCTGTCGCGCTTCCGCCCCGGCGCCATCTGCGCGGAGACCGTGGCGATGAGCGCCGATGGCGTCAACTCGGACATCACGACGTATCTGCTGGCCCAGGGCTACGTCGTGCGCGGAGGATCGACGGTCAACACTATCTACGTCGATTCGAGGCGGCTGCCGCCATAGCCGATTCGACTCAACCACCTTCGCCTTCAGCTCAGTCCGTCGACGAGGAATAGATCGCTGAGCGCGCGCTGCCAGCCATAGGCATATGAGCGCCCGTCAGGTGTCACTATTGGCGAGGGCCACTTTCCATCAGGCGAGCCCGCGGGCGAGGCTGTCGCCGAGCCGCACTGCGGCCGCCCCCGTTGGTGCTGCGAAGGTAGATCGAATTGCGCGCGCGATACACGACGCCATGCCTCCCGAGTCGAGCAGGCTGACGATCTCGTACGGCCCGAGCCTGGTGCCCGGCACGATCGCTGACGCCTCGAGTGGGCTCATGGTTTCCAGTTGAGGATCAGCGTGATGGGCGACACCGTGCCCTCGTCAGGCTGCAGGTTGTTGACGAGGAATCGGCCGTCGCGCGAGACGGTGTACTGAGACTTGAACGGAAGCCCCATGATGTTGGTGGGGAACAACGCCGTTGGTTTTCCGGCCTCGAACGCGGAGCCGGTCGTCGTGATCGGCACTGCCATCATCTTTCCGTCCGGCGCGATGAAAAAGATCTCGTTCCCGTCAGCACGCCATCGTGGAGCGGTCCCGCCGCCGGTTGATACAGCGAATCTGCCGCTGGCCCTTGGGAAGGCCTGCGCGACGATCTCGGGTCTGCCCGACTCGTTGGTCTCGTACGCGAGCCAACGGCCGTCCGGTGAGAACTGACCCATGCGCTCGACGAAGGGCGAGTTCGCCACCACGAGTGGCGTTCTGTCGCTCCCGATCATCGGCAGGACCCAGAGATCCCACTTCGTCTCGAGATCGCTCGTTTGATAGAGGAGAAAGCGCCCGTCCTTCGACCAGTGGAGCGGCCACTCGCTCTCGGGTGCTTCGAGCAGCAACTGCTCAGGGCTGGCTCCACTCGACGACCTGATCCAGAGGTCGAACGTACCGTTCCGGGTCGACTCGAAAACGATCTGAGCGCCGTCCGGTGACCACAGAGGATAGCCGTCAACTGCGGGGTGGACAGTGAATGGCGTCACGCTGTCGCGCGCGAGATCCATCAGCCAGATGTCGCGGTTGCCGCGAGTCGTGCGGTCGAACGCCACCTGTCGTCCGTCTGGCGACAATTCCGGAGCGTTCACGAATCCCGGCGGCCCCACGACTGCCTGGCCATTCCTGTCGAACCACGTGATACGCGCCTGCCGGCCGCCGCCGGCCGGACGATGCGCGACGATGCCACTTGTCGAGATCGAGAAACTACCCACGTCCGAAGCGAGCGTGATCGGGTCACCAGTCAGCTCTCCGCGCGTCGCATCGAGCTGACGCGCAACGAGTGCGCCTTGTCGGAGGAAGAGCAGACGATCAGGTGGTAGTAACGCTCCCAAGCTGTCCGCTGCAGTCAGCCGTTTCGCCGGTGATCCATCCATCGATCCCAGGTAGATCCCGGACACGTCTGGCTCGCCCTCGGCATAAAAGAGGAACTGCCGGCCGCCGGGCAGGAACGAGGGGAATCGATGTCCGAGCTGGCGTGGCACTGCGAGGGTGGTGACCGGCACGGCGTCACCGCCCGCCACCGGAACCCTGAGCAACGGGCTGACGGTGTTGGCGGCGAAGAGAATCGTGCCGTCGACGTTCCAGGCGCCACCCATGCCGATGGGCGCTGGCGCGAGGGCTTGTGCCGGGCCACCACTGATGTCGATGCGGTAAAGCTGTTCCGATGCGAAGAACCCGATCGACTTGCTGTCAGGCGACCAGAACGGGTTGCGAGCACCGGCGGTTCCGGGGATTGCTCGGGCAGTTGTCTCGTCGAGCGATCGCACGAACAAGTGCTCGGTCGTGTCCGTTGGCGACTCGGCGGCGACAAAAACAATAGAGCGTCCGTCGGGAGACAGGGCAAAGTTGAGAGGCGCTCGCGTCGTCGGCGTGACGATCTGCAGCCGCATTTCAGGCGGCGGCGCTTCGCGAAGACGGCTGGTCGCTGGAATCGACAACGCCGCAATCAGGACGGCGGCACCCGCGATCCAGGCGAGTCGTTTTCGCGAGAATCCACGAAGTGGAGCGCTCACGGCAACGGCCGCGGGCTCTGTGAGCGCCTGCTCGAGGTCGATGCGCACGTCGCCCGCCCACTGCCTGCGTTTCCTTGGATCCTTCTCCAGGCACAGGCGCATTACGCGATGCACGGAGGCTGGCACGTTCGCCGGGACGCGCGACCAGTCCGGATCGCGCTCCAGCACACGGGCGAGGATGTCGGGGACGTTGTCGCCCTCGAACGCCGGCCGCCCGGTCAGCATCTCGTAGAGCACGCAGCCGAATGCGAAGATATCTGCCCGTTGATCGACCGGTCGTCCTCTCGCCTGCTCGGGCGCCATATAGCCTGCAGTGCCGAGAATCACGCCCGCGCCCGTGGCTGGCATGGTCAAGGTGGGCGAGTCCGCGACGCGGGCCGCCCCGTCTTCGTCAGGGGTCGCCAGTTTCGCGAGCCCGAAGTCGAGCACTTTGGCCCGGCCATCAGGTGTGATCTTGACGTTGGCCGGCTTGAGATCGCGATGCACGATGCCCTTCTCGTGCGCAGCTTCGAGGGCTTCGGCGATTTGTCGAGCGATGGCGAGCGCGTCGTCGAGCGGCAGCGGGCGATGCCCGATTCGATCGTCGAGCGTCTGGCCCGGAACCAGCTCCATCACGAGGAAGCTCCGCCCGTTCGATTCCTCCAGGCCATGAATGGCCGCGATGTGAGGATGGTTCAAGGCGGCGAGCGCCCTGGCCTCCCGTTCGAATCGCACGACGCGCGCGGCGTCGTGAGCAAACGCCTCGGGCAGGAATTTGAGCGCGACACTGCGGCCCAGTTTCGTATCTGTGGCCTGGTAGACGTCGCCCATGCCACCGGACCCCAGATGCGCCGTGATGTCGTAATGGCCCAGCCGCCGCTCAATCATTCGCGATGCACCCGGAAATCACTGCAGGTTCACTCAGGCTCCACCCGCGCGATCTCGGTCAGCCAATTGAGCACGAGCGTGATCTCGCGGCCTCGCGCGTCGCCGCCGGCGGGACGCACCAGCACCAGGGTCTTGCCGTCGGGATGGATGTCGTAGTCGTCGTAGAGTGGCGGTGTGAACGGCTCAATCACCAGCCGCTGCGACACTGCACGGATACCAGACGCCTTGTCGATCCGCACCGCCATCAGGCGTGTGCCGCTTCGGTAGTAGATCTCCGATCCGTCGGGCGACCACGACGGGTCGGTGCCTTCGGCGACCAGCCAGCGCGTGCCCGTGTCTGGAAACGGCGACACGTAGATTTCGAAGTCGCCGGAATCGCTCAAGTAGTAGGCGAGCCAGCGACCATCCGGGGCCAGGCGGCCACCCCATGTCTCTCCCGGTCCCACGAGACGGCGCGACTCGCTTTTCTCGATCGCCTGAATCGATGACAGGGATGTGCCATCGTCCTCCATCATGCCGTAGGCGAGTGTTCCTTCCACCGTCCAGTCGACCAGCCAATGGAAACCAGGGAGCCGAACGTTGGAGCGGGGGTCGCCGCGGCCGTCCGCCGACCTCGTGTAAATGCCCGACTCTTCACGTGGTACTCGACGTGAGTATGTGATCGAGGCGCCATCTGGCGTCCATACGGGCGCGCGCCCACCATCGAAGGTCAGCCTGGAGGGGGGAGCTGCGCTCCCAAGGTCGTGGATCCACAGGTCCGGCTGCTCGCCTACGCCGCGAGTTGTCGCCACGACCAGGCGCCGTCCGTCCGGGGAGAATTGCGGATTCTGCAGCAGCGCCGCCTGCGATAGCAGCCGCTCCGATCCGTCGGGCTCCATGAGTACGAGTGCATACGCTTGGGGCGCCGGCACGTACGCGAGCGTACCACCGGGGGAGACAGTCACGTGCGGCTGGCCCGAGGTCAGCTCGTACCCGACACGTTCGACAATAGGGACGACGGGACCAGTGATCTCGAGTCGCGCCACGTCGAACGGCGCTGCCAGCAACGCCGTCCCCCTGCCCAGAATGAGGTGCCCGCTGACGTATTGGGGCCTGGCGCCCTCGACCAGACGATCAATCCGCGTGCTCGCCAGGTCGAGCGCATGGATCCATCGGCCCTCGTTGAAGAGTAGCGTGCGACCGTCTGGCAGGATCTGAGGAGAGTGATGGCCCACGCCGGCAGCGACCGTAGTCAAAGGTTCGGGCCTTCCTCCGCCTGCGTCGACGCTCCTCAGCCCCGACCGGGGGCCGGATGCGAAGATGATGCGATTGTCCTGCCCCCAGCTCGCACCCATCGGGTATCCGGACACAGCGGCGATGTCGATCGCCGCGCCGCCCGCCGCCGGCACACGCTTCAAGCGGTTTTCCGCGAAGAACCCGATCCACGCGCCGTCAGGGGAGAAGAACGGAGTCTGGCCCCCCTCAGTGCCGGCCAGAGGTGTGGCTTCCAGCCGACCGAGTGTCCGTTGGTAGAGCCGTTGACCGTTTGCGTCCGTGCCTGCAATCACAAGTGTGCGGCCATCGGGAGACAACGCCAGCGAGAGGATCTGTCCCGGCCCGCGTGTGATGCTGACTCCTGGCGGCAGCAATGCCGTCATCTGAACGGCGCCTACGGATGTCTCTGTCGGCGTCCGCAGCCAGGCTGCTGCTGCGAGTCCCAATGCGATCAGCGCGACGACGACGCCACCGAACGCGAGACGTCGCCATCCTGTACCGTGCTTTCGCGCGCTGTCTTCGGCAGGCGCCGGGTGCATTGCGGATGAAAGCTGAGACGCGCTCAGCGCATCGAGCTCGATCCGCGCGTCGCCGATATCGCGGAGCCGCCGTCGTGGATCCTTCTCGAGACATCGTTGCAGCAGGGTCCGTATCTGCGCAGGTGTGCTCTCGGGCAGGGTTCGCCAGTCCGGCTCGAGGCCGAGGATCGCCGCGATCGTGTCTGACGTCGTCTCACCGCGGAATGCCCTGCGACCTGTGAGCATCTCGTAGAGGACCACCCCGAACGACCAGATGTCCGTTCGCTTGTCGATCGTCTGGCCGCGCGCCTGCTCGGAGCTCATGTAGGCTGGCGTTCCAACGACGGTGCCTACGCCTGTTTCGCCCACCGTGATCGTGGGGCCGTCGGTGTTGCTCCCTGCAGCGGACTCGAGGGCTCTGGCCAGGCCGAAGTCGAGCAGCTTCACAGTTCCGTCCGGGCGCAGCGCGATGTTGGCGGGCTTCAGATCGCGGTGGACGATGCCGCTCTCGTGCGCGGCCTCGAGCCCCGCCGCCATCTGCTGCGCGATGCCCACCGTCTCCTGAAGGCGAAGGCCAGCAGGCTGCGAGGCAAGTCGATCCGCCAGCGTCTCGCCCTCGACGAGCTCGAGGACCAGCGCCCGCAGGCCGCGCGATTCTTCCAGTCCGTAGAGCGTGGCGATGTTGGGATGGTTCAGCGCGGCGAGGATCTGAGCTTCGCGCTCGAAGCGCGCCAGACGCGCCGGGTCGAGCGCGAATCGCGGTGACACGATCTTGAGCGCCACGTCACGCCGCAGGCGATCGTCACGGGCCCGATACACCTCGCCCATCCCACCGGCTCCCATAGGCGCGATCACCGCGTAGGGACCGATGCGGTCACCAGGCGACAGCAACATGTGCGCTTCTCGTGTTTCACCCATGCGATGGGTCCTCGCGTGGGTCCGTCGTGCGCGGCCGAACGCCGCTGCCACCGTGCGTTTCGGTCGACATTCCGGTGCGAGAAGAGCGATAGACGGCGCTGACGGTTCCGAATCGGAGTCGATCGCCATCGTGCAGCGCCGTGGCATTCGTGACTGGCTCGTCGCCAATCTTTGTCCCGTTCTTGCTGCGGCGGTCTTCGATCGATACACCGTCCTGCTCCACGACGATGCAGGCGTGAGCACGGGAGACGCTGGCGGAGTCGAGCCACACGCTCGAGTTCGCGTCACGCCCGATCGAGTTCTCGCCGTCGCGCAGGGCGATGCGCCGGCCCGACACCATGAGCCAGTGGCAAACGCTGGCAGCGGCGTCTCGCGTTGGTTCGATCCCGGAGAGCTGTGCACTCGGCGCTCGCTCGAGCCCGGGACAGAATGCGTATCCGACTCGATGCGCGGTCCGGATGATGGGCGCGCCTGGATCCTGATCGCCGAGCTCCCGTCGGATCTCCTTGACCAGACCTACCAGCGTCGCGTCGCTGACGAACGTGTTGGGCCAGAGGCGCTGATGCAGTTCCGCCTTGGGAACGACTCGAGGCGCCTCGCCGATCAGAAGCACGAGCAGATCGAAAGCCTTCGGCGTGAGGTGCACGACCGCGTCATCACGGCGCACCTCGCGCCGCGCGACATCGATGGCACACGAGCCGAATTGTAAGACCACGGACTCTCGCAATTCCCCGTGTTTCCTCATCGTTCTCTCACGACTTGCTCGCGCAACGCGTCCAGGATCCCCATCGAGACGCTGAGCGGCGCCACAAGGGCACGGCGACGCGACCTGAGGATAGTGTCCGGCCCTTCGCCAGCGCAACCGATTCGACACGTCGGCCGGTCGGCGCGCCCGTGCCAGCAAGCAGTCAGATTCGCCGCACGAAACAGGAGACAAGAACATGACTCACGAGCCCGATAATCCACATCAATCCTGTCGCTCGATGCCGGGATCCTCGTCGAAGGTGATCATCGCGACCGCTGTCGCGCTGGTCACCGTCCTCTGTCACGTGTCTATCGAAGGGCACGGCTTAGGCGGTGTGTGGGCGTGGCGAGCGGTGCAGCCCGTACCGGGGAACATCAACACCCCTGCGCTGGAAGGATGTCCGATCGAGTCGCCCGACGGTCACTACCTCTTCATGGCGTCGAACAGACTAGGGTCCACGCCTGGACCGACCGGGGCGCCGAGCCTCGACATCTGGGCGGCGTACCGCGCGAGTGAAGACGATCCCTGGGGCGTTCCCAGCAAGTTGCCAGAGCCGGTGAACTCCGAGTTCGATGACTTCTGCCCGACGCCGCTGTCAGGCGGGCGGCTGATGTTCGTCAGCCGGCGGCCGAACGCCGACTGCGTCGCGTCGGCTGCCAATATCTACGAGACCCGTCTCGACCCCGCGCTCGGGTGGCTGCCGGCGGAGATTCTGCCGTGCACGGCTGCCGACGACGTGAACAGCTTCGCCGAAGAGTTTTCGCCGTCGCTCGTCGAAGCAGAGGGTCGCACGATCCTGTTCTTTTCGAGCGGGCGCGACGGGGCGCAGAAAATCTACACGAGCGAGCGCGATGCAAACGGGGCTTGGGGACCAGCTGTCCCTGTCGACGAGCTGAACTTGGGCGATCAGGACGCCCGGCCGAACGTATCGCACAACGGTCTCGAAATCGTCTTCGACTCGACGCGTGCAGGAGGTGCGCCCGACATCTGGACGGCCAGACGTTCGAAGCTTTCCAAACCGTGGTCCGCGCCGAGGAAGCTCGCGAACGTGAACTCCGATGCTGCCGAGAGCAGACCGTCGCTGTCCCGGGACGGCACGCGGCTGTACTTCGGCTCGACCCGTGTGAACGGTCAATCCGACATCTACGTCGCGAAGAGGTTCAACCCACCCGCGCCGCACCGGTAACGGCGGTTCCCCGTCAACCATTCGACGAAGGCGGCGGTGTGAAACCCGTCGCCTCGCCGCACGGAGGCGAGAGAGATCAGGCAAGAGCGGCCGTCGTCTTCTGCCGTCGAAGCCACACGATATACACCGCGCCGACGAGGACGTTGATGATTATGTAGAGGAGGATCGACGAGCCGAATCGCTCGTCCGGAAAGTTCGAAGACGCAATCGACAGGGCGATCATCGGATGCCGGCAGGCGGTCGACAGCGCCAGCACCAGCGAGTGCCCGGGCTCGGGGCCGCCCATGACGTGGCCAACGACCAGCCCGACCACGACGAACGCGATCATCGCCACCACGGCGCCGCCGCCGATCGCCTCCCAGATCGCGCGCCAGGTGCCGGCGAGCAGCGCCACGGACGCGAGCACGAGCAGGACCTTCGCGATGAGCGCGATGATGTTGTCGAGGCGATCGGCGAGAGCTGGGAGCGCCGCACGGATTGCAAGACCCGCGGCCAACGGCAGGAGCGCCATCTTCAACACGATGGCCGCGACAGCGCTCGTCTCCACACCGAGCGGCCGAGCGAACACCCGTTCGAGCAGCTCCGTGGCGAGCGGCAGCGTCACGATCGAGAGGAGACTCAGAATGACCATCAGACCGAGGCCATACCTCTGACGGCCTCCGCCCTTGCCCTCCCGATTCGGAAGGAGCGGAGGGATCGGAGAAATCGCCAGCGCGACCAGCACGACCTCGGTCGTCTGGCGCAGGTCGAACAGGCGGACCAGCAGCACGGCGAAGACCGGCATGATCACGAGCATGGCGACCAGCGACCGGACCAGCAGCC
>JALDXQ010000080.1:0-31355 GCA_032156805.1 Acidobacteriota bacterium
CCTCTATTCTTCTGCCTCGTACGACCGGCGTCTATTCGTCGGGCGAGCGGAAACGAATCGTGTGGCCGTCTGGATACGTGATCGCGGACAGCAGTCCGATCGGGCTCTTCCCGTCGGCCGCCGGCACGCACGTCACCGTGATTTCATCGCCGGCCTTGAGCGCATTCGGTCCCGTCTTGCCGATGCCGAGCCGCGCGAGCTGCTGAACGCTGCCGCCGAGGAAGTTCCACTCGACGATCGAGCCGTCGGCGCCCTTGACCTCGATCTTCATCGACGAGTGGGGATTGACAAGACGAAATGCCTTGAACGCTCCCTTCACCTGCGCTTCCTTGCCCAGCGCGTACATGCCCGCGAGGGAGTGATGCGCCTGCAGCGAAACGTTCGCCACGAGCAACCCGCATAAGACGACGACAGTCGCAATCCACTTGGTCATGAGTACGTCTCCTTCTAATGCCGAATCTGCGTGGCGGCCGCGTCGGTCTCGAAAGCGGTCTCGCAGTTGCCTCGTTCTCGCAGCAGGCCCGCGTTTGGATTCGTATTGCGCCGCAGCGTTCGTGTCGGTAACACCCACGGCTCCACCAGCACCTCAGGGTCTTCGACCGTGACGTCATACAAGATCGCGTCGCCCTGACGCCTGAATCTCTCGGTCACTTTCATCCGATCGGAGTGGAAGAAGCCGCCGCGTCCAAGCCAGGTCGTGTCGATGAACGCGATCGCCTCGAGCACGAGCGTGTCGCCGTCCCAGCGTCCGACCGTGTTCCCCATGTAGGTGATATCGAACTCGGCCTCTTTCGTATGCGTGCGGCCATCGGTCGGGATGATGCGGTACTCGCCGTACCCGCCGCCGGCATCGCCACCAAAATAGAGGAAGGTCACGTCGCTGTCGGTCTGGTAGATACGCCGCGGCGGACCCTGCCGTGGGACTCCAAGCGGCTGACAGGTCATGACTGGATCGTACTTGTTCGTCCACATGTCGAGCTCGATGACCTTGTCCCAGTGCTCCGGCTTGTAGAGCGGACGATTGAGCTGGCCGAACCGCGAGGGTGAATAAAGCTCGAAGTCTTCGGTCTGATTGACCCTCCGGCTGCAGTCCTTGGCTTGCGTCGGACCACAGCGGCGCCCGCCGCCCGTCATGTAGTTCCCAATCCAGTCGGTATGAGCCCAGTTACCGGTCAGGTCCGGCTTGCCGTTGGGCAGCTTCGGCGTGGCGGCCGACATATTGACAGGAGCATCCGGTTTCGCCCACACGACCGTGGGAAGCTGCGCCGTGGGTTTGATCGCGGCCTGCACGCTTGCCGGCACGGGCGCCACCACATACACATTGCCCGTCTCTGTCTCCGTCGTCGTCAGATCGCGGACGACTGTGCCATTGCGGCGCTCGACCATCTTGCCGGCGTAGAACACCTCAATCAGGTTCAGCGGGTTGTTCCAGTCTTTGTAGTCGCTGTAGGTGAACTCGGTTGTCGTCGACCCCTGAGTGACGACCACCTTCTCCGTCATGTACTTCGCATCGAGAGTGGCCGTCCCGGTCGCGCCGGGAACGCCTGGAATCGGGAAGGTCACGACCGGCTTGCCGCTCTCCCACGACACCGACGTTTCGCGCACTTTGTCGACACCGTCAGCGAAGAGAGTGCCCGGGTTGGCCCCCTGCAGCCATGTGTCGATCGTCCCTGCCAGTGCCGCCTTGGGCGCGCCCTGAGGACTTCCCCAGATGCGAATCAACCGCTCCTGCACAGTCGCCGCCATCGGAGTGGTCTTGCCTTTCATCGGGCCGATCTCGGCGCCTGCGACATCTTCATTCCAGGCGTAGTAGCCGCTGACGACCTCGATGTTCGAGTACTTCTGTCCGTTCGCGCGGGTGCAGGTGTACTGGATCCGCTGGCTGAAGGTCTGGTAGTTCGTGCTCGCACGAAATCGCGTGAGCGTGCACGGTTGTCCTTCTACCTGGATCGTGCCCCTCCCCTGATATTCGAGCGTGCCGACCATGTCGCGCTCGTCATGGCCCTTCAGCATGCCCATGCCCCACATCCAGTTGAAGAGCACGGCCTTCAGGTCTTTGGCATCCTTTGCCGGAGTGTAGGGTTCAGATGTTGCCGCTCCGGGCGGAGTCTGGGCACCGGCCGTCACCGCCACGCCGACGACGAGGACGACACCGAGCGCGACTCTTATCCAACTCATCCTTCGACCAAAGTCCATGGTGGTCCTCCCCCGATACATCTACATGATTGGCGCCTGGCCGAGTATTCCGGGTGAGCATGCCCGTCCGGAGGGATCAAGGTCAATACCAATGTTGGAGTGGGCAAAATCGTTGGTAGGGAGATGGTTAGTGCCGGCAACCCGGCGGAGTTCCGCGTCCGGCGTTGCCATATGATCAGCTGAACCGAGCGAGGTTCATCATGTCGAGTCGCCCGCTGCACCGCGCGGCCATTCTTGCGATGGTCTGTATAGCGTGGTCCGCCCCCGGCCACGCGCAGCAACCGCGGTCGCTCTATGACCGGTACACGGAGCCGATCCAGATCTTCAAGGTCGGGCTTGGCACGTTCACCAAGCCGATGTCGTCGACGAACAAAGAGGCACAGGCGTTCTTCGATCAAGGCTTTCAGATGATGTACGCGTTTGCCAAGCCCGAGGCGGTGCGGTCGTTTCGCGAGGCGTGGAAACGTGACCCCGACTGCGCCATCTGTTACTGGGGTGAGGGCTGGGCCTGGGGTTCGTACCTGAATGCCCCCATGAACGCCGAGGAATCGCCGCACGCGTACGCCGCCGCACAGAAAGCGCTGTCGTTGAAGGGGCGGGCAACGCCCAAGGAGCGCGCGCTGATCGATGCCCTGGCGCTGCGCTACGTGGAGAAGTTCGACGCGGCCAGGCGCGTCGAACAGGATCGCGTGTATGCAGACGCCATGGAGAAAGTGGCGATGCAGTATCCCGACGATCTCGAGATCGCCACGCTGTATGCCGATGCGCTCTTCCTGCTCGAGCCGCGCCGCGGCACGCGAGACGTGAACGCTCCCAGCGTCCACCGGCTCCATCAGGTGCTCGAAGGCATCCTCGCGCGCGATGTGCGCCATCCCGGCGCGTGTCATCTCTACGTGCACGCGACCGAATCCACCGTCGTGCCGGGCCGCGCGGAGGCGTGCGCCGAGTTCCTCGGTCGATCGATTCCGGGCGCGAGTCACATCAACCACATGCCGTCGCATACGTGGAACGAGGTCGGCCGCTGGGGCGACTCGGTTCGCGCGAATCTCGAGGCGTGGCATTCGGATCAGAAGGCGGCGATCGGTCAGGGGTTCGCGATTTACCCCGAGCACAACCTTCACATGCTGCTCTATGCCGCCTCGTATGACGGCCAGGGCGCGATCGCAATGCGAGCAGGCAAGGACTACACGAAGCTGACGGGCGAGTCGTTCTACGAGGTGCTGACGCTGATTCGCTTCGGCCGCTTCGACGAGGTCCTGCAGGTCACGAGCCGCCCCAGGCCGGAGATCCAGGGCGGGCTCTGGGACTTTGCGCAGGGCTACGCTCACCTCAAACAAGGCCAGGCCGATTTCGCCAACCTCTATCTCGGGCGCGTCAAGAAAGCGGCAGCCACATCGACGGCGGCGTTCCGCGTCCATCCCGCAAAGGACCTCCTCGCCATCGCGGCCGGGATCCTCGAGGGGGAGATTCAGCGGAGCGCGGGCGATCTCGACGCCGCCATCGCCTCGTTTCAGCGCGCGGCCGAGACACAGGCGGCGCTCGTCTACGATGAACCCGAGCCGCTGCCCTTTTCGGCGTTTCACTGGCTCGGCGCCGCGCTCCTGGACGCGAAACGGTTCGCCGACGCAGAAAAGGCCTATCGCACCGAGCTCGAGGACCACCCGCACAACGGGTGGTCTCTCTATGGCCTCAAGCTGGCCCTGGAAGGAATGGGCAAGGACTCGGCAGATGTTGCCGCCGACCTGACCGCGAGCTGGTCGCGTTCCGATACGTGGATCCAGTCATCGCGCTTCTGACGATCCCGAGTGGCACTTACAACGTGTCGAGAAACTCGAGGAGTGCAGTTCGCGCCTTCCGCGGCAAGTGTCTGAACCGCTCGCGCGCGCGCTCCGCTTCGCCGCCGTGCCAGAGAACGGCTTCTTCCGGCGACCGCGCTCGTCCGTCGTGCAGCAGTCCACTCTGCCCACTGACGGTCGAGAGCAGCCCCAGACCCCACAGCGGTGGCGTGCGCCACTCGCTGCCCGACGCCGATCCGTCGCTCACCGCGTCGGCCAACTGGGGACCCAGATCGTGCAGCAGCAGATCGGTATAAGGCTGAATCGCCTGGCGCGTGAGCTCGGGCCACCCGGCTAACTCGCCCGTGATCATCTGACGTCGGTGGCACGCGGCGCACCCGATGCTGTCGAAGAGTGCTTCGCCCTCACGCACGGCCGCCTCCGTCCATCGTCTGCGCGCCGGCACCGCGAGTGCTCGCATGTAGTGGACCAACGCCGTCACCTCGCCGTCATCGATCTCTGGATCCTGAGTCTTCCCGTGAGCGCGATCGGCCACACTCGAAGCGCCCGGGGCTATGACACTCATGTCGACGATGAGTGCCGCGGCGGATTGGGCGGCGAGCGACGGCTGCGATGCCTTCCAGCCGAAGCGCCCCGGCACGCTGCGTCCGTTGACAACATCGCGGATCTCCCGCACCGTACCAGACACACCGTCGCCGTCCGCATCGCCCGGATCGGCGAATCTGCGGATCTCCTGCTCCGACACCGCTTCGAGCAGCCCAAGACCGAAGACGGCAGGCGGCACACGGAGCGACAGTCGCGTCTCGGGATCGAGCGGCCCGTACGCGAGGTCGCTCACGTGAATGGTCGGCCGCCGCAGCGCGTAGCTCTCGCCGTCGGGATAGCGATCTCGAATCTCTTCCCATTTCACGCGGACGCGTGCGGGATCGGGCACGCCGTACCCCGTGCGTCGCAGTTGGATTCCGTAGATGGGATCGCCGCCTGGTGACGGTCCGCCGAGGCGCACGAGATGGACGGGACCGCCCACGTGATCGGCGCGCGGCCCTCGGCCATCGTGGTAGTGGCACTCGGCGCAGGAGACCGCGTCCGCCCACGGTCCGCGTTCCGGCCACTGTCGCAGGAAGCGCTCCTTGTCCGCGCGGAACTCGTTCCAGCGAAGCGGATCGAGGTTCGCCAGCGCCCGGCCGAATGCGGTCGGTCCCTCGTCGAAGACCGTCGTGTCGCCACCGAGATATTCCTCGCGGGACTGCGTTCCGGCGACCGCGGAAAAGACCGTCGCGGCGCCGAGCACGACCATCGTCGCGGCGGCCCGGCGGAAGGGCCGCGCGTGCCGCCAGCGGTTCATCGCAGGCTCTCCGACAGGATCGTGAACGAGGGCACGCCGCTCTGCATCGTCATCGTATCGAAACCCAGATAGGGATAGTGGCCGGCGGGGCGCACTTCCTCGACCAGCCGCACCTCGTTGCCCGTGACGACACCCCCATTCGGCAGGCGGATGGGAACGGCCCTTGACCCGACAATCCTGACCATGCACGCGCCGTCGGAGAGCGTGTGGAACTCGGTCGTGAATACGCAGAACTCGGGAACGGCCCGGCAGAAATCGAGGAGAACATCGACGTGCACTGTGCTTGGCAGGCTGCCGATGGCCCCTGCCAACCGCCCGTTGTTGTAGACCTGCGCGGTGAAGGTCGGCGTGGTCGTCGCACCGGTGAAAACACCGCGCATCTCGAACCTGTCGCCCTTCTGCCGCAGCAGACCGCTGCCGATCCGCCGGCCGTCAGCAAGCGCGCTCCATGACAGGTTCAACGGCACTCCCGCAATCGGCACCTCGACGCGCGCGGTCCAGCTCGTCGACCCCTCCTTCTTCACCGAAACTCCGTCCGTGCCGGTGTATCCCAGGCCGATGACGTCGAGCGCCCGGCGCGCCGGGTCGAGTTGCAATGTGGCGTAGCCAACGGCTGAGTGCGGGAGACCTTGAAAGACCACGGGCGGCGACTGCGCGTGGGCGAGAGCGGCACCGGCCATCAGAACGGCGACGAGCCGGGACGACACGGCGAGAGCTTGAAACGATTTCGACATGACAGTCACTCCTTAATCGCTGCAGAGCGGGCGTTCCATCCGTCCGTTAGGCGGCCGGGCGAGCCCGAGTTCCTGGCGCTGTTGTGAGAACGAGCGGGCGAGGCGTTTTCCCTCATCTCGATCAGTCGCAATGCACCGCATGTCTGAACAACGGGACCCACTTTTTCCGCTCGATACGTCCGATGCAGGGCGCGACGTGGCTGTTGCGTCACCGCCCGCCGAGTCGCGGTGGACGGCGCTCGCCGCGACGATGGCGCGGGCGGTCCGCAGGCAGTGTCCGGCCTGGCTCAGCAACGACGCGGACGACATTGCTCAGGCCGCGTTGATCAAAGTCATGGCCGCCGAGCGGCGGGCTGAGGGAGAACGCCCCCTCTCGTCGTTCTATCTCCACAGAGCGGCGCACAGCGCGCTGGTGGACGAGATTCGCCGGCGCCAGCGGCGGCACGAGATCTCGTTGGAAGGAAGCACGGAGCCTGAACGCCAGGAGCCCGATTTCGAGCCGAGCGCTCAGGGCGATCCGGAGAGCAGCGCGTCGTTTCGCGAACTGGGCGCGGCGGTGCGGGATTGCCTGCTGTGCCTGAAACGGGAACGCCGGCTGGCGGTCGCGCTGTACTTGAAGGGCCACTCCGTGCCGGAGACCGCCCGCATCCTCGGGTGGGAACTGAAGCGCACCGACAACCTGATATACCGCGGTCTCGCCGACCTGCGGCAGTGTCTGATGAGGAAAGGGCACAGGCCGTGAGCGCAGAGGATCCGAAAGACGTCGCGCGATTGCGCGAGGCGTTTGCCTCGATCGAGGACCATGGCGCCAGCGATCCCGTCGATACGGAGCGCATCTTCGATGTGCTGCATGGCGAGATGAGTCCCCTGGCGCGGCACGCGGTCATCGAGCAGCTCGTCACCAATCCGGCAGCAGCCGCCGCGTGGCGGCTGGCGCGCGAGATGGGGCTGGACGCCGCACAGGCAGACGGGCTGGACCCTGCTCCGGATGAGCCCGGGCGGTCCGCGCGGTGGAGATGGATGTCCGTCGCCGCGGCGGCGTTGCTCGCGGTTGGCATCGGATGGCCATTGATGCAGTCGCGCGGGGCCGATGCGCCGGCGTATCGGAGTGTGGAGTCGAGGTCGATCGCGTCGGTGCTCGAGCCAGGCGCTGATCTCTCGCGCGCGCGACCGGTCCTGCGCTGGACGGGCATCGACGGAGCGCGGTATCGCGTTCGCGTGCTCACCGCCGATCTGCAAGCGCTCGAAGAATCACCGGAAACGACCGCTCTCGAATACACGCTCGATAAGGGCACGCTCGCGCGTATCCCGCCGGGTACTCAGATCCTGTGGCAGGTCGAAGCACACATACCCGGTGAGGTGGTCATCACGTCGCCGACGTTTAGTAACCGTGTGCCATGACGGCGGGGGCGGATGGCCCCGGACAATCCATTGGCGCAATCGATACTCGCGCCACGAGGTAATGAATCATGTGGAACGATCACAAGTCCAGCCAGAGTCAGACGCGATCGGGGCGCACTCGTCGGTGGTTCGCGGTGTCTGTACTCATCGGCGCCCTGCTTCCTGCGCTCGGCACCGCACAGACGGGTAGTCCAACGGTCATTCTGAAATCAGGCCTGCACTCCGTCTTCGAAGGGCACACCCTCCTGCTCACGGTCACCGAAACCGGATCGACGACCTCGACGTCCACCGTGACCATCGAGTTCCTCGACGCGCTGGATCAGCGGCGCGGGTTTGCCTCCGGCACGTTGAAGCGCGGACGGCAGGTGCAACTGCCGGCCGCTATTCCAGCTGGGGCCGGCTATCAACAGCTGCGTGCCATCGTGAAGTTCACACCGCTCACCAACGGCGAGGCGAGCGAGCCGATCGTCGGCCTCGAAGATCTCGATATCACCTCGCTCCAGGTCATACCGAAGACGCTCTTCGCCTTTGAGCCGATAGGAGGCTCAGGCGCCGAAGGCGATTGCGGTGGCTGGCAGGTGAACCGCTTCACGCTGGGACAGCCCAATCCGCATAACTAGAGGGCCTGCGGTTGTTCCCACGCACTCGTTCGACGCACGCGCGGCGCGCACTGGGCGCGTCGCTCGTGTGTCTCGCCTGGGTGATGACGAGCCGTGAGCCCACGATCGTCGCCGCCGCGCTGGTGACGCCGTCCTTCGCGGCCTGCGAACCTCCACCTGATCAGCGCTGGTCGTACGACAACCTGATGTGCCTGCGGCAGGTGGGCACGACCCACCGCCTGCGCGCCGAGGTCGTCCGCCGGCTTCGCGCGATGGGAGCCGGCGACGCCGAGCATCCATGGCCGACGCTCGTGCTCGCCCACGTCACACTCGACCAATTGCAGCGCGCTCCAGCCATCGCGCTGTATGAAACGGCGGCGGCGGGGTTCACACGATCGGGTGAGGCCGAGGGCGAGATCGTCGCGCGGCAGAACCTCGCGAACCAGTTCCGGCTGCGCGGCGAGATCGACATCGCCGCACGTCACGTCGCGAGGGCGGTGGTTGCGGCGGAGGCGTCGAAGGATCCGCTCCTCATCGCGCGCGGGGCTGTCATCGAGGCGGTGCATTCGATGGCCACCGGTGGCGACATCGGCCGCGTACGTCGTGTGCTGGCACGGGCGGATCGTCTGGTGCCGCTCACAGCGCCCATCGGTCTGCGCCGCACCATCCTCCTCAACCTCGCGAATGCAAACTTGTACCTGGGCTATGCCGATTCGGCGATTGACGCGCTCGAGCGCCATCGTGCTCTGCGCGCGGAGGACGGATCAGCACAGAACGCGGCTACTGTGGAGTTCAACCTGTTTGCCGCACGCTTCATCCAGGCAGAGCAGCGCCCATTAGCAGCGGCGCGCCATCGGCTCCTTGCCAACGCCGAGGCCGTGCTCACCGAGGCGACCGCTTCGAAGGAGCCGCTGGTCGAGGCCTACGCGCATCGCGTCCTCGGCGAACTGCTGGCCGCAACCGAGCCGGAACGCGCTGCACTCCACGTGCAGAAGTGCCTCGACCTCGAAGCGGCGGTCGGGTCTCCGCGATTGCGTGCGGTCTGCTTGTGGTCGCTCGCGCGGCTCCAGTCTGCCGGCGATCCGCGCCTGGCAGAACAGTCGAGCGAGATCGCGCTGTCGCTACTCGATAAAGAGCGTGACCGCACGTCGCTCGCCTACGCATGGCAGGCAAGAATGCGGCTGGTGTGGCGTACGTTGCCCGAGGATCGGGCCATCGCACAGTCGCACGAAGCGCTCGATGCCATCGAACGCCTGCGATCCCGCCAGGCGGGTGAAAGCAGCCGCGCCGGTTTGTTCGGCAACTGGGCTCGCGACTACCAGTGGCTCACGGGTCAGCTGCTCCAGGTGCGACCGCCACACGTGGCGGAGGCCTTCGAGGTTGGCGAACGCCTGCGATCACGGGTGCTGCTCGAACGGCTCGCCCAGGCGGGCCCGGCGAGCGGCGGCGCCGACGAACGCGGGTCGAGCGGCCAGCTGCGGCTGCGCATCGCCGACACACAACGACGACTGCTCTCGACACCGCTCGCCGAATCCGAGCGTCGTACTTTGCTCGATCAGCTGCGGCTGCTGGAGCTCGAACAGGAAGAACTGACCGAGGGCCGCTTCCCGGCTCTTCCGGAGAGCGCTATTCCATTTGCCTCTCTCGACGCAGTTCAGCGGTCGCTCGACGAGGACGAGGTCATGGTCTGGTTTTCCATGGCCCCATCGAAAGACGTGTACGACGAGTTCGGCGGCGGCTCATGGAGCGTGACGATTACACGCCAGGCGGCGACGGTCCATCGCCTGACACCCGGCGACGACCTGGATGCCCAGGTGGCAGGACTGGTCGGTCTCTTGCGCGAGCGCAGCACCACGCCGAATGTATGGGCGCCGGCCGCGCGCCGGCTCGGCGACACGCTGCTCGGTGACGCGCTCGCGCTCCTGCCGCCGACTTTGACGCGGCTCATCATCGTGACCGACGGAGCGCTGCATCGGATGCCATTCGAGGCGCTCTCGCTCGAGTCCGGCCCGATGCTGGGCGAGCGGTTCGACATCAGCGTGACGCCGTCCGCCACGCTGTGGGCGCAGACGCGAGCGAGCCGCGCGTCGTCTGGCGCCGGCGTGCTCGTGCTCGCCGATCCCGACGTGCCTCGTGGCAGTCCGGACGGAACCGTGCATCTTGCCGCGCTCCCCGGCGCTCGACGCGAGGCGCACGCGATCGCCAGCCTGCTGAATCTGCCATCGCACGACGTGCTGCAGGGGCCCGCGGCATCGGAACGGTTCGTGAAGCGTGCCCCGCTCGAGCCGTTCGCCATCGTACACGTCGCGGCGCATGCACGCGCCGACACGATATTCCCGGAGCGGTCCGCTGTGTTCCTGGCTGCCGGAGACGCCGCTGAAGACGGATGGTTGCAGCCGGCGGAGATCGCCGCGCTCGATCTCCGGGGCCGGCTCATCGTCCTGTCCGCGTGCGATTCCGCGGAGGGATCACTGCTATCCGGCGAAGGCCCGTTGAGCCTGGCGCGTGCTTTCTTCGCCGCTGGCGCCCGCGGTGTCGTGGCCACTCGCTGGGCGCTGCGCGACGACGATGCCGCGTTCATGATGGAGCGCTTTTACGAGGCGCTGGGTGACGGCGCGAGTGTGTCGGCGGCACTTCGACGCGCGCGCCACGATGCCATCGAGGCTGGCCTGCCCGCGGCGGCATGGGCCGGCGTCGTCGCGCTCGGCGACGGCCTGCAACGCCCCGTTGCGCCACGGGCCACGCGTGTGGTGTCCCCGCTCCGTACTGGAGTGCTGGTGCTCGTGCTACTCGTTGTTGCCGCGGCCTCTTCTCGACACCTGATCCGAAAAGCCAGATGAGGTCTGCACCTCGGTGTCTCACTGCACAGAGTCTCTCCGGATCAGAAGTCGAACTGGGCACTCACTTTCGCGAAGCGCGCCGGTAACACCAGCGTCGGCGTCAGGTAGCGCGTGCCGTACGTCTGGTTGTACGTCTGAATCGCACTCGAGTTCGTCACGTTGTAGACATCGAGGCCAATCTGGGTGCGGGTGCGGCCGAACCTCAGGATCTTGGCCACGCGAATATCGAGCTGATTGATGCGATCACCATAGAGCGCGCCGGGTTCGGCAACGTTGACCGTCGTGTTGGCGGCGTTGCCGGACAACGGGCGTCCCAGCGTGATCGCTGCCACGGCACTCGGTACGTTGTAGTTGGCTGCGAGCTGTGTGCCGGGTTTGCTCTGGAGCGTTGCGCTCGCCTGGACGTCGATCTTGGGAATCGTGTAGGCGCCCATGCCCCTGATCTGCGTCAGGAACGGCTGCTGGATGTCACACCACTCCGACGACAGCCATGAGTTCGCATTCCCGACGAGAAACGACGTCGCGCCGAAGAGCGCCTCGGGGACCTGCGCGATCACTTCGCAGTTGTTCGTGCTGGTCCGCCCGGTGCTCACCCCGCCCTGAATCATGATGCCGTTGGAGGTCCGGGCGTTGACGCTGAAGTCCATGCCGTTCCAGTGCTCGGTCTGCTTGCCGTAGTTGCGCGCGAGCGTGGTCAGGTTGTCCAGCTGGCCGAACTTTGCGGGGACCACGTCGTAATACCCGCCGATGACTCCGCCGCCCCCCTCAGGTAGACGCGGATCGTCTGGAACGAAGACGCTGAACGGCGTGTAGTCAGCAGCGCTTACTGCACGATTGTCCACCACGGTGAAGTTTCCGTAGATGCGCCTGAAGTACGCGACTTCGACCGACACGCGCGGCAGCACTTCGTGCGTGACCGACAGGCCGAAGTCCCAGTTGTAGGGACGCACGCCCCAACCTTTTGTGAGCTCGGGATCGTAGCTCGACGTGAAGACGTTCTTCCCGAAGTTGGCGGATGCCCACGCCCCACACAAATCGCCGCCCCTGCCTCGCAAGTCCTGCTGCGCGGGGTTCAGCAGGTCACAGTCGGCAACGTAGTTCCCGTTGGCATCAGTCCAGGACCTGGTCGTCGACGTGGACAGGCGCGTAATCGGATTGAGCGCCGAGTAGATACCCGCCACGCTGGAGGCCTCGAGATAGCGACCCATCGTGAACTTCACAGCCGTCTTGCCATTGCCACGCAGGTCGTAGGCAGCGCCAAACCTCGGCGACACGTCGTTGTATTCGATCCCGCCCTGGGCGGGGAAGAAGATAGGCGTGGGAACGAAGAGCTCGGGACCGAGCTGTTGATCCGGAAAGCCACTCGTCACGTGGTCGAAGCGAATACCGCCCTGGAGCGTCAGCCGCCCGCTCGTCCATTGCTCCTGGGCGTAGATTCCGGTTGGTCGGGTGTGCGAATCGGTGATGAACCGCAGGCCCGACATCGTGAGCTGATTCGGGATGCCGTTGTTGAAGCGATACGCAAGCCGCTGGTTGTTCGTGTAGGAGTCCGTCTTGTTGCGATAGTAGTTGCCGATCACCCCGAACTTCATGTTGTGCGCGCCGGTTACGTACGACGCGGATGCGCGCCACGTCAGCGTCTTGCTGTACGGACGCGACCAGTCCTGCGATCGGTACTGAAGCCCGGGAATGATGCCTGCCTGTTCGGTGACGCGAATCAGATCGCGGTTGTTGCCCTCGCGTTCCTTGCCGCCATACCAGCTCAGATACGTGCCGAACCCGGCCTCGAGCAGCAGGCGATTGGTCATCGGCGACGTCCAGCTGCCCTGCTGCACGCGATGCGGAAAGCCCATCGTGGTCCCTGCCGCTTCGGGCGAGATCGTCGACGAGCCACTGCCGATGCAGTTGACGCACACGGATGTCTCGTCCCAGAAAACGCCGAACTTGTGCTTGGGATTGGCTTGCCATGTCAAGCGGAGGCCGAGCGCTTTCCATGTGCCATCACCGGTCGCGCGCCGGTCGAGATCGGGATCATAGGTCCACGACGCCGGGTTGCCCGCGTTCCTGTTGTAGTACATCCCCTCGACGTATTTCCGGTTGCCCTGGTAGCGACCGGTCACGACGTACCACAGCCTGTCCTTCATCAGCGGTCCACCGAAAGTTCCGTTGACGTCCCAGATCTTCTGAAGTTCGCCCGGCGCCGCCAGACCTGCGTCCCGCAACTCCTGCGTAAAGTTGCTGCTCTGCATCGCACCCGATGCCCCGTTTGCGAAGATCGTCCCATTGCGAACGTTGCCTCCCTGCCGTGGCACCACGTTCATCAGAGGTCCACCCGTTTCCGACTCGCCCATTCCGCCCGACGTACTGAACGTGACCTCCTGCGCGTTGCCGACGTCGACGACGTAATAGGACGTCCCGCTGCCGCCGACAGCAGCACCGGTTGAGGTGCCATCCAACTGCAGACGTCCCTCGCTGAATCTGCCGCCGTGTACCGAGAACGTGATGACGGCAGGACCACCGAGACCGCCCACGTCGCTCGTGCCCGAGAGATTGATTCCCGGGATGAGGCCCATCAGGCTGTGATACACGCGTGCCGTCGGAATCGCCTGGACGAGCTCGTCGGGAAGCACCTGCTGACGCTTCGAGCTCTGCACATCCACGACCGGGCTCTCGCCCGAAACAGTGATCGTCTCCTCGAGCGAGCCGACTCGCAGATCGGCGTTCACCGTCGCCGTGAACGATCCAATGAGCTCGATCCCTTCTCGTTTGACGGTGCTGAATCCCGTGAGCATGAAGGTCACGGTGTAGTCGCCGGGGCGCAAGTCGACGATGCGGTACTGGCCGGTACTGTCAGTGACGACCGACCGAACCTTTTCGATCAGGGCTGGACTGGTCGCCTCGACGATCACGCCGGGCAGCACGGCGCCTGATGTGTCCCTGACGACTCCGGTAATCGATGCCTGCTGTGCGCGCGCGGTGGCGGGCACGAGAACAAAGAGGCTGACGAGGAGCAACGAGGATAGCAGCGATCGGCGCATCATGACCTCCGAAGGACTGAGGTCGCAGACGCGAACTACAGGATCGACGCAGCGTCATGATTCCGTGGCCCGCGCATGAAACCCGGGAGCCCGCCCGACACCACTGAATGGAGTTGATAATGTAACGCGCGCGCCTCTGGTAGCCCACAGATTCTTTTTCAGTCAGGAGCTTCGGAATGACAGCGAATCGAATCGGACGCCGTGCCGCGTCGACACTCACCGGGATGACGGTATCGGTGCTCCTTGCGTCCTGCGGCGCGCCGCCGCAGACGAGCACCGGACGCGGCGCGCGCGATCCGCTGCCGGTGGACGTGATCGTCGGCTCCGAGGGCAAGGGCATGTTCGTGGGAGCGGGCGTGCCGCCCGACAATACGCCGATCTACGCGACGAAAGATGGCAACGTCCCCGACGGCATCACGCCGCTGCCGCACGACATCTTCTCGACGAAGGATTTCTACAACGATCGCGACCTGTGGTCCGACCGGCGCTACTACCGCTGCAACTCGCCGGTCGGCCTCGAGCAGATCTGGGGAGCCTACCAATACGCGTTGATCGGCAACGACCCGCCGCGCACGGCGGCCTGGGGCTTCTGCGATCGCGACTATCCGCGCGACGAGATCGTGAGCCCCTACGCGTTCAAGACCGCGCAGGCGCACTATGCGGCGCTCATGCAGGAGGCACGCGCGCGCGGCGGCCCGACAGCGCACACACGCGCGACGCTGCCGGACTGGGACGGGCAATACCGGCGCGTCCGCACGAAGACCCATACCTGGTATTACGGCGCGATCCTCCAGATCCCCACGTATCTATCGCTGCTCACGCCCGAGTACCAGCTGCGCTTCGTCCAGCAGATGTATCACTACTCGGGCAGCAACGCGCCACAGTGGCCGGGCTCGTACTGCTGGCCCGAGGGCTTCATGCGGCGCTTCGCCCAATACGGCGGCGGGCGGATCAATTTCATCGCCACGCCCGACCTCGTCCTCGACATGCGCAACGCGGCAAAGACACTCATCACGCAGATCCACATCGGCCGCGACTTCACCGACGATGGCGTCGGCCCGCCGCGGCTCGGCGCCGATGTACCGCAGTGGACTGGTGAGACGATCGGCTTCTGGGACGGCGAGGCGCTCATCAGCTGGACGTCGAACCTGCAGGGCTGGACGAACCACGGCGCCAGCGAATACAGCAACAAGCTTCAGACGATCGAGATCTACACCCCACGCAAGGACGCCAGCAGCACGCTCATCGGCATCAAGCACGAAATCGTTCTCTACGACCCGGACGTCTTCGTCGATCCCGTGCGCATCGTGCAAAGCTGGGACAAGCTCGGTGACCTCAACGAGAACGACCCCTTGGTCATGATGGAGTGCATCCCGCAGATTTTCCCGGTGAACGGCATAGCCAGGCCCGTGTCACCAGGCACGAAGTTCGAGTACGAGTTCCCCGACGTCTTCGACCGGCCGTGGGCGCGGATTTGGGAGAAGTATCACGAGCGCGGCATGACGCAGCCCGTGCCCGAGGACATCTTCTCGTTCGCCGGCGCGGGCGCGAAATAGCAGCGCCGCCTCAGCGCGCGCCCGCCGGCGCTGGATCGCGATCGGACCCTGGCTTATAGTGTCGCGACGCTCGTGACCCTCGAGGCAGTCCATGATCAAGATCAGCGCCGCGCTCGCCGCATCTGGCGTCATCGGTCTCGTCTTCGTCGTCCAGGCCCAGGTTCCGGGCCCGTCCCAGGCCTCCCGCGAGGCGGAAGCGACCTATCGCCCGCCGCGAACGCCCTGGGGCGATCCGGATCTCGAAGGGAAATGGCCCAGCCGTCACATGACCGGCGTGCCGCTGCAGCGCGCCGAGTCGTTTGGCACGCGTAACGTACTCACCGATGCCGAGTTCGCTCAGCGTGAAGCGCAGGCCGCACGCCAGAAGGTTCAGGACACCGAGGACTTCGATTTCGGGAATCCGAGCATTCCGTTCGGCCAAATCGGCGGCGGGCAGTCGCCGCCACAACACTGGCTCGAGCGCGGCGAACCCCAGCGCCAGGCCTCGTTGATCGTCGATCCGCCGAACGGCCGCTTGCCCCCGATGACCGCCGCCGCGCAGACGCGCGCGGCAGAACGGCGCGCCGAGCGCGCCGCGCGGGGACCGTTGGACTCGTACACGGACTTCACGCTCTTCGAGCGCTGCATCACACGCGGCCTTGCCGGCTCCATGCTCCCCGGTGGCTACAACAACGGCAACCAGATCGTGCAATCGCCGGGCTACGTGACGATCGTGAACGAGATGATCCACGAAGCACGCATCGTGCCGCTCGGTCGATCGCACCTCGGCGCGACCATCAGGACCTACATGGGCGACTCGCGTGGCCGATGGGACGGCGATACCCTGGTCGTCGAGACTACCAACTTCGCGAGTCGCCCGGGCGTCGGATTGAACGACACCGTCCCGAGCGAAGCGCTGAAGACCACGGAGCGCTTCACCCGAACGAGCGCCACAACACTGAGTTATTCGATCACGCTCGACGACCCGCTGACATGGACCGCCCCGTTCACCCTCCAGTACGAGCTCAGGCGCGACGACGCGTATGGCATGTTCGAATATGCGTGCCACGAGGGCAATTACGCCCTGCAGAACATCTTGAGCGGCGCGCGCGCCGCAGAACGCGCAGCCGCGGAAGCAACCCCGCGGCCGCCGCGTTGACCGTGCGCCGGGCCGGCGCTCAATCGATCTTCACGCGCCGGCGAAACTGCTGGTTTTCGTTGCAGATGAATTCGATGACCTCGTCGTCTGGCGAGATCTGCTGATTGATGCGAACGGTGAACGGCTTCGTGTAGGCCTTCGGGTCCTCGAGCGTGACGTCGATTTCGAGCTTGCCGTAGTTGGGCCGTCGCATGCGTTCGGTGAACTTCGCCTGTTCCGTATAGGGACTGCCACGCACGTCGAGCCAGCCATCGAAAACGCTGGTTTCCGCTCCACGCAGATTGTTCGTCTCGACCACGAGCGTGTCGCCGTCCCATCGTCCGACTGAATACCCGTACCAGAACGGCTGCACGCTCCCTTGCGGCGGCAACGTGCGCCCGTCAAGGTAGATGTAGCGGAGGCCGTAGTTCGCCTCGTACATGATCGCGATCACGCTCGAGTTCTGAACGATCTTGCGCGGCTGGCCATGCGTGTGGAACTGCGTCAGGCCCATCGGGAGGCAATTGGCGTCAGGGTTGTCCTTGGCGTCCAGAGCCATGCGCTCCTTCTTCAGCTCGGCGGCCCATGGTGTCATCGGAAGACCGCCGGGAACGTTCGCACCCATCTCCCAGAACGCCGCAATCGGGGGCGAGTTCGGATCCGGAGGCGGCGCTGGCGTCTGCACGGCAGCAGCCGGGTTGCGAGTCAGTCCGGCGAGTTCGGGTGGATTGAAGGCGCCCTCCCCCCTGAACCGGATCCAGTTGCCGGAGAAGTCAGGCTTGCCGTCCGCCATGCGCGGCGCTGGAGCGTCGGTCCGAACCTTCTGCTCCGCATCGCGCGGAACGCCTGGCGCCAGATGCTTCGGCCATTGCGCCGCAATCGATGCCGAACCCATCGTCACGATAACGGCCACGCCTGCGATCGCGCGTTTCATCTCGATCTCCTCCGCCAACAACCTGCGGCATCTTCCAGGTTCAGTTAGGGACACGTGCCGAAGCCAACTGAGGCTGGCTACAAGCCGGCCAACTCGGTCGCGAAGAACATGGCCATCCCGCCGCCGCGGTCGTCACGCCCGACGATGGCGGCCCGATGGATGTAGTCGTCGTAGCTGAGGCCACGCGTGCCAGTGCTTTCGCACACGTCCACGAGCCGGCCATCCGCGCCGGTTCTCGCGAGGATCGCCTTCCATGCGTTCTCGACCAACGGCTCATAGACCGCGCGATCGAGCCAGCCGTTGCGGATGCCGCGCAGCATCGCCGTCGCGATCATGGCGGTGGCCGAGTATTCGGGATACGCGCCCGGCCGATCGATGACGTTGCGCCACATCCGTTCTCATCCTGAACGCGCGCGAGCGCGGCCATGTGCGCGCGGTACGACGCCAGCAGGCGCGGATAGTCCGCATGCGTTTGCGGGAACTCCGACAGGGTCAGCGCCAGACCGAGAGCCGGGAACGCGTTGCCCCTTCCCCATGCGGCGTCCGTTGATGCCTGGTGCCGATAGAGACCATCCGGTCTGAGCACAATCTGCTGCATGAACGCGACGTGACGGGCCGCCATGTCGAAGTAGCGCCGCTCGCCCGTGAGCGCGCCGGCCATGGCCATGATCGGCACGTCCATGAACAGCGAATCGCTCCAGCCGCCATGCAACGGCATGAACTCGCGCGGTTCGCCGGTCTCGGTGAAGCCGCTCGCGGCCGCGCGCAGCACCAGCGCCTTCGCGCGATCGTCGCCGGTTCGGCGGGCATACTCGAAGAACAGCAGATGCGCGGCGAGCGACGACTGTGACGGCCGCGCGAAGCTGTCCTGCGCGCCATCGAGGTAGGGTGCCAGCACGCGCGTGACATCATCCCGTGCGCCGAGTCGAAGGCGGCTGACCAGCGCCATCGCCGCGATGTAGTTCGGCTGCGTGAACTGCTGCCCGTAGACACGAGCCAACTCCTCGGCCAGCGCGCGCGGCGATCGCGCCAGCCGGCGTTCGATCGCCTGATGCGCGTTCGATGGCGTGACGGGCTCCGTCAGGGACTGGAGAACGGGCCCCGACCCGTCTACCCGCCGTGCCGGGATCTCACCGAGGTCGAGCGCGACGTTCTGTGAGAGCGCGGCCACGACACCCGGGTCCTGCCCGACGACGATGACCAGGTCGGGTGCGTGTGTAGCGATCCATCGCCACAGTACGTGGGATTCGACATGCTCGCGATACGCGACGCCTGACGGCGGAAACTGCAGCGGCTGTGCGTCAGGATTCGCGCGCGCGATGGCGATCAGTCGGAACTCACGCTGGCCCTGCGGGACCTGCTCGAAGGCGGCCGCCTCACGGTCGACCGCGTCGCTGGACTGATCTGATCGCTGCAGTCCGCCAACGAGAACCACGGTAGGTGACGAGGCAGAGCGGCCGGCGATCGCCACTGCCTCGATCGATGCTCCACTCGTCGAGAGTCCGATGGCCCATCGCTCGCCGGCAAACGCCACGGCGTGCAGCAGCAGGCTCGACAGAAAGGCGCAGAGAAGAGATCGACGGATCACGCGAGGCGACTCTACCACGCACGCAGGGGCAGATCGGAGTGGTGATCGTCCGCCCCATCAGTGGATAGCGCGTGCGATCACTCGGCCCGCAGCGCCACCGCGGGATCGACACGTGCCGCCCGCCAGGCGGGACCGACGACCGCCGCGGCAGCAGTCACCGCAAGTACGAGCGCCACTGCGGCAAAGGTGGCGGCGTCGAGCGGGCGCACGCCGAAGAGCAGGCTCGCCAGCAAACGGCCGGCGGCCAGCGAGAACGCCAGGCCGATGACCGCGCCGATCGCGATCATGGGCGCCGCGCCGCTCATGACGACTCCCAGCACATCCCTCGTGGTTGCCCCGAGCGCGCGCCGGACACCGAAGTCACGGACGCGCTGCTCGACGGAGTACGCAATCACACCGAAGAGTCCGACCATCGCAAGGCCGAGCGCGAGGCCCGCGAACGTCAGCACGAGCACCGCGCGAAAACGATGACGCGCCGTGCCGTCGGACGCGACGTGCTCGAGCGTCATGACATTCCTGACGCCCGTGAGCTGATCGGTGTCGAGCCGCGCGAACGTGGTGCGCACCGCTGACGCCAGCGCGGCGGCATCTCCGGACTCGGGGCGAACCAGCAGGAAGATATCGCCGACGGTGTTCTGCGCCAGCGGAACGTAGATCTGGAGGAAGTCGTCCGTCTCGTCCGCGCGCCCTTTCACCTGGCGCGCGACGCCGACGACCTCCCTGATGAACGGGTTGACCTGCGGTGCGGTCATCGGGCGGATCGCGAGCCGCATGCCGATTGGAGAACGTCCCTGAAAGAACCGGCGGGCGAACGCCTCGTTCACCATGCATACGGGCACGGTGTCGGCTCGGTCGCGCTCGTCGAACGCCCGGCCCCTGACGATTGGGAGATCGAGAGTGTCGAAGTACGACTGGCTCACGATCTGGTAGTCGACGATCGGCCGCGCGCCTTCCTCGAGCGGGGCGTCGCCTACGACCTCGACAAACGACTGCCCGAAGTATGACTGGCCCATCGGCAACGTCGTCGCCCAGGCGGCCGCTCGGACACCTGGTTGCGACTGGAGGTCCTGCTCAATGGCATCGTAAAAGCGCAGGAGTCCGGCCGGGCTGCCGTAGCGCGCGTCCACAGGATCGACCAGCATCGTCAGCACGCTCTCCGCGCGATAACCGCGATCGACGCCATCGAGGTTCGCCAGCGTTCGCAGCAGCAGTCCCGCTGCGAAGAGCAGGACGACGGCAACAGCGACCTGGGCAGCGGCCAGTGACGCGCGCGTCCGCCCGCCCCGCGGCGACGCGGTGCGGCTCTCGGAAGCAATGACTTGTGCGAGCGGTGCGTTGGCGGCCTGCCACGCGGGCGCCAGGCCGAAGAGCGAGGCCACGATCAGTGTTGTGAGCGCACAGAAGGCGAGCACGCGAAAGTCGAACGACAGCGTGACGGGAGCCGGCAACAGGTCCGGCGGCAAGGCGGACGGCGCCACGCGCAGGATGGCCACGCCGATACCGATGCCGATCAATCCACCAACGACGCCGAGGACGAGACTCTCGGTCAACAGCTGTCGAATGACGCGGGATCGCCCGGCACCGAGCGCCGCCCGCGTCGCCAGTTCGCGTCGCCTGATCGTCGCCCGCGCCAGGAGAAGGTTGGCGATGTTGGCGCAGCAGATCAGGAGCACGAGGCCGACCACACCGAGGAACAGCATCGATGTCAGGCGGAGCTCGCGGCCGATTACGGCTCCGTGCAGCGGCTCGATCGTCGCGCCGCGTCCCGCATTCGATGGCAACTCACGTGCAAGTGCCGCTGCAACCGCGCTGAGGTCATCTGCCGCCGTCTCGAGCGGGATGCCCGGTTTCAGCCGGCCGATGGCCTGCGCGAACCCGGCGCGTCCCGCATTCGGAGGGGCGACTGGCGGAAACCGAGGCGTGGACAACGCCCACATGCTGGCTCGCCCGATCACTTGCGCCGAGTCGGGCACGACGCCGATCACCGTCCAGGGGTCTCCATCCAATCGCAGTGAGCGCCCGACGATGCTTGGGTCCGCGTCGAAGCGCGTTCGCCAGAAGCTCTCGCTCAACACCACCACGGAGGCGCGATCCGTGTCGTCGGAGGGAAGGAACGTACGGCCGGCGATTGGGCGCACTCCGAGAACGTCGAAGACCCCGGAGCCGACCCACTGCCGCGGAACCGTCTCGGCATTGCCGTCCTCGCTGGCGAGCACCATGCCGGCGACGTTCGGCACGTAGGCGGCCATTCCTTCGAAGGTTCGGCTGCGTGCCTTCCAGTCGAGGAGATTGATCGGCGACACGCGGCTTCGCGGCGACGCCGGCGTCTGCTCCCAGAGCACGACAAGCCGATCAGGTGAGGGAAACGGCAGCTGACGAAGCAGGATCGTGTCGACCAGCGCAAACATCGCGCTGTTGGCGCCGATGCCGAGCGCCAGCATCAGCACGGCCGCCGCGGTGAACAGGCGTTCCCTGGTCAGCGTGCGCGTGGCGAATCGCAAGTCCTGACGAAGATCATCGAACGCGGGCATGGCTTGCCTCCGCCGGTTGGACGTTGACAGCAGTAGCAAGGTTGGCGCGCCCTCGAGGGCATTCTTCGTTCGATCGCGTGCCGGCTCAGCCCAAGCCAGGAATGTTCGGAAGCGGGATACAACCGTCGCTTCGCACACGGAGCCATATACGTGAGGTGCATGGCACAGTCGGCGGCAGAGTATTTGTGCCTCGCACCGCCAGGTAGACTCTCGACTTGTGACTCGACGCTGTGGCGTTCCCTGTGACCTGCACTCACGGCGAAACAGATCGTGGGTCTCGCACGCAGATTGACACCTGTTCCCTGGTCAATATAGTGTCATACTGAGCGCGCTAAGTATCATACCAAGCGCGCTGGGTAAATCATGACGACACGCTCCGATACGCTCCAGGGGTCCTTGCCACTGTTGGTGCTGAATGTACTGGCGAGACGGGGGCCGCTACACGGCTACGCCATTACGTCGCGGATCCATGAGCTGTCGGACGTGCTTCGCGTCGAGGAAGGATCGTTGTATCCGGCGCTGCATCGGATGGAGGAGGCAGGCTGGATCAAGGCGCGAACCATCACCACGGAGCACAATCGCCGCGCCCGTGCCTACGAGATCACGGCCGCCGGGCGGCGACAGCTTGGAGTCGAGCGCGAGCGGTGGCGGTCGATCACCACCGCGGTCAATCACGTGCTCAAGCACGCGTAGCAGGGCAGACGCATGTCCTGGCTGTCGCGCCTGGCGAACGCGTTCCGGCCGTCCGGTGTGGATCGAGCCGTCGACGAAGAGGCCGCCTTTCATCTCGAGTGCCGCGTCAACGAGCTCGTCGCTGCAGGGCGGTCTCGCGAGGAGGCCGAGGCGCAGGCGCGGCGCGCGTTCGGCAATCGACTCCGGCTCCGTGAACAGAGCCGGGACGTCAAAGTCCTCCCATGGCTGGTCGACGGTCTCCACGACACAGGGCAGGACCTGCGTATCGCCGTTCGCGTGCTCCGCGCCGCCCCGATCGTGACGGGCGTCGCGATTCTTTCACTGGCGCTCGGCATCGGCGCGAACACCGCGATCTTCTCCCTCGTCAACAGCCTGCTCCTTCGTACGCTGCCGGTCCCGGAACCAGAACGGCTCGCCGTCGTCTCGACCGCGACCCGTGCAACTGCCGGCTCCTTCACCGTTGCGGTCTGGGACGAGATTCGGCGACACGCCTCGCAGACCTTCGACGGCGCCGTCGCGTGGTCGGGAGGCGATACACGAAATCGGCTGAATCTCTCGACGCCCGGCGCGGAGGTACAGGCTGTCGATGGCGCGTATGTCAGCGGCGAGTTCTTCACCACGCTTGGCACGCGAGCGCTAATCGGCCGCACCTTCACCGTTGCCGACGATGTGCGTGGTGGCGGACCGGATGGCCCTGTGGCGGTCATCAGCCATGGAATGTGGCAGCGCCATTTCGGCGGGGACGCCAGTGTGATCGGCACGTCGCTCGTCATCGAGCGCATCCCCTTCACGATTATCGGGGTGACAGCTCCCGGGTTCTTTGGTGCGGAGGTGGGACGGGCGTTCGACGTCGCGCTGCCAATCACCGCCGAACAGTTGATCCGCGGCAAGGACTCGGCTATCGACGGGACGCTCTGGATCATGGTCCGGCTGAAGCCTGGACAGTCGGTGGAGGCGGCGAGCAGCCTTCTGCGCTCGCTGCAGCCACAGATCCGCGAGGCGGTCGTGCCAACGCTGCCGCCGGAGGCCCAGGATCCGGCGCTTCGCCGACTCGCCGATCAAGTGTTCCTCAAGGACCCATTTACGCTCATTCCCGCGTCCCTGGGCACATCGCGACTGCGTCAGCGATACCAACAGCCCCTGCTCGCAACCCTGGTCGTCGTTGCGTTGGTCCTGTTGATCGCGTGCGGCAACATTGCCAACCTGCTCCTCGCGCGCGCAACCGCGCGCCGACACGAATTGAGTGTGCGGCTAGCGCTCGGCGCCACGCGCTGGCGTCTCGTGCGGCTCCTGCTCGTTGAGGCCCTCGTCCTCGCAGGCATCGGCGCTGTGGCCGGGCTCGTGTTTGCGAGGTGGGCGGGCCCCATGCTGGTGGCGCAATTATCGACTTCGGTCACGCGTGTGACGCTGGATCTTCCGCTGGACTGGCGCGTGCTGGTATTCACGGTGGCCGTCACTGGAGCCACGGCCGTGGTGTTCGGGACGGCGCCGGCATTCAGAGCGAGGCGCGTCGCGCCGATCGACGCGCTCAAAGAACAGAGTCGTCAGGCGTTGGGGGACGCGCGGGCAGGTCTGTCGAGCGGCCTCGTCGTCGTCCAAGTGGCGTTGTCGATGGTACTCATCGTGGGGGCGGGCCTGCTGGTGGGAACATTCGCACGGCTGTCGACGCTGCCTCTTGGGTTCGATACCGACCGCGTACTCATCGTCAATGTCGACGTGACGCGCGCGGCCGTCAATCCGGCCAATCGCGTGCCGTTCTTTCATCAACTCGTCGCGGCGGTCGCCGCCGTTCCCGGCGTCGCGCGTGCCGGTGCGTCGATGGCCACGCCCGTCGGCGGCAGCAACATGCTTGGCTTCATCGACCTGCCCGGCGCGCCTCCCCCCGAACCCGAACCTGGTCCGGTCCCGTTCTGGAACTCCAGGACCATCATGCTCAATGAGATCACGCCGGGATGGCTCGCCACCTACGGCACGGCCGTCCTGGCCGGCCGCGATATCGACGAGAGGGATGCGCAGGGGGCGCTTCCGGTCGCGCTGGTGAACGACGCGTATGCGCGCAAGTTCCTGCGCGGCCGGAACCCGGTAGGAGAGACCGTGCTGTTCGCAGCCAACACGGCTCCGCCACGGACGATCGTGGGAGTCGTAAGCGACGCGGTGTACATCTCCCTGCGTGATGGAGTCCGGCCGACCGTCTACGTACCCTTGGCACAACGTGAGTCTGGAGGGCCGCCGGCAGTGACGGCCACGGTCCAGATCAGCGTTCGTTCGTCGGCGGGGTTGCCCGCCTTGCTCGCACCTCGGGTGGCGGCGGCGTTGACGGCGGTCGATCGCAATCTCACGTTGACGTTCCGGCCGCTGCAGGATCGGGTCGATGCTTCACTGACCCAGGAGCGTCTGGTCGCACTGGTCACGGGGTTCTTCGGCACGCTGGCGCTGCTCCTCGCGGGTCTTGGTTTGTACGGCGTCACGTCGTATGGGGTCACGAGACGACGCGCCGAAATCGGCATTCGGATGGCGCTTGGAGCAGAGCCCGGTGGCGTCGTGCGGCTCGTGCTCGTGCGCGTCTTCTTGCTCGTCGCACTCGGCGTGATCATCGGCACGGTGGTGAGCGTCTGGTCATCGCAATTCATCGCGAGCCTTCTGTACGACCTCCAACCGCGCGACGTGGTCACATTGGTGACTGCGGCAGTCATGCTGACCGCGGTCGGCGCGCTCGCGGGTTGGCTCCCGGCCCACCGTGCATCACGGATCGATCCGGCACGGATACTGCGCGACACCTGAGCGGACGCGGTGTCGCCATGTGTCGATCTGGTCGCAACGGGCTTTCGAGAGCGACTTGGCTGGCGCGGTGTTCTCGGCTTCCGTCGCCCGTGTCTGAAAGTCGGCTGCCAGCACGCGTGAATTGGAGGCAAGAAGCCCTCGACACGCGCCATCTCAGCGCCGCTGGACCCCACTCAGGATGTCAGGGGCGGTGACGGAACAATGGCCGTTTTTGTCGGCCGCTCGTCGATGATGATTTCGAAGCGGACTGTTTCGGATCCCAACCGAAAGCAGATGCCGTCAGTCAGCGGCACCGGCCCGCGGATACGTTCACCCGCCACCCACGTGCCGTTCTTGCTCCCGAGATCATCGATCGAGAAGCCGTGTCCGTCCACGTTCAGCCGAGCGTGTTGGCGCGACACCGAGTCGGCATCGATTTGAACCGCGCATCCGCGGTCGCGACCGACTATCGATTGGCCTGCTGGTACCTCAATCGACTCGCCGTGCCAGATCAACCGGCACACGGGCCCACCGGCGACTGGTGTGTGACCGGCGACGATGGCTTCGCCGATGAACGCGTAGCCAACGCGATGGAGCGTGCGAATCACGCGACCATCGCTTGAGCTATCTCCGAGTGCCTTGCGAAGCTGCGTCACGAGTGCGGCAAGGCTCGTCTCGGAGACGTGCACGCCGGGCCACAGTGCAGCGTGCAGTTGATCGTGCGCGACGGCATTCGGCCGACTCTTGACGAGAATCAGCAGCAGCTCGAACGCTTTCGGCGCGAGCTGGACCTCGATGCCCTCCCGCCGTACTAGGCGCGCGCCGACGTCAACGACAATCGGACTCACGTTTTGCAAGGCTTCGCGGATTATACGAGAGCGTCATCTCCAGGTTGCCTCTTTCTCTAGCGATACTCATCCGGGATGACTAGTATCATGCCGATCCGATGCTGTGCCCTGCCTGCCGGCGCGATGTTCCCGAATCGAGCCGCTTCTGCCTGGCGTGCGGTGCCCGCGTCGACAGCTCGCACGCGCCAACGGTGACTGCGGCGGCCGCTTCGCCACCTTCGTCAAGCGCTCTCGACGGCGCGCAGTTCATTCCCGGCACGATGCTGGCCGGCCGCTACCGCATCGTTGGCCTGCTGGGTCGCGGCGGCATGGGCGAAGTCTATCGAGCGGAAGATTTGAAGCTCGGACAACCGGTCGCTCTGAAATTCCTGTCGAAGGAGGTCACCGATCACGCCGACCGGCTTGCGCGTTTCCATCAGGAAGTTCGGCTGGCACGGCAGGTCTCTCATCCGAACGTGTGCCGCGTGTACGACATCGCCGAAACCGGCGGCCAGCATTTCCTCTCGATGGAGTACATCGACGGTGAGGATCTCGCCTCGTTGTTGCGGCGCATCGGCCGGTTGCCATCGGACAAGGCGCTCGAGCTCGCGCGGCAGCTGTGCGCTGGCCTTGCGGCGGCACACGACCGCAAGGTTTTGCATCGCGATCTGAAGCCCGCGAACGTGTTGATCGATGGACGCGGTCGCGCTCACCTCGCGGATTTTGGTCTCGCGAATCTCACCGACCAAAGGCGCGAAACGCGCGAAGTTGCCGGCACACCCGGCTACATGGCCCCGGAGCAGCAGGCAGGACGCGAGAGTACGACGCGGACCGACGTGTACGCGCTGGGTCTCGTGTTGTACGAAATGTTCACGGGCAAGCGTGCGCTCACCGTCGACGGCGCCCTTCTTGGCGCGGGCGCGCAGAGCGGCGCGCTTCCCGCCAGCCCGTCGACCCACATTCCAGATCTGGATCCGGCCATCGAACGCGTCATCTTGCGGTGTCTCGAACCCGACCCGGTACGTCGCCCGCCGTCAGCGATCGCTGTCGCGGCCGGATTGCCCGGAGGAAACCTGCTTGCAGCGGCGATTGCCGCCGGTGAGACGCCGTCGCCCGACATGGTGGCCGCCGCTGGAGAGCCGGGCACGCTGTCGCCATCGGTCGGCGCTCTCTGTTTTGCCGGCGTGATAATCGGGCTGTTCCTCCTCGCTCCACTCATGCGCGACGTCAACTTGATCGGGTTGTCGAGGATCGAGCTCGGCCCGCAGGCCCTGACCGAGCGAGCGCACACCGTCCTCCGAAATCTCGGCTACGCGGAACCGCCAGCCGATGAAGCCGTCGGATATGCAGCCGATATCGACTACCTGAGGTTTATCGACGAGCACGACCGATCGCCTGCGCGATGGCGTGCGCTCGCCTCGTCTCAACCGCCTGCGTTGCTCTTCTGGCACCGGCAGAGCCCCAGGCGGTTGAACCCAATTGGCGGCGCCAATATCGTGACGCCGCTGAACCCGCCCCCCACGCGTTCCGGGATGGTGTCGCTGACGCTCGATCAGACAGGTCGGTTGGTCAGTCTGCTGGCCGTCCCGGTACAGATCGACACGTCCCAGAGCGCTCCGAACGCGTCCGCGCTGGCATCGGCGGTTGATTGGACTGCACTGTTCGCGGAGGCTGGTTTGCCGATCGCACCGTTCGTGCCCGTCGAGCCGCGGTGGATCCCACCGATCTTCGCGGACGCGCGGGCAGCGTGGGAAGGCGCATATCCCGACCGCCCCGATGTGCCCATTCGGATCGAGGCCGCAGCTGTGCGGGGGAGGCCCGCGTACTTCGAGATCGTTGCGCCGTGGACCCGGCCCAGGAACGAAGACGCCATTCAAGGCAACACATCGGGAGAGCGCGTCGCTCTCTACATGCGCACCGCCGTGGCACCGCTGGCCATCATTACCGCCCTGCTGCTGGCGCTGCGCAATCTGCGTCTGGGCCGCGGCGATCGTCGCGGCGCCCTGCGGTTGAGCATGTTCCTTCTCGCCGCCGGCACGCTGAGCAACGTGCTCGCAACCGGCGATCTGTCTGTGCTCAGTAGAGGCCCCACCATCGTGTTCTTCGTCCCAGCGTTCGCGTGGCTGCTGTATATCGCGCTCGAACCGCACCTGCGCCGCGTCTGGCCTGAAACCATGATTGGATGGAGCCGGTTGCTGGCAGGCCGCATTCGCGATCCACTCGTGGGACGCGATGTGCTCGTCGGCGTGCTCGTCGCGATTGGTAATGCACTGATACTCGGGCTCCATACGCTGGTGCGGCGCTGGTCGGGCCGAGCGCCGCAATTTCCGGTTGGTGCTTCCAGCAACCCCTTCGACGGAATAGAAGTGTCCAGCGATGTGCTGCTCGGCGGGCGCTACGTGATCTCGCGGATCATCGGCTCGGTGATGAACATTCCTGTGTGGGGCGGGATCATGATGACGTTCCTGCTCCTGTTCGTGCTCTTCGTGCTCCTCCGGCGGCGTTCGTTCGCGATGGTCGCGATGAGTCTGGGCCTGACAGTGACCTACTTCATCACGCACGGGGGCTGGTTGCTGGCCAATGCCCCCGCCGATCACTTCGCTCCATCGTTCGCAGACATCGCCTTGTTCGCGGCGGTCCAGACGGCGGTAATCCTGGTGGCCGTCCGGTTTGGTCTGCTGACGATGCTGGTCGCGTCGTTTGTGAGCGTGCTGCTGACGCTGGTGCCGATCGTCATCGACTCCTCAGTGCCGTACGCCTCATCGTCTCGTCTCGTTGCGGCGACCGTGATCGCGCTGGCCGCTTATGGCTGGCATACCGCGTTGGCCGGCCGGCCGATGCTTGGCGCGCTTCTTCTGAAGGACGAACCCGCCGGCCGCGCCTGATCAGGGAAACCTCAAGGTTTCCTCAAGCCCGAATCGCCTCGGGCGGCGTTATCGTGGCCTCCAGGAGGAGGTCATGAACAACAGAAACCCTGAAGACGTCGTGTTCGCGAGTTCCACGATGGTGATCGCTGCACTCGCGATCACCACGCTGCTGTATCAGCTGATCGCCGTGGCCGTGCCTGTTGTGGAATCAATGGTGTCTTCACCAGTAGCGGCCCAGGGCGCAGCCAAAACGCTGGTCGCGGTATTTGCTCACGCCGACGACGAGGGAGCCGCAGCTCCGATTCTCGCGCGTTACGCTCGCGACGGCGCGCAGGTCTACCTGGTCATCGCCACGGACGGCGCCCAGGGTGGGGCTCATACATCGATCCCGCGTGGCCCAGAACTCGCCCGCGTGCGTGGCGAAGAGGCTCGCTGCGCGACGGACGCGCTCGGGATCCATCCACCGATTCTGCTCGGGTTTCCAGACGCACAGCTCGGCAGCTACATGGAGGATCGGGCGCGTCTCTTTCGGCTGGCCGCTCGTCTGCAGGAAGAATTGCAACGGCTCCGGCCCGACGTCGTGATCACGTGGGGACCGGACGGGGCAACGGGCCATCCCGATCATCGGCTGGTGAGCAGCATCGTGACGCAGCTCGCTCGGGCCGGCGCACCCGGCGTGCCGGAGCGTCTGTTCTACGTGTCGCTTCCAGTCGAGGGATTTCGCGCGATGAACCCGGCCCGCGGAGAGCCGTCATTCCTGATCCCGTCGGCGAAGTATTTCAGCGCCCAAGTTCCGTTCTCCATGGAAGACTTCGAGGCGTCCCGCCGATCGATGGCGTGTCACAAGACGCAGTACTCGGACGAAATCGTGCAAAGAGTGTCTGAGGCGGTTCGAGGCGCATTGAAAGGGGAACTGCCGCTCGTTCCGTTGTTCCCGGCGGCTGCCACGAACGATCTATTCCGATGAGTTTTGAGCTGCCGTGCTGCACGCTGTTGCACGTCGGCCGAGCTTGGAGATGCACACAACGCTTGTCTTTGCTTAGCGCTAAGTATAATGGAGCGCATGAACACATCTGAGATGGCCAGAGCCTTGGGCCGCAAAGGGGGACAGGCTCGCGGCAAACGGTTATCCGCGGCAGATAAGAAACGCATTGCGTCGCTGGGAGGCCAGGCTCGGTTTCAGTCAATCCAAGCCACCCGTCGCATTGTCGACAATCTGCGTTATGCCGCAGTCGTGAGCGACCTTCGCGGGAAGGACACCAACGTCAGGCGCTTGAGGACGTTCGGCGGTCCCTTGCCGGGGATCTATCCTTCGGGATCGTCAAATGCCTGACCCAGCGGATCATCTCCAAACGGTCGGCGAAATTGTCCAAGGTCTTCGGCAGCTTGGCCTCGGACCCGTGCTCGTGGGAGGCATGGCCCTTGTGGTGCTGGGATCACGCCGAGTGACCCGCGACTTCGATTTCGTGATCGCGCACCCGGGCGACCGTCTTGCTCGCACAATCGGGCTCTTCTACAACCACGGACTTCAACTCGTCTCACGTCTGAACGAAATGGGCGAGGTGATGTCCACGCTCGGCAACCGGCGAGTAGCGACCATTCGGCTGCGCGTCGATGCGCCGGTAACTGCGTACTTCTTCAACGCGGCGACAGGCCTTCGCGTCGATCTCCTGTTTGACTTCCCCTTCGCTGCAGCGGAGCTCGCTAAACATGCGACGCGAACAAAGATTCGCACGCATGTGTTCGACATCGCCGCCGAGCAGGACCTCCTCCGCCTGAAGCGCATCGCCAAAGCGGCGCGTTCGACACCGGGTGATGCCGAGGACATTGCCTTTCTTGAATCCCGCCAGAAGAGCTCCAGATAGCGCGCTCTGGAATGCGTCGGTCGAGGGCGGTTCGAGATGCGCGACTCGAACCCACGTCGCCAGTTAAGTTATAGAAACAACGAATCGAGATTTGGCGGAGAGGGTGGGATTCGGAGAGCCGCCGTCGTTTCCGTTCTTGTAAGTGTGCGATGAATCACCCGCATCAGTGAGTCGGTGAGTTCCCAAGTATAGAGAGACGAAGGCGGCACCCCCCACGTCTCCACAGCGGCCGATCGGGCCTCGCGCTCTGATGTCCGCGCGACTCGAGACGCGATACGGGATCCCTTGATCCCTGATCCCGCTCGGCGCATGGAGCTGGGTTGGCAGGACACGCGTGAAACGTCGACGTTAGACTTCCTTCAGGTACCAGAGGACGATGTCGGAAATTTCGAGCGTGCCATTGCCGCTGAGAACCCTCACGCGAAGCGTGTTTCCGCTGGCAGTCATGGTGTTTCCGTTCATCACTTCCTGAAAAGTGCGCGCAACGCCGGAGCTGGTTGTGTACGTGCCCACCTGGGTGTCGACGTCGTTGCCGTTGATCAGGTTCAGGCGGAACTTGAGATCGTCCGCCCCAACGGTGTCGACCATGAAGGACAGGATTGACCGGTGCCCGACGCTCGGGCTCGACATTCCGATGGGAAAGTCGTGATCGATGTCTCCTCCAATTC
>JALDXQ010000081.1:0-30920 GCA_032156805.1 Acidobacteriota bacterium
TTCCTCGACCGTACGCGACTCGGCGATCAACGCCGCGACGAATCCGCCGGAGCGCACGTAGTGCACGAGATTCGAAAAGAAGCGGCTTCCGAACGGGTAGTACCCGAGGTCCTGGATGAGCGAACCGCCGTACGCGAACGCCCTCGCCTCTTCGACCCCCTGCCTGGAGGCGCGCGGAAAGCGACGAGCCAGGAGCGGTGCGATCTCGTCAGACCATGCCTGGTCGACCAACGCTTCGTGTGCGAGAACGGAGTACGCGGCGGCGCGTGACGACCCGCCGGCGACGAGCAGCGCAACTATTGCAAAGACAAAGGCCCGCCACTTCATCCTCTGGCGAGGTTCAAATGGCGTGCCCGAGGCGCTGTCCGGCTGGAAGCTCTACTTCAGATCCATGCAATTGGCGTAGTAAGTCACGGGTGCGGCCCAGTCTGAAAAGATGCCGAGCACACCGACCTCTTTGGCAAGAACGTCAATCACCTTGTAGAGATCGCCCTCCCGCGTGATGGCGGGATCGATGGTCTGATAGTAGAAGCCGTTGTCGCCATCGGCGAGGATGCCCGACCGTTCGAGCGTCCACGTGATGATGTCGAGTCCCGCCTGCCTGGCGTCGTGCGCCGCCTGCGATGCGACGATCCGGTTCGCGCCATCGAGGGAGAGCAACGCAAAAGTCGGGGGCGCCCAGATACGAATGCCTTCCGCCCGATAGCCCATGAGATCGGCGTAGCTCGGCAGGTCAGCCACCGTGTTGGCGTCATCGAGGAACACGGCCTGTCGACCGAAGGCTGGTTCCGCCTTGATCCAGTAGAGCACGTCCGCTTTGTTGAACGACTGCGGGAAGACGTCGCGCGGCCGGACGCGCGCAGTCTTGAGCTCGTCGATCATCTTCTGCGCGTACATCTCCTGCGTGAACCCGTTGAAAGGCATTGCCACTGACGGGAACTTGAGTTCGGGCGTCTGCTTGACACCGAGCTTCTTGAACAGCTCGATGCTTTCCGTGAACGTCATCAACTGCCCGCTGGTCGGCCCCGCATAGAGATCGGTGCGGAAGTTGGCCGTCCCGCCGAGGAACTCTGCTGGTGTCTGAGCGGCCGGGTTGAACGCGTCCATTTTTCCGTGCAGCGTCTTGAATTCGGCGAGCGTGATTTCGCTCGTGCGGCATTCAGCGGTTGCCGGCGTGACGACCTCGCCATTCGGGCCGAGCACCGCCGGTGTGAAAGGCTTGATGCAGGTCCTGGCGAGCTCGGTCACCAGGATGTTGGTCGTCGTGTGCAGATCATTCTGCGCGTGACGACAGACCAGGTGCTTGTCCTTCGTGAAGGTGACGTCGCACTCGAGGATCCCGGCTCCCAGGCGCGCGCCGGCTTCATAGGACTCTTTCGTGTGCTCGGGGAATTGCAATGCCGCGCCACGATGACCGATCGAGAAGTCGCTCTTCTTGAACGGTCCGGCGGTGCACCGTTGCAGCTGGCGTTTCAAGCTGCCGTCTTCCATCTCGTTCAAGAGAAAGAAGGGCCTCGGGCCGAGCTCCACGCTCGAGTTCGATCGCTGGCGGTCGTCCTGGTCGTTTCCTGAGCTGGCTCTGGCGACGCCAGTGGCGACGCTGAGCAGGAGTGCCAGTGCTACGGTGACTGTCTGATGACGCATGCGGTGTCCTCCTTCGGAACGAAGACACCGTACGTTGAGGTCTTTACCCGACCATGACGGGTGCGTCACAAGGAGGTATCGAGCTCGGCTTGTGGCTCGACCATGTTCGGGCATTTCTCTTGCTCACTCCCTCGTTGAACCTGTGACGAGGTGAAAAATGAACAACGACATGTTGATAGTAATCGCAATCATCGTGGTTGCGATGCTGATCGTCGCCGGTGCGTGGATGTTTGCGAGGCGGCGCAGAACGGCGGCCCTCCGTGCCCGTTTCGGGGCCGAGTACGACCACGTCCTGCACTCGGCTCGAACCCCGGCGGAGGCTGAACGAGAACTGCGCGAGCGTCAGACGAGAGTCGAATCCTTCTCGATCAGGCCGCTCTCACGCGAGGATGCGGATCGTTTCAGCGCGGCATGGCGAAACGTACAAGCGAGGTTCGTGGACGAACCTCGTACTGCGGTTCGCGAAGCCGATCGCCTGATTGGTGAAGTGATGCGCAGCCGCGGATACCCGGTCGACGATCCCAATCGCCGTCTCGACGATCTGTCGGTCGATCACGCACCTGTCCTCGACCACTACCGCGCCGGGCGCGAGATTGTGGCGCGGCACGAGAGCGGGAGCGCGAGCACGGAGGATCTCCGTCAGGCGATGGTGCACTTCCGCGCGCTGTTCGATGAACTGGTGGCGGCCACTCGGCCCGCCGCAAGGAGGGCATCATGAGCCAGGAGCGACTGACGACACGCGACATCGCGCGCAAGATGGACACCGCCACGGACGAGCCGAGACAGCGAGTGGGTGAACCTGAAGACACCCGCGCATTGCCGATGTTCGCGGTCGATGAGGCAACCGGTTTTCGAACCCGGTGGGAAGCGATCCAGACTGGCTTCGTCGATGAGCCGCGCAGGGCGGTCGAGGAGGCGGACGCGCTGGTTGCGCAGGTGATCAAGCGGTTGTCCGAGGTCTTCGCCGACGAGCGCACCAACCTCGAGCATCAGTGGGATCGCGGCGACCAGAGTTCCACCGAGGATCTCCGGCTGGCGCTGCAAAAGTACCGCTCGTTCTTCGATCGTTTGCTGACGCTTTAGCGTGAACGGCAAGGGGGATCCTCCCGTCTAAGACGCTCATGGACCTCCTTGCCGACCTCAGATACGCCCTCCGTCTGCTCAAAAAAACCCCCATCTTTGCCGCGGCGGCCATAGGCACGCTTGCCCTCGGCATCGGAGCGAACGCCACCATCTTCTCGCTCGTCCATTCAGTTCTGGTGCGTCCACTCCCATACGCCAACCCCGACGAGCTCGTCATGGTCTGGGAGGACGCCACCGCCGCAGGCTTTCCGAGGAACACACCGGCACCCGGGAATTACCACGACTGGCGGGTGCTCAATCGATCGTTCGTCGACTTGGCCGCAACACGGTCCGTCAACGCCAGCCTGACAACGGATGGTCCTCCCGAGCAGGTCCTCGGGCGGGCCGTGACGGCGAATTTCTTCAGCGTGCTGGGAGTGCAGCCGCAACTGGGTCGTTCCTTCGTCCCCGCAGAGGACGCGCAGGGCGTTCGCGTCGTGATCATCAGCCACGCCCTGTGGCAGCGGCGGTACAGCGGCGATCCGGCGATCGTCGGTCGAACGGTAATCATGAACGACGCTCGGCATGAGATCGTCGGCGTCGCACCCGAGTCGTTCGTGTTTCGCGATCGTGAGATCGACTACTGGGTTCCGATGCAGCTGCCGCCGGAGACGGCCAATACGCGACGTTCACACTTCCTGAACGTGGTGGCGCGTTTGAGGCCGGGTGTCTCGGTGCAAGCGGCTGACGATGACATGAAGTCAATCGCGGCTGAGCTGACCAGACAGTATCCGGACAACGGCACCGTTGGCGCAGTGGTCGTCCCGCTGCGTGAGGACATTCTCGGCGACACCCGCATCGAGCTAGTCGTCCTCATGATTGCCGCGATGTCCATCGTGCTGATCGCGTGCGCGAACTTTGCGAGTCTGCTCCTCTCTCGAGCATGGGCCAGGCGCGGCGAGTACGCGGTCCGCATGTCGCTTGGCGCCACCAGGATTCGACTCGCGCGGCAGATCGTGGTCGAGGCGCTGTGCCTGTCGATCGTTGGTGGGGCGCTTGGCCTGGTCATTCCGTTGCTGGCTGGAACCATGAGCGAGCGGCTGATTCCGGCTGGCCTGCAACTGTCAGCTGCGTCTATACGGGGATGGCAACTCTTTGCCGCCGCCGGTGTGCTGTCGATCGCCACGGGTCTGCTGTTCAGTATTGGCCCGGCGTTGCAGTCTTCCCGCGGCTCCACGTCCGAGGCGCTCCAGCAGAACGCAAGAGGTTCGATCGGAAGCGGAACAACGCGCCACCTGCGCGACAGCCTGATCGTCCTGCAGGTCGCTGCCACGCTCGTGTTGCTCGTCGCCGCCGGGCTGATGCTCAGGACGCTGGCCAATCTGCGCGGCACCGAGCTTGGCTTCAATCCGCACCAGTTGCTCACGATGCAGGTCGCGCTTCCGCAGCCGAAGTACGCAGAGGCAGCCAGACGAGCCGCCTTTCACGAGCGCGCGATTGCTGATCTGCGTACCCAGCCTGGAGTTGACGGCGTGGCATTTGGTTCGACGCTTCCGTTCCAGAGCATCGGCAACACACGGGCGTTCGCCATCGAGGGACGACAGGACCGCCCGGGGCAGATTCCGGATGCCCTCTTCCGTGTTGGCACGCCCGACTACATGGGCACGCTCGGTGTGAGGGCTGCCGAAGGCCGTCTGCTCGACGAGCGTGATACGTCCGCGGCTCCGCGCGCAGCGGTCGTGAACGAGACGCTGGCGCGACAGTTCCTTCCCGACCAGAGCGCGGTGGGCCATCGAATCCGTTTCTCTCCCGACGAACCCTGGTTCACGATCGTCGGTGTCGTCAGGGACGTGCTCGAGCGCGGGTACGAGCAGGATCCGAAACCGGGTGTCTATGTTTCGGCGCCGCAGGTCGCAGGCATCGCCTCGTATCTCATCGTTCGCGTGACCGGCGATCCGCTCGACTACGCCGCAGCCGCGCAACGGGTCATCCACGGCATTGACCCGGATCAGCCAATTCGTCAGATCAGACCGATGTCGGACGTCGTCAGCCTGACAGTGGCAGACCGACAGCAACACACCACGCTGCTCGTGGTGTTTGGCGGTCTCGCGCTGCTGATCGCCTCGATCGGCCTCTACGGTTTGCTCTCACAGCTGGTGTCGGCTCGCAGCCGTGAGATTGGATTGCGTATTGCGCTCGGTGCGACCTGGCGCACCGTGGTGACCATGGTGATGGCGCGCGGAATCGTGTTGACGGGTGTCGGGATGCTCCTTGGTGCTGGCATTGCCTGGGCGGTCACGCGCACGCTGCAGACGCTTCTCTATGGTGTCGATGCAGCGGATCCCGTGACCTTTGCCCTTGTCCTAGGCCTGCTGTCTGCCGTGACGCTTGCAGCGTGTGCCGTGCCCGCTGTCCGCGCCGCGCGCGTCGATCCGATGGTGGTGTTGCGCGACCAGTGAGATGTTTGTCCCAGGGCGCTGGTCTTCGTCCCGGACTTCTTGACTGTCTGCGCCCGGAAGGTGAACATGGTCGCCGCGCCATGTCTGTTGCTACTCTCCCGGCGGTGAATCGCGGTGCGCCTCGGGCCACCGCTCCCGATCAGCGTGCGTACCGGCTGACCTCGCTCGACATGCTGCGCGGCCTGGTCATCGTCATCATGGCGCTCGACCACGTGCGAGACTTTTTTCTCGCGGGCGCGCTGCAGGATCCGATGACCGATCCGAACGTCACGGTCAGCATGTTCGCGACACGTTGGATCACGCACTTCTGCGCGCCGGTCTTCGTGTTGCTGGCCGGCGTCAGTGCCGGCCTGATGATCGCGCGGAGGAGCCCCGTAAGCGTCGCGCGTTTCCTGCTGACGAGGGGACTGTGGCTGATCGCTGTCGAGTGGTTCGTCATCGCGACGCTCACCACGTTCGCGCCTGGCGGGATCCCGCAGCTTGGCGGCCAGGTCTTTGTAGCGATGCAGGTGATCTGGGCGCTCGGGGCCAGCATGATCGTGCTGTCTGCCGTACAACTGCTGGGACGACGCACGTGTCTCGTGCTCGGTGTGATCATCGTGGCGGGCCACAACGTGTTGGACCCAGTCTGGCCGCGCACAGCACTCCTCGATCAGAACTGGCCGTTGTGGACGGCGCTGCACTCCCAGATGTCGATCAGCGCCGGACCATTCGTGTTCATCTTCGTGTATCCGGTGCTGGCGTGGATCGGTGTGATGCTCCTCGGGTATGGAATATCCGGGGTGTTCGAGCGACCCGCGAGCGAGCGCAACGCCGCCCTGTGGAGGGCGGGCCTGGCGTTGACGGCCGCATTCGTCGTGATCCGGGCGGTCGACGTCTACGGCGATCCCAATCCCTGGCAATGGCAAGAGCGTGGCCTGGTCGCGACGAAGATGGACTTCCTCAACACGACCAAGTACCCACCGAGCCTCGACTTCCTGTTGATGACACTGGGACCCGCTGCGATCCTTTGCGCGGTTGCCGATCGGTTTGGCGGTCGTATCAAGGACGGCCTCGTGATCTTCGGACGTGTGCCGTTTGCGTTTTACGTGGCCCACGTTGCGCTGATTCACACGCTGAGTGTGCTGCTCGGATTGGTCCAGGGCTTTCGACTGGATCAGATGACGACAATCTTCTTGTTCTACCCGAGCGGCTATGGCGTCTCGCTGCCGGTGGTCTACATCGTGTGGGCGATAGTCATTGCGATGCTGTACCCCTTCTGCCGATGGGTGGCGTCGGTGAAGGCACAGCGTCGAGACTGGTGGCTCAGCTACGTGTGACGCGGTCTCTCGTCCTGGCCGACGAACTTCCCGATGCCCTGCAGTCCCTCGACGTGATCGCAGACTGCCTTGAAGACCATCAGCATCGGGACGGCGAGAAGCATCCCGGGCACGCCCCACGCCCAGCTCCAGAACGCGATGGCGAGGAAAATCGCCACGTGATTCAGCGATGCAGCGCGGCTCAACAGGTGCGGCGTCAAAAACATCCCCTCGAAGGTCGTGATGATGAGTGCCACGCTGGCGACGAGGGCCGCCATCTCGAGGGTGCCGAACTGGAGAAAGCCGACGATGGCGAGCCCGGCGGTGACGATCATCGGTCCGAAGTAGGGCACGATGTTCAGCACGCCGGCGAGAACGCCCCAGACCATCGGTTCCGCGATCCCAAGCCACCAGAGCGCCAGCCACGTCGCGACGGCAACCAGCATCGACGTCAGCGCCTGCACCCAGATGAATCGCCCGATTTGTGTGGCGATGTCGTTCAGGATCCGGACGGTGATTCGCTTGCTGTTGCGGCTCTCCATCTGTGCGACTAGTTTCCGTTTGAACGAGTCATCCTCGTACAAGAGGAAGATGGTCAGGAACAGGACGGTGAACGCCTGTCCCACGATCGCCATCGCGCTCAGGCTGCCCGTCCATAACATGTCCGAGACGCGCCAGGGCTGCTGCACTTCGACTTTCGTCACGCCCGGGCTCTTGGTCGTCGGTGTCGCTTCTGCCGCAGCCGAATCCACGGCGCGTGCTGCCGCCTCGATCCGTTCGAGCGGCGAGTCGCCCTGGACTCGCCGAGCCTGACGGAATGTCCTGCGCAGTTGCTCGGTGCCTTCGGGCACCTTCATCAACACCGAGTCGATCTGTGGCCACAACGCAGTGGCGCCCGCAGCCAGCGCTCCCACCAGGCCGAACACGACGGCGATGGAGCCAAGCAGACGAGGCACACGCCATCGCTGCAAGGCATCGACAACCGGGTCGAGCATGTAGAACAGCATGACGCTCAACACGATTGGCAGCAGGAGTGGAGCGGCGAACTGGATCATCACGACGACGCCGCATGCGGCCAGGACATGTAGAGAAGTCCGGCTGCCCCAGATCGTGCGCGGCGGACGTTCGGGTTCGGTCGACGGCGCCGGCGGGGGAGTGCCGGATTCCTGGCGAGCCTTCTCGGCCGCTCTCAGCATCACACGCGGGTGTTTGGCAATGGACGTGCCAGCGCTACCCGGCGTTGTGCATCAGTTCCGCCGCTTCGCTGCGTCCATTTCACGGGCAGGCGATGTAAGGCCTACAAAACGTTCGTTTGCCCGTATCATGTCGGCGACATTTCGTGGGGGAGTCATGATGCGAATGAGCAGGCTCGTGATCGTTGCCGCCTTGGCGCTCACGCTGGGCGCGTCCACTCTGATTGGTCAGATTGGCGGACAGGTCCCGGGTGGACGTGGCCGTGCGGGTGGTCCGCCACCGGCGCCGTCGAACCTTCCCGACGTGCCGACCGCAGTTGCCCTGCCGACGCTGTCGGCCGAGATCACCGGACCGGGGCCGATCTTCGACTCAGTGCCGTCGCTCGCGCCGGGCAAGGGCCTCGACGCATTCAAGTACGAAGCTCGCGAGTACTTTGTTTCGGGGACCGCCGACGGTGAGCCTTACACCACCCGTATCGTCGTGCGAAAGCCGGCTGACAACGCGAGGTTCAGCGGACTCGTTCTGGCCGAGGCGATGCACGGCAGCGGCGCCGCGCACATGTTCGAGTTCACGTCGATCTACACCATGTCGTCCGGGCACGCGGCCGTAGAGATCCTGACGACGCCACCGGCGCAGTTCGTCGCGCTGAACGAGGCGCGCTATCGCGATCTCAAGCTGACGGGAGCGCAGACCAACGACATCCTCGCGCAGATCGGCTCGCTCGTGCGCAGCGGCACGCTGCTGGGCGGTCCGGTGAGAAAAATGGTGCTGGCAGGAACGTCGATGACGGCAGGTGTTTTGATCAACTATCTGCCCGCGCACATGGTCTACCGCACGCCGCAGATGCAGCGCATCTACGACGGGTTCCTCCCCATGTCCAACGGCGCGATGATCCGTGACGTCGACGTGCCGCTGATTCATGTGCCGACGATGCACGAGGTGAGCGGCAACATCACGAATCGGCAGGACGGCGACGAGGCAGGAAAGCAGTATCGCCTCTACGAGTTCTCAGGCATGGGGCACATCGACACCCGTGACAGCGTGAGGATGAGGCCGAATCCCTGCGTCGACCCGCTCAGCACGTTCCCGGTGCAGGCGTACATGTCGGTTGCGCTCGATCACCTGCTCAAGTGGGTGGACGTCGGCACGGTGCCGCCGCGCGCCGAGCGCATCCTGCTCGATCGCGATCAATCCAACGATGGCTCGATGATGGCGCTCGACGAGAACGGAAACCCGCGCGGAGGCATCAGGACCACCTATGTCGATGTGCCGACGGCGAAGTATGTGATTCGCCCGGCGGCGACCACGCCGGTGATCCCGAACGCCAGTCCCTACATCGCCACGCGCGGGCAGAACGCGGCCAACCAGATGTGCGGCCTGAGCACCGCGCAGATCGCAATCCCGGCGACGAAGCTCAAGGAGATGTACAAGAACAAACAGGCGTACGTGAAGGCCGTGGAAACGCGGCTGACCGCGCTCGAGAAGGCGGGCTGGTCGCTGCCGCTCTATCGCGAGATGATCCTGGGCGATGCGAAGAGTGTGAGTTTCTGAGGTCCGGCTGAAGCCGGACACTACGTTATTTCTTCAGCAGCTCCTGCTCGCGCACTTTCTCGAGCTCTTCGAGCTCTTTGTTGTTCGTGCAGTAGAACTCGTAGACATCACCGTTGCCGAGTGTCCAGCGGCGCGGGGCTGACTTCCACGGCTTGTTGAGCACCTTGGGATCGTGGACTTCGATTTCCACGATCAGGTAGTTCATCGACGGGCGTGTGTAGCGTTCGACGACGCGGAGCTCCTCGCTGTGGAACCAGCCGTTGGGCATGATGTACGTTCGCTCGTCGAAGCCGGTCGACTCGACGACGAGCGTGTCGCCTTCCCAGCGCGCGGCGCTGTTGCCGTGGAAGAGCGGCTCCGGATACTTCGGCAGCGGTCGTCCGTCCGTGTGAATGATGCGGAAGTTGTTGAGGACTTCGTAGAGTTGCACCAGCATCTCCGGCTTGTGCACCAGCATCGTGGAGTACGGATTCTGCAGCCAGATGGCCGGCACGCCGCGCGGCATGCAGTTCACCGACGACTTCGACAACTCCACCTCCGTTGGCGTCATCGACTTGATCTTTTCGACGGCCCAGGCCTGCAACGAAGGCGGCTCCTCGGGAGTGACCTTCGGATCGAACTGCAGGCGCGCAGCCGGATCGACGCCGTAACGTCCGCTGACACCCTGGCCGGCGCTGTTCGGCAGCCAGTGACCGGTGAGGTCGGGCCGGCCGTTTGCCAGCCTGGGCGCGGGACCACCCGGCGGCATGACCTTGATCGTGTACTCCTGCTGCTGCGCGAGCAGAGGCAGGTGACCGACTGACGACAGCGTCAGCACGGCGGCGCTGACCACGCCGGTACGGAGAAGGCGTCCCATTCCCTGGCTCCTTAGTCTTGTAGCTGACCGACCTGACGCAACACTCCGTCAGGGAACTTCATCGTGCCGGCCGCGGCATAGTTCTTTCGACCGTTCCGGGCGAGGCAGCCGCGCACGAACACTTCCTTGCCGATGTTGTCGAGGAAGAGCTGACGATCGTTTCCCGCCCGTCGCAGCGTGATGAGCGCATACGTCTGAAACGACCACGACTCGACCTGTCCGCTCGCGTCCTTCACGTCCACGTAGAAGTAGGCATGGGGATTCTGCCAGTCGAGTTTCGTGAGAACGCCGGTGAAGTCGCGGCAGTTCTTGCCGTCGAACTCCGCCGCAAACGAATGGTGCGCGCGCACGGATGGGGCAACCAGCACGACTGCAGCTACGACCGCGCCGAGAAGATGTGAAATCCTCGTCAAGGCGACCCTCCCTGAGATGGCCTGTATATACGCGCCGCCCTGCTGACTGTCAAATGTCATGCGGCAACAGGCGTGACACGGCCTGGCTCGGAGTTTGATTCACGGAATCCCCATGAGCACGCACGAAGCAGCGCAGAAGCCGCCCCGTCCGCAAGAGGATCCGCTCGACGATGAGCGCGATCGGAAGGACGATGACACGCCGGAGACGCCACCGACGGAGCCACCTCCCGTTCCGATCAAGGAGCCGCCCGACACGCGCGATCCCAAAGGGCCGTTCGTGGTCTAGCGCGTACCGCCGGCGCGCACCGCCTGGAGCACCTGCTCGGCTGCCTCACCGGCGTCCTGCCCGGAGAAACCGGGCGGGAGTTCCACGACCGCGCCGTTGCTTGCGAGCCGGTTGAATTCCTCGGCGGCCCCAGTGACCGCAGAGCGCAGTTCGGCGGCGATGACGACGATCTTCGGATGTGTCGCCTTGAGCAGGATGAGCGCGTCCGGCACGTTGGCGGCCGTCAGAGTGCGATAGCCTGCTTCCTTGAGCAACTCGCGAAGATAGGTCAGGACATCGGGCGACTCGTCTACGCACAGCACGTCGGGATCGTCGAGCGAGGTGTCGTGACGTTTGCTCGACGAATACGTGTCGGCAATCGAGTCGGCTTCGGTCTCGTACGGCTGGAACACCGACTTGAGCCGTGTGATCCTGAGGACGTCGTCGATCTTGGCGGAGACGGCGCAGACCTTGAGCGTGCCTTGTCCTTCCTGCGCGCGTGTGAGATATCGGGCGATCAGTCCGAGACCGCCGCTGTCGATGAATTCCACTCCTCCCAGGTGAAGGAGTACGTGCGGCGCCTGTCGAAGAAGTCGATCCAGATAGGCCTGCAACGACCGTGATTCTTCACCTGCCACGATCCGGCCGCTGCAGGTGACGACCGTGACATCCCCGACATCTCGACTCTGCAAGGTGAGCGACACAAAGCCCCCCTGGATTCCTACCCGTCCAGACGGGCTTGATTATGCCTCAGGACGGCCGCCAGCCGCCGGCTCTTACGGCCCTCCCCTCAGCATGCGATCCCCGAAATAGATGTAGATCCCGTAGACCGCTCCTTCCCCGATCAGGACCCCAGTGATGAATTTCGTGAAATTGATGCGCAGGGTCCCGCACACGTAGCAGAGGAGATCGGTGGGCAGGACCACAAGGAAGCTCCACCCAATGATGATCGGCAGTTGGTGTCGCTGCAGCAGGTTCGTCAGCTTTCGAATCTGATTCGGATACTTCCGCTCGAAGTCTTCGTCGATATGCAGGATCTCGGCGAAGCCGTAGATGAGGCCAGACGAGATACCGATGATCGGCAGCGTGATCAGGAATAGCAGCCACGGAGGAAAGAAGGGTATGGCGATTACCACCAGGAACGTGGCCGGCACGAGCGTAAGGGCGCGAAGCGAACCCAAAAGGACGTAGATGGTCGCGGCGATGAAAGTCGAAGTCGAAAGCGCGTTCTTTAACTGGGCTTCAACCAGGTCGCGTTGGAAGAAGTAGAGGTAGAGGGCGCCCCCCACGATAACGAGCCACATTGCAAAGATGGCATAGCGAACACGGGGGTCGTGGATCTGCGGCGCGGGCAAGGTGTGTGAATCGAGAGGACGATTTTAGTGCGCTCGAGGTTCATTGGCCCCACCATTTGACGGAATGCCGGCGGCACTTTGGCCCAATCGCCCAGTCTCCGATCGCGGCGGCAGGGCTACGAAAGGGGTTATCCTGATGTCCGTCTACCATGAGCCGTCTACAAGCGTTCGCTCGGGGTGTGCTGGTAGCCTTTGCGTTGCCCCTGATGGGGTGTACGCCGGCCCAGGCGCCGCCAAACGAGTCCGAAGTCATTGCGGTCGTCGAGTCGTTCTACGCAGCCATCAAGAAGGGTGACCCGACTGCGGCGATGAGCGTCATCGCTCCCGATGCCGTCTTTCTCGAGTCTGGCAAGCTCGAGACTCGTGCTGAGTACGAAGCCAATCACCTGCCGGCAGACATCGATTTCGAGAGCCAGGTGAACGGCAAGCGCGATCCGATGCGCGTGACCTTCGCGGGCAACACGGCATGGGTAATCGCCACCACTGAATACAACGGCACTTTCGATGGCAACCCGGTGAGTTTCGTCAGTGCGCAGCTCGTGGTGCTGACACGCGACGAGGGATCCTGGCACATTCGAACCATCCACTGGTCCTCGCGCCGCCTGTAGCGCGCGTCATTGGCCGGAGGGGCCTGTGCTCCAACGTCTGTTCCAGCGCCAGGAATGGCGGTTCTTTGCCGCGCTGCCAAAAGCCGACGGCACGCTCGCCCTCGCATGGTGGGCCGTGCTGCTGCTTCGCGGGGTGCTTCCCGCCATCTTCGCGGTCGCGATGGGCGTGCTCGTCGCGGCAGTCCAACAGGGCGCCTCCCTCACCAGTCCGCTGGCAGTGGTCGGCATCACGTTCGTCCTGCTGCAGGTCCTCATGCCGATTCACACGGCGCTCAGTCACAACCTGGGCGATCGCACGGCGGCCTATCTTTACGACAGGCTGACGACTGCGTGCGTTCGCCCGCAGGGCATGGGGCACCTCGAGGATCCGAAGCTCATTGGCGACCTCACGGTCGCGCGCGACTTCGACCTCGGCATGACCGGGCCGCCGCTCTCGTATTCGATGGATTTCATCGCGGGCGGCCTGGTCGGCATGGTCGGTGGCTTTGCATCGGCAGCCATCCTGTTTGGTTATTCGTGGTGGGCTCCGCCGCTGCTGGTGCTGGCGTGGCTCGCCACGCATTGGCTCCTGCGCGAGAGTGCTGTCTGGCAGGACCGGAATACCGATGAAGTGCGACGCGCGCAGCGCGACGCTGATTACGCCTACCGTCTCGCGGTCGATCCGCCGGCAAGCAAGGAACTCCGGCTCTTCGGGCTGGTCCGCTGGACCATCGAGCGTTTCGTGGCCCGACGGACACGTCTGCACAAGCTCCAGTACGACGCGACACGCCTGCGCGAGCGGCCGCTCGTCTGGAGCCTTCTGATCGTGACCGCTGCGAACGTCATCGTGCTCTGGTCGATGGTGTCGGCTGGAGCGAACGGTGCGCTGAGTCTCGGTGAGCTCGTGACGTACGGCAGCTGCGTCGTTGGCACGTCCATGATCGCGTTCGGCGGGATCAACTGGGCGACCGATGGCGCTTCGGCACCCGTTGCCGCGGTTCATCGCCTCGAGCCCGCGATGGCGGCGGCAGGCCGGCTGGTGGCGGGGGATCGATCGGCGAGAGGTCTTCCCGCGCGGCAGATTCGTTTTCGCGAGGTCTCGTTCGCCTATCCAGGCGGCGCACCAGTGCTCGATGGTTTCGATCTGACGATTCCCGCCGGCTCGTCATTGGCGATCGTCGGACAAAACGGCGCGGGAAAGACAACGCTGGCAAAGCTGCTGTGCCGCCTCTACGACCCGCAGAGTGGTGCGATCGAAGTCGACGGCGTGGATGTACGCGAGCTCGACCTCACTGAGTGGCGTGCGCGGCTGGCCGCGGTCTTTCAGGATTTCACGCGCTTCGAGTTGTCGCTCCGTGACAACGTGGCGCCGAGAGGGGCGCCCGATGACGTGGTCTTGAGTGCGCTCGAGGCGGCCGGCGCCGCGCGGCTCGCGCGGCTGGACACCGTGCTGGCGCGTGGATACGACGATGGGACGGATCTGTCCGGTGGGCAGTGGCAGCGTGTGGCGCTGGCGCGCGCGCTCTGCGCGGTGAAGGAAGGCGCGGGCGTCGTGCTGCTCGATGAGCCGACGGCACAACTCGACGTTCGTGGTGAAGCCGAGATCTTCGAGCGGATCCTTGCGGCGACGCGTCACTGCACCACGATCCTGATCTCGCACCGCTTCTCGACCGTGCGTCATGTCGATCGGATCTGCGTGCTCGAGAAGGGAAGAGTCGTCGAGTTCGGGACGCACGCCGAGCTGATGGCGTTGAACGGACGCTATCGCACGATGTTCGATCTGCAGGCGCAGCGCTTCGCGGCCGAGGACGAGGAGGGGAGGAGCTATGACGTCCTCGCCTGACACGCGCCGGCGCGACGAGTTGCCGGGCGGCCTGTCCTCGATGTGGCGCCTGTGCAAGCTCGGTTACCAGCACGAGCCCACCCTCATCGTCGCGGCGTTTTCGCTCGCACTGCTGTCGGCGTTGCCCGATGCGCTGCTCGCGTTGTGGTTCAAGATGCTCGGCGAGGGCGCGCTCGCAGGCAACTGGTCGCTCGTGAGATTCGCCGCCGTCGCGCTTGGCGTCTCGGCGACGTTGACGTGGTTCCTGACAACTGTCAGCACGCGTGTGCAGCGCCGGTTCCGCGACAAGGTGACGATCGCGCTCGAATCGCACGTGGCGACGCTGCTGGCGTCCATCGCCACGATTGCGCACCAGGAGCGGCCCGAATACCTGGATCGCCTCGCCGTCCTGCGCAACCAGGTCTTCATGCTGGATCACATGTACATGTCGCTCTTCACGACATGTGCATGGATCCTGCGGCTTGCGATCACGATCGCACTGCTCGTGTCGATCCATCCGGCGCTGGCGCTGCTTGCGCTGTGCGCGCTGCCGACCGTGCTGACCTCGACGTGGCGTCCGGCCGTTGAACGGGGCGCCTTTGAGAGAGGGGCGCAGGCCAACCGGCTCGCCCGCCACCTCTTTGATGTCGCCACGACCGCGCCCGCAGGTAAGGAAGTCCGCGTTACGGGAATCGGCGCCCACCTGGTCAAGGAGCGACGGCTGGCGTGGGAGTTCGCCTACCGCCGCATTGCGGCGGCTCGTTCGCGATCAGCCGTCTGGCACACAGCGGCGTGGGCAGTCTTCGGCGCCGGCTACGTCGGCGCGATCGTGTTCGTGGCCTACGGTCTCGGCGCATCGGCGGGAGACGTTCTGCTGACGCTGGCGGCAGGCTCTCGTCTCTCGTACTACGTCGGGGCGACCGTCGGGGAGATCGGCTTCCTGCGCGGAATCTGGATGGATGCCGCCCGTCGTCTTGCGTGGCTCGAGGACTACGCGCAGTCGCTCGTCGCGTCGGCGGATCAGCATGCTCCGGCGCGGCTCGCTGAAGGTATTCGTTTCGAGCACGTGTCGTTCGCCTATCCGGGGACCGAGCGTCGCGTGCTGGACGATATCGATCTCGAAGTGCCGGCGGGATCCGTCGTGGCGATTGTCGGTGAGAATGGCGCCGGCAAGTCTACGCTGGTCAAACTGCTGGCCAAGATGTACGAGCCCACGAACGGACGGATCCTCATCGATCGCACGGACCTTGCCCGCATTCCACCGACCGAGTGGCGCGCGCGACTCGCCGGTGCGTTCCAGGACTTCTTTCGCTTCGAGTTCAGGGCCCGTCACACTGTTGGTGTCGGCGACGTTCCGCGGCTCGACGACGAGCCCGCGGTCGTGACCGCCGTGAACCGCGCTGGTGCAGACGATGTGATCGTGCGACTCACGGCAGGGCTCGAGACACAACTCGGCCCAAGCTGGCCCGAAGGCGTGGATGTCAGCTTCGGTCAATGGCAGAAGCTGGCGCTGGCGCGTGGCTTCATGCGCGATGAGCCACTCGTACTGGTGCTCGACGAGCCGACTGCCGCGCTCGATGCGGAAACCGAACACGCCCTCTTCGAGCGGTATGCGGCGGCCGTCCGCAGTGACAGTACTGAGGGCCGGATCACGATTCTCGTCTCTCACCGCTTCTCGACGGTGCGGATGGCGGATCTCATCGTGGTCCTCGATGGCGCGCGCGTCGTCGAGGTGGGATCGCATGAAGCGCTCATGGCAAAGGGCGGTCAGTACTCGCAGCTCTACGGCATTCAAGCAGCAGCGTATCGATAGTCCGCAGTTTTACGCAGGCAGCGTCGGGCTTCTGGTGGACTCAGAGCGCACTCAGAGACTTGGCACTTACCATGCGTCGGCCTCGCACTCGTGGATCCAGAGTTCATCTCCCAAGCTGAAGCCTTTGCCCGTGTGTATCTGATCCCGACGGCCTGGAAACTTCTGGGCGCTGTGGCGCTCTGGATGATTGGCCGCTGGGTCATCAAGCTCATCCGCACCGGCGTCACTAGCTTTCTAAGCCTGCGGCAGTTTGATGCGACGCTGGTCTCGTATGTCGAGGCGAGCACCGGAATCCTGCTGCAGGTACTGCTCTTCATCGCCGTTCTTGGCGTGCTCGGCATTGAAACGACGTCGTTTGCCGCACTGCTGGCAGCGGCGGGTCTGGCGATTGGCGCTGCCTGGGCCGGACTCCTGTCCAACTTCGCCGCGGGTGTGTTCCTCCTCGTCTTCCGACCATTCAAGGTCGGCGACACGATTGCTGCTGTCGGCATCACCGGCACCGTGCGCGAGATCGGAATGTTCGTCACGTCGGTCATCACGGCGGAGAACGTCGTGACCTATGTGGGCAACAATCGGCTCTTCTCGGACAACGTCCAGAATTTCAGCGCCACGCCGTTCCGTCGTGTTGACATCACCGTGCAGCTGCTGCCGGCGATGGATTCGGAGGCGGTCACGAGCCGCCTCCGGCAGCGGCTGCGTCAGATCCCGCATCTGCTGGACACGCCGCAGCCGATCGTGGAGATTGTGTCGTTCAACCTCGTTGGGACGTCGGTTGCGCCGCTGCTGGCGGTGCGTCCCTACTGCCGCAATGAGCATTACACGCAGGTCTACTTCGACACCACGCGCGCGATACAGGAAACGTGCATGCCAGTGCACGTGTGAATTTCGCTTCTACGAGGAGCTCAACGACTACCTTCCGGCCGGGCAGCGCAAGCGGACGATCACGAAAGAGATAATGGGCACGCCCTCGGTGAAGGACGCGATCGAGGCGTTGGGCGTGCCGCACACCGAGATCGACCTGATCCTGGTCGATGGCCGCTCCGTCCGCTTCGATCGTCTGCTTCAGGGCGGCGAGCGCGTGGCGGTGTACCCCGAGTTCGAGCGCTTCGATATCACACCGCTCCATCGCCTGAGGCCACGGCCGCTGCGCACGCCGCGATTTGTCGCGGATGTCCACCTCGGGACGCTGGCGCGCTTCCTGCGGTTGCTGGGATTCGACACCCGCTACGGCAACGGGCTCGATGATGCGGCCCTTGCCGAGATCACGTCACGAGAGAAACGGGTCCTGCTCACGCGCGACGTGGGGCTGCTCAAGCGCAAGGCGGTCGTCCGCGGGCAATGGCTTCGCTCGCGAGAGCCGGAGCAGCAGCTCGCAGAGCTCGTCGAGGCGCTGCAGCTGAGGCGGGCGTTCCGGCCATTCACTCGCTGTATGACGTGCAATGGTGCGCTCGCGGTCATCGCGCGCGGGAAGGTCGTGGAGCTGGTGCCGCCGCGGGTGTATCGCCGCTTTCGTGCGTTCAAGCGGTGCCGGGATTGTGCGCGGGTGTATTGGCGCGGCACGCACTACCTGCGCCTGCAGCGCCTGGTGCAGCAGGTGCGATCGGAGTGAACGCGCGGCGTCCGCCAGTGCGGACCGCTACTTGTCAGGATTCATGAACGTGGCGTGACGGATCCAGACGCCGCTCGCCAACTCTTCGCCTTCACTCAATGCCGTTGAAAACTCGGGGAGCAATCGAAGTTGTCGATCGACCTTCGCTGGTGAGGCGACGAGACCGCCGACGCTGCGCAGTAAGCCGAGGGCTTCGGTCGAGAGCTTTGCGTTGTGCAGTGGACGCCCGCGCGCGGGTTGGGGAAGTGTCGCGAAGAGCTCATCGAAGTTCGTCGACCGTTCCGGGCTGGCCACGATCAGGAAGTGTTCGCGGCGACCGCTGCTGGTGACTTGCCACGAAAGCAATTCCCCGTTCTGCATATTGGGGAGGCGGTGGCGTTGCCCTGGGGGAAGCGGGTTCTGCAGGGCATGGCCAGGGAGCGGAAAGAGCAGGTACGACTCACCCTGCTCGTCTTCGTTGACGACGTAGAGGTACATCGGGATCGAGGTTTGGACCTGGAGGGACAGGGCGTCGCCCGCGGTGAGGCTGGCGCCCGGCCGCAAACGCTCGACGCGTCCGCCGGTCTCGCGATAGAAAGCCGACTCGATTCGATAAGGGGTTGAAGAGGTTGTCCCTGGTGTCGGTGTGCTTGCGACGGCTTCCTGCGGGCTGACCGCAATGGTCACGGCCTCGCCGGGTGGCCGCTGCGTGAGCATCCTGTTGCCCGTGAACCAGGCGGTTGCGACGACGGCGATCGATGCGGCGACAAGCGCGAGCTTTCGCCAGGTCTGTGCGACGTCGCTTGCAGGAGCGAGCACCCGGACGAGGGCCGCCTCGAGTTCGCCTGCCGATCGGAATCTCTGGTCGGGGCTTTCGGCGGTGGCTTGTTCGACGACACGGATGAAGACGTCGGGCAAGTCCGGCCTGACGTCACGCAGCGGCTTGCGCCGGGCCGACTGGTCGTGGAGGCGTTCAATCACCGTGCGTGAATCGCCTTCGATCGGGTACGACCCTGTCACCAGGAAGTACAACAACACGCCGAGGCTGTAGATCTCCGAGCCTGGTGTGCGGGGACGCCCGGCAAACACCTCGGGAGCGATGTAGAGCGGCGTGCCGGCGAAGTCGTTGCCAGGACGCGCCGGCTCGCGGTGCAATCGTCGGCCGGTTCCGAAATCCATCAGGACGGTGCGCCCGCCCTGCTCGCGCATCACGTTGTGAGCCTTGATGTCGCCATGGAGAATGTCGGCGCGGTGTACCGCCGCCAGCGCTCGACACACGTCGATGCCGATCACGGCCGCTTCGTTCGCGCTGAACGGGGCCTGGCGCGTGACGATTTCATCAAGGGTCTGGCCCTTGACGAGTTCCATCGAGAGGCCGACCTCGTTGTCGATCAACTCTGCGCCGTAGGCGCGTACGACGTTTGGGTGTTTCACTTTCACCAGGCGCCGCGCTTCGTCGAGGGCTTTGTCCTGATCGATTGGAATGCCGGGGATGCGTGAGCGGATGACTTTGAGAGCGACTTCGAGCCGGAGCGTGGGGTCGATCGCGCAGTAGACGGTACCGAAGGTCCCGCGTCCGATCTCGCTGACGATCTGGAAGCGGCCCCACGTGGCGGGTATCGCCTCGGTGATCTGCGCGAAACGTTCAAGCGAGCGCAGTTCCTCGACTACCGCCGCCTCGTCGGATGTGCTGACCTGATCCTGGACCTTGTTCCAGTCCACTGGTACGCCACTCGAGATCTGGCCGGCAGCTGACAGCAGCGGCTTGTCATCGTTTCCGCTCATGCGCCATCTCCTCTGCCAGCCTGACGAGCGCGCGACTGACGGCCATGTGCACTGCCGCCACGCTCGGCTTGTCGAACATCGCGGCAATTTCAGCGTGGGGCAGTCCCATCTCGATGCGCGCGATGATCAGATCCCGCTCTTCCGGCCGTAGCCGCTCGAGTGCCGCCTCGTATCGCTCGATGGTCTCCTGGCCGATCGCCAGGTCGAGCGGTGAGTGTTCGTGTCCCTCGATCTCGCTGTCGAGCGGCGCCTGCCCTCCCTTTCGTTGAAACTGGCGGGCGATGTCACGGATGCGATTCCAGAGTGCGGTCCTGACGTATCCCTGAAACGCGCCTTCGTGCCTGGGTTCGAACTGGGGCAGACGTTCGATGACCCGTATGAGCGTGTCCTGTACGAGGTCGTGCGTCTGGAAGGCGCCGCGCGCGGCGGGAGGCACGCGGCCGTGTGCCCACCGCTGGAGCCTCGGCAGGTAGCGGGCGCAGAGAGTATCCAATGCTTGCTGATCGCCGGCATTGGCGCGTTGGACCAGATCAAACGACGAGGCGGCGGTCGCTGGGGCGGCCGTTGCAACCGGCGTCACGCCGTCGTGTGGTGTGCGTTGGTCCATCCAGGGAAATAGCTCGAGGGCGGCCGTGGCTAGCATATCCCTCCTCGCGGGCGCCGCGAAGCGTCGAGATGGCAGGAACTTCACCGACTCACAGTGGTTAACGCCGGGCCAGAGCAAAAGTAACCAGACACCTATCTTCCGCTCATTGGAAGCGCCACCCGTCTGGACATCTGGCGGCATACGGCCCTCCGAAGTTCTCAAGTTGAGGTACGACGTCTGAATTGGAAAACAGAAACGGAATCGAAGTCGAACGTCCGGTGACGCGAAAGCGCGGCTTTGCCTCCGTGTACGAGTAAACGTTGCCTGGCTCAGTTTCTAACTGAGCGCGCGGGGTCATACTTCAAGGGATTGGGGACGGACGTGCGGCATTTCCAAGTGCGGATCCTGCTAATGTGGCGCCATGAAACTGATGCTGCTGATGCCGTTCCTCCTGACGCTCCTGGTGGCGGCATGCTCGAGCTCGCCGCAGAGCGCAGTATTCCCGACCGGCGAACTCGTCGATCTCTCACATACCTACGACTCTCAGGCGATCTACTGGCCCACGGCCGAAGGGTTTCAGCTCCGCCGCGACGCCGACGGCATCACTCCGGCGGGGTACTACTACGCCGCCAACAGCTTCTTCACGTCGGAACACGGCGGCACACACATCGATGCGCCGGTCCACTTCGCGGAAGGGCATCTGACCGTCGACAAGATTCCCGTCCAGCAACTGATGGGTGCGGCGGTCGTCATCGACGTCACGCAGCAAAGCGAGAAAGATGCTGATTACCAGGTGACGATCGGCGACCTCGAGCGCTTCGAGCAGCAGAACGGTGCGATTCCGATGGATGCGATTGTCCTGATCCGGACCGGCTTCTGGAAGCGATGGCCGGGCGCCGAGCGCTACCTGGGGACGACACTGCGCGGCGAGGAAGGCGCCCGCAACCTGCATTTTCCGGGGCTACACCCGGATGCGGCGCGCTGGATCGTGGCGAACCGGCGGATTCGGGCGATCGGCATCGACACCGCGAGCATCGATTACGGCCAGTCGACACTGTTCGAGACGCATCGCGCGCTCTACGAGCAGGATATTCCGGCATTCGAGAACCTGACGGCCCTCGACCGGCTTCCTGCAACCGGTGCCTACATCATCGCGTTGCCCATGAAGATCGGTGGCGGGAGTGGAGCACCGCTCCGCGCCGTGGCGATCATTCCCTGACGTGGGCACTTGACCTGGGTCGCCATTCGATCACAGATCGGATGATGGCTGCTGCGAATCCGTACGCTGAGGACCTTGGCAATCGAGCGCCGCTCGAAGCGCTCGCCGACACAGCTGACCGCATCCGGCGGCTGGTGGAAACGTGGAACGACGACGCCTTTGAGAAGTCGTATGCGCCGGGCAAGTGGAGCGCCCGGCAGATCCTCGTGCATCTCGCGCAAACCGAGCTGGCGCTCGGCACGCGCGCACGGTTCGCGCTCACGCAGCCTGGGTATACGGCCCAAGCGTTCTCACAGGACGACTGGATGCCGATCGACGGCGCCACCGACGCGCGCACGGCGCTGGCGGCGTATACATCGCTCCGCGCACTGAACCTGGCGATGTGGAAACGCCTGGGTCCGGCGCAACTCGAGAGCGCGTTCTCGCATCCCGAATACGGAGAGCTCACAGTCGGGTGGATCATGGCGCAGATGGCAGGACATGACATCCACCATTTGAAGCAGTTTCAGGCAATTCAGAGATAGAGGAGACACACACGTGCCCAAAGGACCAGGTGGACTGAGTGCAGAACGGCTTCGCGAGCTGGCCAGGACCGGCGCCGAGGCCATGTTGAAGCAGTTGCGCGCGGAGATCATCGCCATCGAGCGAACGTTCCCCGAGCTCGCATTGCCGCAAAAGCGCCGCGCCGCTCGTGAGGCGTTCAAGAAAGTCCGCAGCCGCGTTCGGAAGATGACCGAGGATGAGAAGAAGGCAGTGTCCGAGCGCATGAAGAAATATTGGGCCGAGCGCCGGAAGGCGAAGTCTAAGGTGAAGTGAGTCCACTGACCAGCATGTGCCGGTCGCTCACCCTGGTGACGTTCAAGTCGAATCCGGCGGCGACCAGCTGACTGCGAACCTCGTCGATCGTGAACGCCGCGCGCAGCGAGTTGTAGAAGTCTTCGCGCAGGATCGGATCTTCCTGCGCGGCGACGGCATCCACGATTCGGCGGGCCGCCTCAGGACTGTCGGGGCGGACGAGATCCATCACGTAGATGGCCGCACCCGGCCGGCCGAGTCGCGTGATCTCATTCCATAGCACCAGAGGATCCGGCAGGTGATGCAGTAAGTCCTTCGAGAGCACGGCGTCGAATCCTGCGCGCTCGAGAGAGACGCCCGGCACGAACCCCTGGACAAGCCTGACGCGATCACCGAGACCCGCGGCGCTGACCGCGTCACGCGCCAGCCCGATCATCGGCCCCGATCCGTCGATGGCCGTCACGTGGAGACCGGGCACCGCACGGGCAAGCCTGATCACAACGTCTCCGGGGCCGCATCCGATATCGAGGGCGCGGTGAAGATGATCCGGGAACTCTCGAATCACGCTGTCGACGAAGAACTGATTCGATGCGCTGAAGTCTGCCTTCGCGTACGCGATGGACTGCCGCTCATCGTCCATCAATTCGGGTTCGAGAACTCGTTCCATGTAACTGCTATGTATCAGCCCGAGCGTCCGTTGGGGTACGTTCTCGAGGCCGGCTTTGGCAAGAGCAGCCAGGCCGGCAGCGTCACTCACGCAATCGCCACCCGACGAGTGATGTGCCCGTTACTTTCCCAGTACGTTCGTCTGGCTGCGAGGAACGGATCGTTGGGTGCCGGCTGCACGTTACCGTGAACGTCGAACGCCCGCGATGTGATGCGGTGTTCGCCAGGCGCTGGTCTTCCCCAGTCGAACGTCCAGAACCTCCAGGCTGTACCTCGGCTGGCTGGACGCGGCGGATGGCCGTAGAGGGTGGCCGCCCGCCACGGTCCATCGTCCACACGAACCTGCACGGCCGCGATCGGTGCGCCCCACGCCGCACCCATGACCGTGTATCTGCTTCCGAATCGCGTCACTTTGGCGGGGGCCGACTTGAGACGGTAGCGACCGACGGTCGCAAACGTCCAGAGCGTTTCGCCTGCGCGCTGCTCCTCACGAATGCTCACGTAGTCTCGTGACATGAAGCGCCCGGCGTGACGACGATCGGTTACTTCGATTCGTGTCAGCCACTTGACGTTCGCCACTCCGTACCAACCCGGCGCAATGAGACGCAGCGGAAAGCCGTTTTCGGGCGGCAGTGGCGCCCCATTCATTTCGTAGCACAGCAGATTGTGAGGGCTAAGCGCTTCCTCGAGAGACATGCTGCGCGCGAACTGCTCTGTGATCGTCAGATCCAATCCGCCCGCGCCGTCAGGCAGGGTCGTTCCGGTTGTCCCGCCATTCACGACACCGGAGTTGTCACGAATGGTCACCTGGCCGCGATCGACGCCCCAGAAGACGACCTCCGTGCCCTTCTTCAGGATGCCGGCTTCTTCCAGCAGCGGAGCGAGGCGCGCGCCTCCCCAGCGCGCGTTGCCGATTCCGCCGATGAAGAAGTCCAATCCGATGCCGTGGTTCCCCGAACACTCCAACGTGAAGTCGACCTCGTGCCGTGGGCGCGCCTGGATGTCCGCCAACGTCAGCGAGCGGCGCCGGCGGACCAGCCCCCCGATGTCGACGCGCCATGCCGCTGCACCGAGATTACTGGGCGTCCCGTAGTGGTTCACGTAGAAGAAATTGTCAGCGGGTGTCTGCCTCGACGCGAGTTCCTCCCATACGAGGAGATTTCCGACGAAGTCTGCGGGGAGTGGACTCGGCGGGGGCTGATCCAGCCACGGGATGACCTGCCCGCTGGACCGTTGCAAGGCCTGTGACGAATCGTCGCGATCATCCAACGTATCGATCGTCTGATCTTGTCCAGGAGGTCCGGGGAAGGCCTCGACCGGGCCTGCAACCCGCACCATCGTCAGCCCGGCCAACGCCGTTCCACCGCCTTTCAACACCGTGCGCCGAGAAACCCCTTGTTGCTTCATGACTGCCTCCGCCGGAGAAGATGGGCCGTGTTTCGAGATGATGGGCAAGGCCGGCGCCGCGAGTCATGAGGGATTCAGGAGCGATTCGAGGGATCGCGGGCGTATAATCCGTGCCCGCGAAGCCTGCGAGAACATCCGATGGCACTACGCACTGGCACGCGGATCGGCGCGTACGAGCTGCGCCCGCTCGAGGGTCGGGGCGCGACAGCAAATGTCTTTCGCGCGGTTGACACCAAGCTCAGGCGGGAAGTCGCGCTGAAAGTCATCGAGGACCCGCCGAATGCGTCGGACTCGGCCCGTGCCTCACTATTACGGCTGGAACGCGAAGCGCACATCCTTGCCTCGCTCGAACATCCGAACATCGCTCGGGTGCACGGCGTCGAGCACGCAGACGGCGTTCACGCCATCGTCATGGAGTTGGTCGAAGGGCCAACCCTCGCCGATCGCCTGGCCGCTGGCTCACTGCGTGTTCGAGAAGCGCTGGACATCGCCGTGCAGGTCGCGTCGGCGCTCGAGACCGTGCACGATCACGGTGTCGTGCATCGCGATCTGAAGCCATCCAACATCAAGACCGCGCGTGACGGAACGGTGAAAGTGCTCGACTTCGGGTTGGCACGGGTGCTTCGTCCGCTGGTTTCCTGTGACGATCGCCTTCCGTCCACGATCACGCCCGATGCGGTTGCCGTCGGCACGGCAGCGTATATGAGCCCGGAGCAGGCGCGCGGCCACGAAGTGGATCACCGCACCGACATCTGGGCCTTCGCCTGCGTTGTCTACGAGATGCTCACCGGTGTGCGTGCGTTTCCAGGTAGAGACACGGCATCGACGTTCGCGGCGGTGCTCACGTCGGAGCCGGACTGGACGCGCCTGCCGGCGGAGGTTCCAGCAACGGCCCTTGCGTTCATCAAATGCTGCCTGAACAAGGAAGTCGCGGATCGCCCTCGTCATATCGGCGACGTCAGGCTGGCACTTGAAGGTGTGTTCGAGACTGAGAAGCCGCGGGTTGCCTCCGCGGGAGGACGAACCTTGGCGGTGGCTGCGCTGGCCGTCGTTGCGGCGTCCTTGGGCTCGCTCTCGTGGGGCCAGTCTCCCGGCCGAGAAGCGAAGTCGTACGTCATCCACTCGCCAGAAGGCACGCAATTCAACCCGGTGACGATGGAGCCCTATCCATCATTGTCGCCCGACGGTCGCTACGTCGCCTATCGAACCGAGTCAGACAGCCGGGGAACGTGGGTGCAACAGCTGGGCGACCTGACGCCGCGCCGACTTCACACCGGGCAGTTGGGACGCCCGTTCTGGTCACCCGACGGTCGGTTCATCGGGCTGGCAGGACCGGACGGCATACAGGTGTTTGCGGTCCAGGGCGACAGCGCTCCGCAGACGATATGTGCCTGCCCCGCAACCGACGGCGCAACGTGGGGGCAGGGCGGGACGATACTCTTCTCCGACAGGCGCGGGCTTTCACGGCTGGCGGCAGGAGGCGGCACGATTACCACCGTCACATCGCTGGCGGAAGAACGCGGCGAGTTTGCCCACCAGCACCCGATCTTCCTGCCGGACGGGCGACGCTTCCTCTATCTCGTTCGCAGCACGCAGCCCGACCGTGGAGGCATCTTCATCGCATCGTTGGACAATCCGACGCAGGCTCGCCGGCTTCTCCCGGATGATTCCAACGTCAGCTACGGTATTGGCCCGGACGGTCGCGCGTATCTCTTGTTCGTCCGCGACGTGACGCTCGTTGCTCAGCCTTTCGATGTCGAGGCTGGAATGCTGTCAGGCTCGCCAGTCGTGATCGCCCCGCGAGTGGTGCCGGGAGAAGGCGGTCGCCTCGCCCCTTTCGCCGCTGCAGGTCGGTCGATCGTGTTCCGGCAGACGACGCCGCCGCGTCATCGCCTGCGATGGTTCGATCGGCGCGGTGTCTCCCGGCCAGACGCGTTCGAGCGCACGGGCGCCTTTCGTTACGTCGCGCTGTCGCGCGATGGCCGCGCCCTTGCGGTGTCCGAGGCACACGCCGAGACCACGAAACTTGATGTATGGGTGCACGATCTGGAGCGTGATGTCAGCGAACGTATGACCGTTGACTCCGTCGGCGCATTCTTTCCAGTCTGGATGCCGGATGGGGATCGGGTCATCTATGCGTCGGCCCGCGAGGGGCCCTGGCACATCTTCTGGCGCTCCCGCGATCGCCCGGATCATGGCCGCCTGCTGGCGGGACTCTTACCTTCCACCAAGTATCCGAGCGATGTCACCGCCGATGGACGATACGTGCTCTTCCACGGGGACGGCGCCGTGTGGGCGCTGCCGCTCTCGGCGGGCGCGACTCCGACGACGCTCGTCGATGGCTCGCATGGCCGCGTGTCGCCCGATGGTCGATGGCTGGCGTACGCGTCAGCCGAGAACGGCCGTCGCGAGGTGTATGTGACGACCTTTCCGAATCCGCAGGTGCGGTGGCGCGTCTCCGAAAACGGCGGGGAGGATCCCCATTGGCGCGCGGATGGTCAGGAGCTGTTCTTTCTGGACGCGGACCGAACATTGATAGCGGCGTCGCTTGCACTGACGCCGACGTTCGAGGTGAAGGGACAGGTGCGCTTGTTTCGCCCCTCGATTGACGAGCGCGTGCTGCGCGCCGGCGCTTCGTATGCGCCAGCTCCCGACGGGCAGCGCTTCTTGATCATCGAGCGGGTGGATCATCAGGAGGTGGTCCTTACCGTGATGGAGAGCTGGCAGTCCGCGAGGTAGCGATGATGATCTACCGCCATCTCTCCTTCGATGCGGAGCGGCGGCTGGTCTGTGCGGCCAACGGGAGGCCGCTTCGCCTCACGCCGAAGGCGTTCGATCTCCTCAAGATCCTGATCGACGAGGCGCCGCGCGTCGTGTCGAAGACGGACCTCCATCGTCGACTGTGGCCAGAGACTTTTGTCACCGACGCCGCATTGACCTGTCTGGTGAAGGAACTACGGAGGGTCCTTCCTCGGGGTGACGGCTTGCCAATGATCCGGACGGCGCACGGTGTCGGCTACGCGTTCGACGACACGCCGTTGCCGGCGCCGGCAACGGCGGCGATCGTGCACTGGCTCGTCAGCCCGCAACGGCGGTACGCCCTGCATGACGGTGTCAATATCATTGGACGCGAACCGCAATCCGAAGTGTGCCTCGACATCCCCGCCGTCTCTCGTCGTCACGCACGCGTCGTGATCGCCGGTGATTGCGCCACCATCGAGGACCTGGGCAGCAAGAACGGGACTGTCGTCGAAGGTTCCGCCGCCTCGCACTTGATCGACCTCAACGATGGCGATTCGATCCGGGCCGGCGGTGTCGAGCTGACATACCGGCGAGAATCCGCGAGCGAATCGACGGCGACACTCGCAACGTCGTAGGCGGCGGCACATCGCGTCGACGTCACACCATCTCGTGCGGCTCGCGGGATCGGCCTCGTCCGCGGCGGGCACTTCAAGCCGAGTTGCCGGTCGCTTCTACTTGGCGGTGACGCAGGAGATCTGGCTCATCGACCGCGTGACCACTCAATAGCTCCCGCCCGCTACTTGCCGACCAGGCGCGGCACGTCCTTCTCGTTTTCGAGACACGCATACTCGAGAAGATCGGTGTCGAGCGCGATGTGCTGGTTGACATTGACTGTCCAGGGTCTGGTGTAGGCCTTCGGATCGTCGATCGTCACCTGGACTTCGAGCGTGCCGTAATTCGGCCGGCGAATGCGCTCGGTCATCTTCGCCTGATCGGTGAGCGGACTGCCGTAGAAGTCAGCCCACAAGCCGTCACGAAACCCGATCGTCTCTATCATCAGCGTGTCGCCTTCCCAGCGTCCGGTCGAGTAGCCATACCAGGACGGCTGCGGATCGTCAGGCAGCTTTCGTCCGTCGGTAAAAATCTGCCGGAACTCCATGTTGCGCTCGTGGAGGATCACGACGAGGCCCGGCGACTGTGTGATCTTCTTGGGCAGCGGGTGCGCCATCATCTGCAGCGGGCCGAGCGGCAGGCATCGCGCGTCGGGATTGTCCTTGGCCTCGTCGTACTTCCGCTGCGCCGCCAGCGTCGCAGCCCACTCGTGATAAGGCGGCCGTTCGCCCTTCATGCCGTGCGAGAGATCGAAGAACACCGTCCGCGGTGTCGGGCCGACTCCCTCCTGGCTCTGCGGACCGTAGCCATCGTTCTGCCACACCCCTGACAGATCGGGCTTGCCATCCGCGGCCCGTGGAGCACGCGCGGTCAGGTTCGGCTTGCCGTCGCGCGTGCGCGGAACGCCGGCAGTCGGATAGCGTATCCACTGAGCGGCAACAGGCAAGGCGAGCGCGCCGCAGACGGTCGCAGCGAGGAGAGCCGATGCGAAGTGTCTCACTGGTCGAGAGACTATAGCCCAGAGTCCGGATCCCAGATCGCTTCCGAACGTTCGGGTGACGCCGTACACTCGCAGTATCGTGCGAGTGCTCATGGTCGAAGACGACGCGACGATTGCCGACTTCGTCAGCAAAGGCCTGGCGGAAGCCGGCCACGTCGTCGACGTGGCATCCGATGGAGAGCGGGGCGTCGAGCTCGCCCTGAAGGGAGGGTACGACGCGGCAATCGTGGACGTCATGCTCCCGCGCCTGGATGGCCTGGCCTTGATCGACCGTATCCGCGCGCGCGGCGTCAGTACTCCCGTATTGATTCTCAGCGCACGGCGAACCGTTGACGATCGCGTCAAGGGGTTGCAGGCCGGTGGCGACGACTACCTCACGAAGCCGTTTGCGTTTGCCGAACTGCTGGCGCGCCTCCAGGCGCTCGTACGGCGATCGACGGGCCAGACGGAACCGACCAGGCTGTCGCTGGCCGATCTGTCGCTCGACTTGCTCAGCCGCCGTGCCGAACGGGCGGGGACGCCAATCGAGCTGCGCCCGCGTGAGTACGGACTGCTGGAGTACTTGTTGCGTAACCAGGGGCGGGTGCTGACCAAGACGATGATTCTGTCGCATGTCTGGGGCTACAACTTCGATCCCGGCACCAACGTCGTCGACGTGCTCGTGTCGCGACTGCGCGAGAAGATCGATCGCGACTTCGAGCCCAAGCTGCTCCATACCGTTCGAGGAGTGGGGTATGTCCTCAAGGCCGGCTGATGGCTGAGGCTTCGCCGATCCAGCCGGACAAGGAGCCGAGCGCACGAATCGGCCTGCGTCTCGCGTCGTGGTACGCCATCGTTTTCGTCATCACGTCGCTGGCGATCGTGTTGCTGACCTACCGGTTGCTGGAAGCGTCACTGGCCGAGCGCGACCGTCAGCTCGTGGTCTCCACGTTACGGGAGTACTCCCAGAGATACTCGGCCGGCGGCCTGTCCTCGCTTGCAGATGCCGTCGAGATCGAGCAGCGCTCAGGACGGCAAGAGCGCCTGTTCGTCCGCGTGGTGCGAGGCCGGTCGGAGGCGCTGCTCCTCAGCGCTCCGTATGCGTGGAACGACTTCGATGTCGATCGTCTGACGGGTCTCGATGGCCTGGAGCAGATCCTGTCTGAGTCCGGATCGGCCCGGCTCGAAGTCGCGTCCGCGCGTCTTGCTGACGGTACGTTGCTGCAGGTTGGGAAGAGCAGTGAGAGCCGGGAGGCGCTCCTGGCTCGATACCGGACGGTACTGGCGATCGTCTCTCTCGTGATTGTCGCGGTCGGGCTCGTGGGCGGCGTGATTGTAACCCGCTCGACGCTGGAACCGATCCGGCAACTCATTGCTGCGGTGCGCGGCATCATCCGCACCGGTCGAATCGATGCCCGTGTTCCCGTACGGCCGGAGCAGGACGCCATCAATGAACTGAGTGCACTGTTCAACGAGATGCTCGACCGAATCACCACGCTCATCCGTGGAATGGAGCATGCCCTGGACAACGTGGCGCACGACCTGCGAACGCCGATGACACGGCTGCGGGGCGTCGCCGAGCGCGCGCTGCAATCCGACGATGTGCAGGTGCAGCGGGAGGCGCTGGTGACGAGCCTCGAAGAATCCGAGCGCATTCTCGCGATGCTCGATACGTTGATGGACATCTCCGAGGCCGAGACCGGGACGATGCGGCTCGATGTCACTGACGTATCCGTTGCTGACACCGTCTCTGATGTCGTCGAGCTGTACGAGAACGTCGCCGAGGACAAACAGATCGAGGTGTCGACCGACGTCGAAGCAGGTTTGACCGTGCCGGCCGATGCCAGGCGTCTGCGTCAGGTGCTGGCCAATCTCGTTGACAACGCCATCAAATACACGCCGTCCGGCGGGCGCGTGTCGATCGGCGCGCGCCGGGAAGGAAATGGGGTGCGCCTCGATATCGCCGATACCGGCGTCGGCATTGCGCCTCATGACCTGCCGCACATCTGGGATCGGCTCTACCGCGGCGACCAGAGTCGGGCCGAGCGCGGGTTGGGGCTCGGCTTGAGCCTGGTGCGCGCGATCGTGACGGCACATGGCGGAACAGTCGATGTCGTGGCTGAGCCCGGCCGCGGTTCCACGTTCATCGTCCGGGTACCGGGGCGGGAGGGGGGTGTCAGGCAGTGAATCGTGAACGAGTGCTTGCCGGTGGAGAATACGCC
>JALDXQ010000082.1:0-30911 GCA_032156805.1 Acidobacteriota bacterium
CGGGAAGGATTGCTACCGATTACCGCCGCGGCCACCGCCGGCGCCGGCACCCGCGCCTCCGGGACCACCGCCGCGAGCCGGTGGCTCGACATATTCTGGAATCTTCTCACCACGGGCCGCCGCCTCGGCACGGCGCTTCTCTTCTGCGCGCGAACCAGCGAGGAGGTTGGGCATCGAGTAGTTGCCTTCGTGACAGCCGTACTCGAAGTACCCGTAGCTCTCTTCGCGCGGGATCGGCAAGCGCAGCGTCCACGGCGCGGTGTACACCTTCGGGTCGTTGATCGTCATGCGGTAGTCGAGCGTGTTCGCGTCGGCGAGCGTGAACCGTTCGATCAGCACGCCATCTTCCGACAACGGCTGTTGGTTGACGAGTGAATTGGACTTGATGTTTCGCGTTTCGACGACGAGCACGTCGCCCTCCCAGCGCCCAACCGACGTGCCCATCCAGTTCCGTACCCCCGAGCCAATCTGCTTGCGGCCATCCGTGGGGATGACGCGCGTCTCGTGGATCATCTCGTTCTGGAACGCGAGCCAGCCCGGCCCCTGCACGATGCGGCTGCCGGAGTTGTAGATCTTCGGGGTGATCGACTGCAGCACGCCGGTGCTGATGCAACGGTCGTAGTTGCTGCGATCGGTGGTCCACTCGGCCTCGATGCCGTTCAGTTGCCTGCGGCGGGCGGCCTGCGCCTGCTGACGCTGCTGAGCCGCTTCCTGCGCGGCCGGCGTCAGCGCCGGAATGCGTCCGTTCGGAGGATCGATGACGTACGACGCCACACGGCTGACCGTCCGGGCGCGTTCGAGCCAGTGTGGCGGTGGCGATACGGCGCCGCCCACGGTCCCGAACTTCTTCTCGAACTCCTCTGCGCGTTCAAGGCTGAACTCATCGCTGTTGTCGTTGGCGACGTTCTGGTCCCGCGCCGCCACGCGCTGCTGGTATTCGGAGTCGCTCAAGCGGTAGCGCGTGCCAACTGATTCCGCGCGCTGCATGGGAATGCCCTGCAGATCGTTGGCGTTATACGTGCCCTGCAGGTCTGGTTCACCCCACGGCGTCTTCGGCACTTTGTAGCTACCCAGTGCCGGGACACCACCATCCGACGTCATGACCCCGGCCGAATCGACGGTGCCCTGGCCGGATAGACCGATGGTCGCGAAGATCGCGGCACCGGCGAACGCCGTCAGGCCTCCAAAGATGAAACGTTTCATTATTTTCTCCGTTGGCGGGTCCCTACGGTAAACGCCCGCGTGACTGTTAAAGTCTACTACTGTCGGGCCGGCGGGGCGCGACATGCATCCCCGCGGAACGTGCCAAACACATACCACGCTCTTGCACTTTCATTACGCTGGAGGTCACCCGAGCCGGTCCAGTGAAGGCTCAACTGATCTCCGGGGAAAAGGACTGTCGCATATGCAGAGACATCTGACATCGATCGCCATCGCGCTTCTGCTCGCCGGAGTGACGTCGTTGCAGGCGCAGCAAGCGCAGCCCCAGCAGCCGGCGCCGCCGATGAGCTTTTTCATCACCAGTGCCGGCCCGGGCAACGGCGGCAACCTGGGCGGACTCGCTGGAGCGGACAAGCACTGCCAACAGCTCGCCGCTGCAGCTGGGCAGGGGAGCCGAACCTGGCGTGCCTACCTGAGCACGACCGCCGCCGGCACGACGCCCAACGTCAACGCACGGGATCGGATCGGCCGGGGACCTTGGTTCAACGCCAAGGGACAGCTCATCGCTTCCAACATCGAGGATCTGCACCTGGATCGGAACAACATCCGGAAGCCGACGGCCCTCAACGAGAAGGGCGCCGAGGTGAACGGCGTCGGAGACAAGCCCAATGAGCACGACATCCTCACCGGCTCGGACTCGATGGGCCGTGCTCTCCCGGGCGCGGCACAGGTGACGACCTGCAACAACTGGACGAGCGCCGACGATACCAGCAGAACGATCGTCGGGCACCACGACCGGCTCGGCGGTGCGAGCGCCTCGTGGAACGCCACGCACGCCTCTGCCGGCTGCAGCCAGCCGTCGCTGGTGAAGACCGGTGGCGCTGGACTCCTCTACTGCTTCGCCGCCGACTGACATCGACAAGTGGGAAGGGACGCGCTGTCGGTCCCTTCCCATGCAGTCCCTGTCAGCTCAAACCACTGCCGAGATACGGCTCGCTCAGCGCGAGCGCGCATGAACAAGGGTCACACTCACCGTTACGCTGTGACGTGCCGTACCGCGTAGACATCCACAACGTCGCCAACGATGCGCTCGATCGACTCATCGAGCTCGGCGCCATCGATGCCGAGAGCTCGCACAACGGTGGACTCGCCGCGCTGATGCCGGACAGCATCGCTCCGGAGAAGGTCGCGAGCGTGCTCGGCGTCGGCGATCTGTCGGTCTCACCTGCCGAAGGACGCGACGCCGGTTCTGTCTGGTTCCTGAGTCCTCGTCCGATCCACATCGGACGCTTTCGCATTGTGCCCGCCGATCACGACGCGGAAGCCGACGCCATCAAGTTGATCGATGCCGAGGCGTTCGGCACCGGACATCACCCGACAACGGCGCTGTGCCTCGAAGCGCTCGAGGAAGCGGTGACGATCGATCGTCCCGGCGCGATGCTCGACGTCGGGACTGGTTCGGGAGTGCTGGCGCTCGCGGCGTTGAAGATGGGCGTGCCGCGAGCGCTCGGTATCGATGTCGATGAGGGTGCGTTGCGAGTTGCCGCGGAGAACGCGCGCATCAACGGCATGAGCAAACGGCTGCAACTCGCACACGGCGGACCGGACACCGTAACCGGCACGTGGCCGCTCGTCCTTGCCAATGTGCTTGCCGCCCCGCTCATCGAGATGGCGCCGGCGCTCGTGCGGCGTGTGGGGCGTCAGGGTCAGCTCGTGCTCTCGGGAATCCCTTCGTCGGTCGAACAGGACGTCGACGACGCCTACCGCCGTCTCGGGATGCGACGCGTGCGAGCGACATCGCACGGCGGCTGGGTCGCGCTCGTGCTGCTGGCGTCGTGGTGACGCGAACGTGGCAAGTCAGTCCTGACCCACGCCGGCGGCGCCTGATTCACTTGCTGCAATCCTCGGCAAGTAGAGGCGGACACGCGTCCCTTGCCCCGCGGCGCTGTCCACCTGGATGAACCCGCCGGCCAGCGTGACCACCTGATTCACAATCGCCAGGCCAAGGCCCTTGCCCCGGGTTCCTTTCGTCGTGAAAAACGTGTCGAACATGCGGTCGCGCGTCGTGTCGTCCATCCCCTCGCCGCTGTCGATCACTTCGATCACCACGAAAGTGCTTTGATGGTCCGCGGTCTGGCCAATCGCCTCTTCCCGGACCTCCACCGCGACAACGCCGCCCGCCGGCATCGCATCACGAGCGTTGACGACAAGATTCACGATCGCGCGCTCGAGCTGCAGCGGATCGATCAGAATGCGACTGACGCTGACTGCGGCGTGAATCTCGACCTGCACCTTGGAGCCGGCTGCGCCACGGAGTAGCGCCAGCGACGACGAGAGAAGGTCCGCTGGACTCACGACGCGCGGCCGGTGGCCGTTCGTCCGCCCGAGCGTCATGAGCGTCTGGGTGAGATCACGCCCTCGATTGAGGATGCCCGCCAGATCGGTCGCAAGGCGATTCAATTTCTCGTCTTTCGCTTCGGCTTTCACCAGGTCCACGTAGGCGAAGACCGCCGTCAGCACGTTGTTGAAATCGTGCGCGACGCCGGCAGCGAGACGGCCCACTTCCGCAAACTGCTGCACTTCCATCAACTGCGCCCGATCGAGCCCGAGCTGCTTCTCCGCCCGCAACCGCGCGGCCTCGGCGTAGAGGCGTGCCACGATGTCGCCAACGGACGCCGCGAACTCGCACTCGGGATCGGTCCATTCCCGGGCGCTACCGACGTACTCGTGACACACGATGCCGAGGACCTCGCCACCCTGGTAGATCGGAGCGTCCAGCATGGCGGTGATGCCAAGCGGTGCGAGATACGAATGACGCAGCTCCTCCGACATCGGATCGCCGTCGCGGTCGACGAACCGGACCACACGCGAACTCTCCAGCACCTTGAAGTACACGGGGAAATCCGAGGCATGAAGAAGCGTTCCCTCGTACACGGCGCCACGTTGCGGTTCGTGGAGATAGTCGCAGCGGATGGAGCGCCGCTCGTCGAGAAAGAACCACACGCTTACGCGGCTGACCCGCAATGCCTCGGCCGCGGCCTCGGTCACCTCCCTGAGGACATCGCGCAACTGCCGGTCGATGGTGACCCGCGCCTGTGCGAGGCGCAGCGTAACCGCCCGATAGGCCTGCTCGCTATTCGAGTAGCCGGGTACTAACTCCGTGAAATCGCGCATGGCCTATTTTGTCTGAGGATCGTGGTCGATGCGGGCCGCTACCTGGCGACGTACCCCTGCCGGGTTCGCACGCGAAGTCCGCGGTGCCCCTTCATCTCGGCGGTCACCCGGAGCCGCCGCAGACTGCCGTCCAGTGCCGTGTTCGTCGGGACGTAGCCGATGGTATACGAGTTGCGGATGTCATGAGCGATCAGCCGCAATGCACTCGCGACCTGCGTGGGCTTTCCCGACCGAAAGGTGTTTCCGCCGCTCGTGTCAGCCAGGTGTTTGAGGAGTTTGGGATTGGCGGAACGCTCGCCGGAAACGGCCAGTGCGATCGTATGAATAACCGTGCTCGAAGCCTCCACGGTGCCAACGATCTGCTCGAGCGTGGCGTCGCTGGCGTTGTCGCCCCCATCGCTGACCACGATGAGCGCCTTCCGCTGGCGTGTGCCCTTCTGGAGGTAGTCGAATCCTTCGGCGATGGCGTCGTACAGCGCGGTGGGGCCGTAAGGCTTGAACGCACGTGTCAGAGTCTTGCTCAAGACCTGGGCGTCCCCGGTGAAGGGCGTGCCAGGCGGCAGGACCTGACGCACTCGATTGTTGAACGTGAGCGCGAAGATCTCGTCCTCCGGATTGCTCGTCTCGACGAATGTGGTAACCGCGGCGACCACGGCCTCTGCCGCTTTGGTCATGCTCCCGCTGCTGTCGATCAGGAGTCCAACAGTCGCAGGAGCGTCGCTCTCGGCAAAGAACTGAATCGTCTGTCGGACACCGTCCTCTTCGACGGTGAACGCGTCGGGCGTCAAGCCTGTCACGTACCCGTTCTTGCGGTCTCTCACCAGCACATCCAGCACCACGAGATCCGATCGGGCGGAGAACACGGGCGCGTCCTGCGCGTGGGCCGTAGCGGACGGCAACCAATCTCGTAAGCTGGCACTACCGAGTGCGGCGTAGAGGACGAGCACCGAGGCGATTGAGGTGCTAAGGCGCATGAGGTCCTGCGTCAGGCTGCAGGATACCACCAGGTCCGGATGGCGCAGCCTCGCCCTACTTCGCCTCGAGGCCCCCGGTGATGCCTTCGACCTGATGCCCGATCGCCACCTCGCGCATCCTCCGGATCTCCGCCGGCGTCGCGAACTTCGGGTCGACGTTGGCCTGCGCGCAGGTGAAGCCGCGCAGTGTGCATTCAGACGTGGTGTGCGTGATGCCGCGCTCCTTCATCATGCTGAACATCAGGGCGACGGCGTCCTCATGGATGATCACGGCGTTGTTCGGCACGAAAGTGCCGACGCCGATCGCATAGTCGACGGGCATCAGGGGTTCGACGCTGGCGCCGAACGCCCCGTCGTTCTTCTTGCCCAGATCGTAGGCCGCGAGATCGGCACCCTTGTCGACCAGATATTGAATGATCGCCGTATCGCCCATGTTGCCGGCGATCATCAGCGGCGTGATGCCGTAATCGTCGGCCTGGTTCACGTCACCGCCCATTTCGACGAACAGCTTGACCACCTCGAGACGCTCGGCTGGCAGCTTGCCCTTGCTGTAGCCTTGGATGAAGCCCAGCCCCGCGGCGGCTTCGACCATCGTCTCGCCATCGCTCGAGATGACCTTGGGATCGGCGCGATACTCGAGCAGAAGCTTCACCAGCTCGAGATCACCGGAGAATGCCGCTCGCATCAGCGCGCTGGCAAAGACGATGCGTGGCGAGCCGGCGCGCATCCGCGCGCGCGGCGTGTTATTGACCAGGGCATTCGGGTTGGCGCCGGCATCGAGCAGCTTCTTGATCAGCGGCAGCGGATCCTCCGTCACCATCCACGGGAAGTTCGGCGCCGTTTCCATGTTGCGGCGGTCAACCGCCCAGAACAGCGGCGTGAAGCGCTGCGTGTCGGTGTTGTTGACGTCCGCCTTGCGGTCGATGAGCAGCGAGGCGACGGCGTAGTTGCCGTTGAAGATTGCCAGGCTCAGGGCACTCTTGCCGTCACCGGCGGTTGCGTTCACATCGGCGCCGCCATCGAGCAGTGTCTGCGAAGAGTCGACGTCCCCTTCGCGCGCCGCAAACATCAGCGGCGTCATCCAGCCGCTCGCGAACTCCTCGATCTTCTGGCCAGTCTGCGCCGCCACCGGCGTCCGGCCTTCGAAGCCGCGTCCGTTGGCCGGGCCGACGAAGTTGGATCGGGCATTCGCGTCGGCGCCCTGCTCGAGGAGCAGCTTCACGGCGGCGGGATGCCGCTCGGACGCAGCCCACATCAGTGCGGTCGTGCCGCCCCACGTCTCCTTGTCGTTGACCCGGGCACCGCTCTCGAGCAGCACCTTGAGCGCGTCCGTCTTGCCGGTGCGCGCGGCCATCATCAAGGCCGTGTCCTTGAACTGCGTGAGCGGAGCGTTCGGGTCGGCGCCGGCCTTGATCAGCTTGTCGAGCATCGGCGCGCTGCCATTGAGCGCCGCCAGCTGCAACGGCGCCACACCCTGGCGGTTCGCAGTCGTCACTCGTGCGCCGGCACGAATCAGCAGATCGGCCATCTCGATGTCGTCGGCGCGGACGGCCCAGTGAAGCGCCGTCGTGCCGTCCACCTGCGGCGCATTGACGTCTACCTTGCGCTGCAGCAGTTGGCGAACGGTGTCGCGGTTCTGCTTCATCGCCGCATCGGCCACCTCGCTGCCCGCCGCGGCGGCCGTACCGGTGGCAGCCAGCACGAGGAACCAGCATCGAATGACATGCTTCATGACGTCTTTCGCACCTTCTGCAGGATTGCCGGCGCCCCCGCATAGTTCTCGAGCGCCAGCGTGCCTGCCTGCTTGTCTACGATCACGCTCGTCGTCAGCGATGTGCGCGCTTCACCGAGACCGCCGGTGTCGAATCGCATCTCGAGCACGGTAAACGGATAGTCCGTCGCTGGCTGCGTGGTGACCGGTTGCCACGCCGCGACATGCGTGCCGAGGCGCCGATCGATGGCCAGCACGATCCGCTCGCTGCCATCGGGCAGCGGTATCCGATAGGCGTACTTGATCGAGTAGCCGGTCACATCGTTCGTCCAGACGTACCCAACGGTCGGCGCGCGTCGAATCGCGCCGGCAAGCGCCTGCGCCGGCGTCAGCGGCACGGGCGGTGCCCCTCGTCCGCGGCCACGCCCGCCCGCTCGTCCGGCTCCACCAGCGCGAGCCGCACGGCCCGCTGCGGCCTCGCCCTGCGCTGGCGCGGGTGGCGGGTCCAGCGCCGCAATCATCGGCTGCCGCTCGCGATCGTCGGACCACTTGAAGATGCGGATACGGACATTCTGACCGGGCTCGACGACGTTGGCCGACACACCAGTGAAGACGAGTTCCGGCGTTTCCGGAGCCGTCGTCTGCGCGGCGGCAGATGCCCCGAGCACCAGCGCGACGAGGATCGCCCAGGCCACTCTCATTGGTTCGGGTTCGTTCCTTTCGTGCGTCCGAGCCACTCCACGAGACGTTCGAGCTCGTCATCTTCGAGCTTCGCGCCGCGCTCACGCATGTCCACTGTCACGACGCGCCACCGGTCGGGGCTGAATCGCGCCGCGTTGACGCGCTCCGCGTCATGGCACGACGTGCAACTGCGCTTCAAGAGCGCTTCCGCATCCGCGTCAGAGAAGAACGTCGTGACTTCCTGGGCCACATAGGCGCGCGGGAAGGGTTTCGTCGTGGGACCAAACTTGCTGACCAGCCAGTCCAGCAACAACTCGCGGTCCTTCCCCGCGAGCGTCACGTCGAGTCCCTGATGCTGCTTGTCGATGTAAGCATCCCAACTGGAGCGGTCGAGCGAGTTGAACGCGTAGTCGTCGATGCCGTGGCACGACGAGCAGTTCTTGAAGATGATCTGCCGGACCGCCCCCTGCGGCGGGATCACAACCGGTCGCGCCGGCCGCCCTCCGATTTGCGCGGACAATGTTCCTGTCAACACACCGAGGTTCACGACGACCAGGCAGGTCGCAAACAGCCTCACACCATCTCCAACGGCTGCAACCGCCCAGTGCTCGTCCCGATCTTGTCCATCCCGATCCCGTACAGATACAGGATGCTGAGCAACATGTTCGACGTGCGCTGCGTGTTGTCCGGGAAGACGAGGTGGCGGTTGCCCTTGAACGTGCCGTCGATGCCGCCAACGAGGATCACCGGCACCTTCTCGTGCGCGTGGCGGTGCGAGTTCCCCATGTTGCTGCCCTTGTAGATCAGCACATGGTCGAGCACCGTACCGTCGCCGTCCTGGATCTTGCTCAACTTGTCGCAGAAGTACGCCAGGTTCTGCACGTGATAGCGGTTGACCTTCGCGTAGTTCGCCACGTTCTCCGGCTTGTCGCCGTGATGCGATGACCCGTGCCAACCGCCGTTGAATCCAGATTCCGGGAAACTCGTGCCGCTCAGATCGCGCCCCAGCATGAAGGTCGCCGAACGGGTGATGTCGCCCTCGAAGGCGAGCGCCATCAGGTCGTACATCAACCGGAAGTGCTCGTGTTTGCTCTCCGGAAGTCCGAAGGGCACATCGCCTTCGGGTTCCTTCACCGAGTTCTCCATCGCGATGCGGATACGGCGTTCGAGCTCGCGGATGTTGTCCACATAGGTATCGAGCCGTGCCTTGTCGCCTTCTCCCAGATCACGCTTGAAGGTGCCGAGCTCGCGTGTCACCGAGTCGAGGATGCTGGCGTTCTGCTTGCGACCGCGCAGGCGCTCTTCCGGGCTGGTGCCGTCGCCGAACAGGCGCTCGAACACCACTCGCGGATTGACCTGTGTGGGGAGCGGCTGCGTTGGCGAGGACCAGGAGATCGAGTTGGTGTACGCGCAGCTGTAGCCCCAGTTGCAGTTCCCGTAGTTGCCGGTGTCTTCGACGCCCAGTTGCAGCGACGACAGGATCGTGTCCTGTCCGTAATTGTTGGCAATGTGCTGATCGACCGTGATCCCCAGGAACGGACTGACCGCATTCCGCCGTGGTCGCGCCCCTGACAGCAGTACCGCGCCGCGCGCGTGGTCGCCGCCCGGCTCCTCATCGGTCGCCATGGCTTCCGGCATGTCGAGACCGGTGATGAGCACGACGCGATTTCGGAACGCCTCCAGCGGCTTCGTGATGAACGAGAACTCGAAGTCCCTGCCCTCCTGGAGCGGGCTCCAGTAGCCGGGTGAGGCGCCGTGTGGATGCCAGATGCCAACGAAGCGCTTCACCGGCGCAGCGGCCGTGAATCGCAGCGGCGTGAGCGCGGGCACCATCGATTCGAGCAGCGGCAGGGCGAGCGTGACGCCAGCTCCCCTGAGGAACGTCCGCCGTGCGATGTGCTTCCTGGCAACAAACATGATGGGCTCCTCGTTGTCGGCTCTCTTCGTTATCTTCGGGTCTGAAGACCCGCCTCTACTGGGTGCTCGTCACCCCAGTTGATTCACCCTTGACTCGCATCTGGAACTGCGGGCTTCGGACGACGCCCATGACGATGGCGGAAAAGTGGTTCTGCTGTTTGGCGGCATCGCGAACGATAGTGCGGATGGTCGGCATGTCGTAGTACTCGACGCCGCGCCCCAGCCCATAGGTCATCATCTTCTCGGCGAACATCGCGACGATCTGCGGCGAATAGCGCAGCAGGGCGTTGCGCAGACCGACCGGGCCATCGACCTTCTGTCCGTCATGGAGCTGCACGGCAGCGTCGATCGCAACGCCACCTTCCCCGCCCTGCTTCGTGCGCCACTTGCCGTCGGCGTCGAAGTTGTCGAGCGCAAATCCAATCGGGTCCATGATCTTGTGGCAGCCGGCGCACGCCGGGCTGGCGCGGTGCAGTGTCATCTGCTCGCGCAGCGTCAGTATCTTGCCGGCCGCCGCCGCCGTGTCCTCCAGCGCCGGCACATTCGGCGGCGGCTCGGGCGGTGGCGTGCCGAGGATGTTCTCCAGCACCCAGACCCCGCGCTTCACCGGCGAGGTCCGGAAATTCTGCGTCCAGGTAACCGCGAGGAAGCTTCCCTTGCCAAGGATCCCGCGCCGGTAATCCAGCTCGGGGCCGAGCGTGACGCGACGGAAGTGCGAGCCGTAGATGCCCGGGATGCCGTAGTGGCGGGCGAGCCGCTCGTTGACGAAGGTGTAGTCCGCCGTGAGCAGATCGAGAACGTTCCTGTCCTCGCGCATCATGCTCTCGAAGAACAGCTCCGTCTCGCGCTGAAACGCGTTTCGAAGCTCGTCGTCCCAGTCCGGGTAGAAGACGCCATCAGGCGAGGTCGCCGGCAGGTTGCGCAGGTACAGCAGTTGCTGCGCGAAGTTGTTCACCATCGAGGCCGAACGCTGATCGGCAAGCATCCGCCTGACCTGCTGCTCGAGGACGCGCGGGTTGCTCAGCCGCCCCTGGCTCGCAACCGTGATCAGATCGTCGTCCGGGATGCTGCTCCACAGGAAGAACGAGAGGCGCGACGCCAGCTCGAGGTCGGTGATCCGGTAGGGCTGGCCCGCTTTTACGGTCGCGGGCTCGCGCTCGGCACGCACGAGAAACTGCGGGCTCGCGAGGAGACGGCGCAGCGCGAGCTCGATGCCTTCGTCGAAGGTTCCGTCCTTGCGCCCCTCGCGGAAGAACTCCATGAGCATCGCCACGTCCTGTTTCGTCGCGGGGCGACGATAGGCGCGGCGCGCCAGCGTCGTGAGGATCTGCGTTGCGCATGCGTCCTCTTGCGCGACACTCGGAGCACTGCACGTGAAGACCCGGTGACGGCTACGCGAATCCTCGGGCCGTTGTGCGTTGAAGGGACCGGAGATTCGCAGGAAGCCAATCGCCGGGTAGTACTGAAGCTGCGGGATGCTGTTGTTCTCGAGCGATTTCCGGTCGTACTGCTTGATCAGATCGAGGCTGGGCCTGAAATTCGTCTGCAGGAACGTCGCGCCGACGACGTGCGAGCCGGCGCGGACCGGGATGGTGACCTCGAGGACCCCGTCGCCCGTATCGGCAGCCATCCCCTGACTCAGACCGACACCTTCGTACTTGAACAGATGCGCGCGCTCGCCAGCGATGATGAGCTCGAGCTGCTCGCCCGGGATGAAGCTGCCGATCCCGAAGTTCTGAATCGCGAACGTGTACTCCCCATCGGCCGGGAAGTCGTGGCGCACCATCATGCCGCCGCGCGTCCCGAACGGCAGTCCCTCGATGTGGTGGTTCTGCGAGGTGTCGCCCTTGGCGAGATACGTGGCTTCGACCGGGGTCTTCCAGTAACCGACCGCCATGCGCGCGACGCGCGCGGCCGCCGTGGCATACGACTCGAGCAACGTCGGCGAGATCGTCAGCGAGCCGGCGATGTTGTCGAAGCCGCGCGCCGAATCATCCGGCGGAAGCAGCGTCGAGACGTCGATCTCGAGGTCGAGCAGGTCGCGCACCGCGTTGGCGTACTCGGTGCGATTCAGGCGATGGAGGACGATCGAGCCTGGATTGACGCGGGCACCAACCCGACGATCGAGCTCACCCTCGAGCCAGTCCCGCAGCCCTTCGTACTCGGTCAGCGGCGGACGCGGCACATCGGGCGGCGGCATCACACCAGAGCGCAGCTTGCGCACCACTTTTTCCCACAGCTCCGCATGCTCGCCGACCTTCGACAAGTCGGCGTTTTGCAATGACAGATTGGCTGTCTTGACGCGATCGCTGTGGCAGGTGACGCAGTATTTGTCGAGCAGCGCGCGCTGGCTCGCGCCGACCGAGGACGCGCCGGGAGAAGAGGTCTGCGGCGCCTGTTGACCGGCAAGTCGCCCTGCCGACACCACGATTAGGGAGGCAAGGGCTAACGCAATTCCACAGGTCCCGGGCCGAACCATCGTCAGGGAACCCCCTCGCGACAACGCCGAATACACCTTTCCTTACCGCGCTCCGGGCGCGGCCACGGGGAAGAGACTCGCACGACAGAGCCCTCGTATCAAGTCGGATAACGTCTATTCGCGGCGCGAATAGACCAGGCCGATACTGGCCCGTCTGACATATCACTGAGACATCGCGGTCGTGTCCGGCTTTAGCCTGACCAGCCAGCGTAGTGTCCAGCTTCAGCCGGACCGTGGCAGGCACCATCTCCACATCCAGTCCGTGACGATCCAGAGCAACGTCCCGGCTACGTTCCTCCCGATCGGACGCACGCGCGTGTTCTGGAACGCAACCAGGCGCCAGGTACCGTCGCCGCGCGTTGCGACAAGCGTCTGGATCGACGCGCGCTCCGGCGCCGGCCGCGTCGCGCCCCTGAGAATGGTGTCGCCCGTGGCGTGCATCACCGCCACATCGGGACTTACGAAGCGGACGTCGGTGACCTGCCCCACCAGGCACGTCCCCCTGAGATGGGTCTTGAACAACGGCTCGTGAAAGTGGACGAGCTCCTCGCGTCGTCGAAACCGCGCCCCATCGAAGGCGATGAAGTCGATCTCGTCGGCGAATGGCGCCGCGAACCCCTCCGCGCTTCCCGCGTTCCAGCCATCCATCAGTTGCTGATAAAGAGCCCGAACGGCTTCCGCATCCGACGTGAGCGACATGGTGAGCTCTCTCCCCTGCACTGCGCGAAAGGTCATGTCACTTACGATCCCATCCGCCTCCGTCCCGCGTCTTTCCGCCCCTTGCGGCCATTTGCTGGATCTTGCGGCGAGTTGGCTCCCATCCGCTTGCTGGGCTCTCGTTTCCCCTCATCGCCTGATGGGACTTGCACTTTCCCTCTGGAGCGCGTAGAGTTCATTCCCATCATCGCCTGATGGGTCTCACGAACACTCCGTCCGATTTGCTCCCGGGCACCCTGGAGCTGCTCATCCTGAAGAGCCTGGTGGCAGGTCCCAGGCACGGCTACGCGATCGTCGAACACCTTCGCGTGACGTCGAGAGACGTCCTGCATATCGGCGAGAGCGCCCTCTATCCTGCGCTGCAGCGGCTGCTCCTGAACGGCTGGACCAAGGCAGAGTGGGGTCTTTCAGAGACGAATCGTCGCGCTCGCTACTACACGTTGACCCCTCTCGGGCGGAAACAGCTCGCTGGAGAGCGCGCGGAGTTCGAGCGCATGATCCGCGCAATCCAGCACGTGCTGGAGGCCACCTAGGCAGTGAATGTCGGTATGTGGCTTCGTCGGTTCGCATACCTGCTCCGCCAGTCGCGGCACGACGCGGATCTGCGCGAGGAGATCGAAGCTCATCGCGCGCTTCGGGCCGATCACATGGAGCGCGACGGCCTGACGCCGGAGGAGGCGGCCGATGCGAGTCGGCGAGCCATCGGCAACGTCCTGCTCGCCCGTGAAGATGTGCAGGAGGTCTGGCTCGGATCGTGGGGCACGTGGTGGCAGGACGTGCGCTACGGCGTGCGCACCTTGCACAGGAACCCGGCATTCACTGCCGCGGCGGTGCTGACGCTCGCGCTCGGCATCGGCGTCAATGCCGGCATTTTCAGCGTCGTCAACGCCATACTGTTTCGCGATCTGACCGCGCCAGACGGACACGAGCTGGTGTCGATCTCGCAGATCGTCCAGGGTGTTCCGCCTGCCGCCGGCCAGGACACGTTCACCACGTCCGAGTACTTCGCGTATCGCGATCGCGCCCAGGCATTCTCCGGCGTTCTGGCGTTTGGCAACGCGATGGGCGAGGCAACGATTGGCGGCGACGCGCCGCGAAAGATCCTCGGCGCGCTCGTCAGCTGCAACTACTTCGACGTCCTGCAGCAGCCTCCGGCACTCGGGCGTGGTTTCGCCCCCCACGACTGCGAGCCGGGCGCGGACCTCGCGATCGTCCTCAGTCACGAGCTGTGGAGCGGAGCGTTTGCCGCGGATTCCGGAATCGTGGGTCGCACGATTCAACTGAACCGCCAGCGGGTCTCGATCGCCGGCGTGGCGGCCGAAGGTGCAGACGTCGGACCTTCTTTTCTTCGTGGCGGCTATGTCGCACCACTGAGCGCAGGCGGACAACTGGCATCAGGCGACGGTCGCTATGCGGACGACAATGCCTATTGGCTGACGCTGATCGGCCGGCGGCGTGACGGGATCGCCCTCGAGCAGGTCCGCGCCGAGCTCGACGTCATCGCCGCGCAGATCGACCAGCAGCAGGCCGGGCGCTCGACGACGCTGGCAATCGAACGTGCGGCGCCGGCGCTGCCGCGGCAACTGCGCGGCCGGGCCCCGGGAGCGGCTGCCGTCCTGATGGGGGCCTTTGGCCTCATCCTGCTGATCGCGTGCGCCAACGTTGCCAACCTGCTGCTGACGCGCGGGACGTCGCGGAGCCGAGAGATCGGGATCCGGGTGTCGCTCGGCGCAAGCCGCTGGCGCATCATTCGTCAACTCGTCACCGAAAGCCTGTTGCTGTCGCTCACCGGCGGCCTGCTCGGATCGGTGGTGGCGTTGTGGTCGTTCGGGACACTCGTCGCGCTGGCAGTGCCGGCACTGCTGCCTCCCTGGTATCCGCTCGACATCAGCGTCAACCTGAGGCCCGACGCGCAGGTCGTGGCCTTCGCGGTGGCGCTCACGTTTGGAACCGGGCTCCTCTTCGGCCTCGCACCTGCGTTGCAGGTGTCCAGACCCGATCTGCACGCGTCCATGAAGACGAATGCCCCGCGCGCCGGCGGCGGCCGTCGCGGCGGGCGGCTGCGGGGCACGCTCGTCGGCGTGCAGGTGGCGTTGTGCATGGTGCTCATGATCGCCGCGGGACTCCTGCTGCGCGGACTGCGTGTCACCTACACGATCGACCCCGGGTTCGAATATCGCAACGTGGCCCTCGTCTCGCTCGAATCCGTCTTCTTCGGATACAACGAAGAGGAGGCGGAGGCAACGCGACAGCGCCTGGTGTCCAGCCTGGCGGCGCTGCCAGGCGTCGATGCCGTCGCGTCAACCGATCACAAACCGCTGGGTGACGACAGTTCGCCACATGCCATTCGTCTCCCGGGTGAGAGCGACGCGCAAGCGCGGATTGCCGAGGTCGCCAGCGTCAGCGAGCACTACTTTTCAGTGCTCGGACTGCCGATCGTTCGCGGACGCGCGTTTACGGAGCAAGAGGTCAATAGTCCAAGGCCCGGCGCCATCGCGGGCACGCCGCGCCCGGCCATCGTGAGTGAATCGACGGCGCGTAATCTCTGGCCCGGCGGCGACGCAATCGGCCGGACGTTGTTGGCGGCGCCGTTGGGTGGAGCCCTCCCGGAAAACACCCTGCAGATCGTTGGCATAACCGCGGATGCGCAGCTCACTGCGCTCGGACAAATCGATCCCTTTTACGTCTACGTGCCCGGCGAAGGAGCGGCGCTGTTGATCAAAAGCCGAGCCGATATGGGTACGACGGCTTCAGCCATCCGCACTGCCGTAAGAGCGATCGATCCGACGCTCTTCCCCACGATACTCCCGCTCGAGGCGAGCCTTGGATGGTCGCGCGGCATTGCCGGCACCGTGACGACGCTCTTCGGGGGACTGGGTCTGCTGGCGCTCGTCCTGGCGTCGGTCGGCATCTTTGGCGTGGTGTCGTACTCAGTGACCGGCCGCTCTCGCGAGATTGGGATTCGCATGGCGCTGGGGGCAACCGCGCGAAACGTTCTGACCATGATCCTTCGTCAGACCATGCGCCCCGTTGTCGTCGGCGCGGCGATCGGCGTCGCAGCAGCCAGCGTCATCTCGCGTATTCTCTCGAGCGTCCTGTTTGGTGTGAGCCCGGCCGATCCGATCGGGCTGGGCGGCGCGGCTCTGCTCGTGATGGGGGTAGCGCTCACTGCGGGCGTGATTGCCGCCCGGCCGGCTACCGGCGCGGATCCGACGGTGACACTGCGATCAGAATGACGGCCTGGGCCGGCTTGACCGACCGCCGTGAATCAGAGATATCGAACGCCATTCCGGCTCATTCTTCCTCCTCCTGTCGCGGCGACTTCAAGGCTCCTCTACGGCAGTAGTGTTCCGGACAACTGTGCGAGGCGTCGAGCGAGAGTTCCAGTAGAATCCGCCGTGACCGGAGAGCTCCCGTGGCGAAAGACACTTCATCGACGGGCTCCACGCAAGCGTGGAGCGAGCAGTGGCTGTTCGCGAGTACGGCCGTGGCAATGCTGGCGCTGAGCCTGCTCCTGTTCGCGGCACTGCGTATTTTCAGTGGCGCCTTCCAGCAGGCTCGCGATGGAGCGATCGAAGCGCTCCTGATTCAATCCGCCGCGATCGGCGTCATCGTCATGGCCAGCATCCAGGCGGTGAGGGCAATCGTCCCGGTGCGTTCGTGGTTTCACCGTCATCGCGTATCGGTCTGGCTGGGACGGGCGCCCGACAAGTTCAAGAAGCCGCAACACTTCAAGCCGCGCATGCGCGAGCGTCTCACGGAGGCCCCGTGGCTGGGCGAATACATCAAACCAGACACGACTGAAGAAGACATCCTCCACCGCCTGCTGCAACTCACAACCGCCGAAGGCGAGGATCGGCCAAGCGTGTCCCGGGCATTCTTCGACATGCCACTGGAACAATTGTGCGGGCAGATCAGTGCCGGCGCCGAGCGCGCGATCGTCGATCCGCGTGCCAACGGCGACATCCTGCTACGCTTTGCTAACGCCGCTGGCGAGGAAGACGTACTGAGCTTCTTCAAGGCTCACGACGAACTCAATGGAACCCGAGCCGACACGGGCATCAAGAGCCCCGAGCCAGACTTCTCGTTTGGTGTAGAGCCTGCCCCATCGAGAGAACGGCGCACCGAAACCTTCATGCGCGCGCGTGCCAGCGTGGAAGAACGCGTCCGCCGCAGCATCGATTGCCTGCAGATCGAGAGTGGCTTCGAGTGGCGGCGACGGCTGCGCGTGATCGCCGTGACCCTGGCAGCAGCGCTCGGGCTGACCGCAGCATTGATTGCGAATCAGTTTCTTGCGAGCGTTCCTGCCGCGATCGCCAGCGGCATTGTCGGCGGATTCTTCGCGATGCTCGCCAGGGACCTCACGGCCATTGTCGAGCGGCTGCGACGGGTGCCCTGACATGTGGGCGCCCAATGCGCTTCGTTACACCGACGGCGAGGTCAGTGCGCCCGGCCTGATGACGCCACCGGCCGCTCCGGCCCGGATGATCGTCTTCATTCACGGATACAACAACGACCGCGAGCAGGCGCAGAGCAGCTATGACGAAGTGACGCCGAGGTTGCCCGACACCGACCGAAACGCGGTATGGGAGTTCTTCTGGCCGGGCTTCGTCGAGCGGCTCACCGGGGCACCGTCCGACCGCCCGCTCTCGCTGGCGCCCCGGCGCGACACCCGGCAAACCGAGAGCAATCAAGCAGTCTCCGCCGCCACCTATCCGCTCCAGGTTCACAAGGCCAGAGACGTCGGGCGCGCGCTCGGGCGGTTCCTCCTGGCGGTACGGCCACACAGTGTGATCTTCGTCGCTCACTCGCTGGGCTGCCGTGTTGCACTCGAGGCCGTTCGCTTTCTAATCCGGGATAGCCCGTCTCAGCGCGCGGCCATGACGGGCGCATGCCTGATGGCCGCGGCAGTGCCAACGTACATGATTGACAGCTCGACGCGGGCACCTGCCGGCGAGCTGCGCGATGCGGCCTCTGCGATTGCCCGTTCCTTCGTTCTGCACTCGACCAACGACCTCGTTCTGCGAACCGCTTTCCGAATCGGCCAGACATCCGCCGGAGAAGGGTTCCTGCCGGAAGCAGTCGGATTCAATGGCGGTCCGGATACGCCGTGGTCAGGTCGTGGCAACACGGGTCTTGGGCATTCCGGTTACTGGAAACATCCCTCGACGGCCCCGGCCACGATGCGCGCGATCGGTCACGCGGGGACTGATTTCGTGCGTGAGCTGCAGTGGTACCCGGGCGTGACCTGGAGCTTGTCGACGGACCCCGAGCTGCCTGCACGACAGCTGAATGAACGTCGCTGGCGGCGTTTGGGGCGGCACCTGATTCTCGTGTAACGCCAGTCCCCGACAGCGTTCCTGCATGGCCGCTGAAACGCTCGCGGCCCTCCTCGCACTATCCAGATGAAGCGATTGACCGCGCGGCGGCCGCACACCGCCTGCCTGCAAAGAGGAGCACGTCCATGCCTGGCCGAACTCGACGTCCAAACCACATCACCCTCGCGATCACTCTGGGAATGCTCCTTCGCGCCGGCATTGCCTCCGCACAGGACTTCGAGGATCCCATTTCGATCGCGTGGAAGTTTGGCTACGGCCTTTCTGATTCCACCTATCACGCCGTCTGGGAAGACTACAAAGACCAGGGCTACCTCCCCATTCAGGTCGAAATGGACAACGGCGGGGACATCTATTCCGGCGTCTGGCAAAAGAACACCGACGGACGCGGTTGGGCGAGCTGGCGTCGTCTGACGAGCAACCAGTTCCACGAGAAGTGGGATGAGTACCGTCAGAAGGGATACCGCCCGATCGATCAGAGCTCCGAGATCATCGGAGGTACGCTGCTGTATTCGCTGATCATGGTCGAGAACAAGGAGGGCCTCGACTGGATCTCGAACCGCAACCTGACGAGTGCTCAGTTCGCGACCAACTTCGCGCAGAACAAGACGAAGTACCGGCCGGTCGACATCGATGCCATCGAAGTGGGCGGCACGATGTTCTATTCGATCATCTGGCTCGAAAACGCATCGAACACGGGATGGGCCGAGCTGCGTGACATGACGCCCGACGTCTACGGGCAGAAGTTCACCGAGTACCAGGAGAAGGGCTACCGCGTCGCCGACATCGAGTGCTACGAGCGCGACAACCAGCTGACCTACGCCGCGATCTGGGAGGTCAACCAGTCAGGACGCGGCTGGGCCGCGTTGCGTCAAATGTCGTCACAAAGTCTGAAGAACAACTGGCACAAGTACGCCGATCAAGGCATGCGCATCACCGACATCGAAGTCTGCCCGGCAATCAGCGGCGGCGGCAACCAGTACGCAGCCGTCTGGCGCGAGAACGACGACCGTTTCGATTGGGCCGGACGTCAACAAGCCGAGCAGGCGCTGGCCGCCTATGCGGCCGCGGCTGACATTCCCGGTGTTGGCGCAGCCATCATCCGCAACGGCCGCGTGATCTTTCGCGGCGGCGCGGGCTCCGCGGACATCGGGAACGGCATCACGGCGCACGCCGGCACGGTCTACCGTCTCGCCTCCGTGGCTAAGGCGGTCACCGGCACGCTCGCTTACGATCTCGACCAGGCGGGCATCATCGATCTCGATGACCGCACCGACACGATCGTTCCCGGACTGGGAACGCAGCACAACCACACGGTACGTCAGCTGCTCCAGAATTCGGGCTGCGTCGAACACTACAGCTCCGATCAGTTCGACGACAGTGGCACCCAGGTCTTCTACCCCTCGCAGCAAACGGCCTTGAACCTCCACATGGGCGGAGCAATCAAGACGAATTCCTGGATCATTTCCGGGTGTACGCCCGGGACATGGAACTACTCCACTCATGGATTTACGATCGCCGCGGCGGCGCTCGAGATCCGCGCGAAGGCCACTTTCGCCAGCCTGATCCAGGCCAGGATTGCCGACCCGCTCGGCCTCGACACGCTGCGTGCGGAAATCCGCACGTCTCCGGATTCATCGGGTGACCGAGCGACGATCAACGGGAGTGACGGCGTCACGAAAGTGAGCAGTTCGCAATTCGAGAATGTGAGCTGGAAGGCCGGTGGCAGCGGCATCGAATCATCCGCACTCGACCTCGCGTTGTTCGGCGATGGCGTGCTGCGCAACCGCTATTTCCCGCAGGCCACCCGCAACACGATGTGGAGCGGCGGCACCTCGAACGGACAGGCCAATGGCTGGACGATCAACAGCGGCGCAACCCGGGTCACCAAGGGTGGCGACAACCAGGGCTCCGACTCGAACATCCGCATCGATGTCGCCAACGGCATCACCGTCGTCGCATTGACGAATACCAATCCTCCGTCGACCGAGACGAGCACGCTGACGCAGCAGTTGTTGACGATTGCGCTGGCCAACCCGTAGAGAGTAGTGTGGCTATCAGCTACTCCTCGATCGCCTGCACTACCATCGTCTTCACGAGCTCGCGGTAATGCCTGCGTATCGGGCCCGGCGTATTGGCGAGGAACACGACCGCCAGTTCCTCTCTCGGATCGACCCAGAACATCGTCCCCTGCGCGCCGCTCCAGAGGAACTCTCCCGTTGTTCCGGGAACACCCGCGATGCCTTGGTGACGCCGCACGGCGACACCAAGGCCAAAGCCGAAGCCATCGATGTGCTCGACGGCGAATTCGTGGAGACGTGAGACGTCGACCGTGGACCCGAGGTGATCCGCCGTCATGTACTCCACTGTCTTCCGGCTGAGGAGACGCGTGCCGTTGAACGTGCCCTTGTTCAGAAGCATCTGCGCGAAACGCATATAGTCGGTCGCGGTGCCGGAGGCGCAGCCACCGCCGCAGTCGTACTGCCACGGCTTGACCGGCGCGCGAAAGGCCGGCGGCTTTCCGCTATCCGGATCGACTGGCAACGGCTTCGCGATGCGCGACGCTTTCTCTGGCGGCACCATGAAACCGGTATCGACCATGCCGAGCGGATCGAACACACGTTCTTTCAGGAACTGGCCAAACCGCATGCCGCTCACTTTCTCGACCGCCAGCGCAGCCACGTCGAGGCCGTAGCTGTAATCCCACGTCGTGCCCGGCTGGTAATGCAAGGGCAGCTTGCCGAGCGCCTCGAGGAACTGCGCACCACTCTGCCCGTCTGCGTTCGTCAGGCGGTTCTGATAGAGCTGGTGCAGCGGCGTGTCGCCGCGATTGCCGTAGCTCACGCCTGCCGTGTGCCGCAACATGTCCTGCAACGTGGGCTGACGACGTGCCGGCTCGATGCCGGTTGCCGTCGCGACCTTCATGTCCTTCAGCTCCGACAGATAGTTGCCAACGGGATCGTTCAACAGCAGGTCACCTTGCTCGACGAGCATGAGCGTCGCGACCGCGGCCATCGGCTTGGTCATCGACGCCAGCGCGAAGATGGCGTCCTTGGGCATCGGTCTCATCGCGGCCTTGTCGACGAACCCGAACGCCTCGTGGTACACGAGCTTGCCCTTGCGGGAGATCGCGATCACGGCACCCGGCATGCGGCCGCGCTCCACGTCCTTCCTGATGGCTTGCGCGAGCCGCTCCAGCCGCGCGCTGGACAGCCCGACACTCTCGGGACTGGCAGTGGGCAATTGATCCGCGCGCATGGGAGCAACCAGGGTCGCAACCACCAACAGTGTCAACGTCACTCGGACTCTCATGTTGCTCCTCTGCGCGTTCATAGGCGAAACCACGGTCACTGAGATGCGGCACATCATAGACTGATTTCCGACCAGAATCAGCCGGCGCGGCCGAGCCGATTGCGACCAGTCGCTGTCCTCGCTGACAATGACCAACAGCGCCCGCCCACGATGCGCGGCGGCCGCAATGAGGACACACTCGATGAAACCGAAGTACGACGCCATCGTCATCGGCACGGGTCAGGCCGGACCACCGCTCGCGCGGCGGCTGTCGCAGGCCGGAATGGCGGTGGCCATCATCGAGCGGCATCTGTTCGGCGGGACGTGTGTCAATACCGGGTGCATTCCGACAAAAGCGCTCGTCGCCAGCGCCTATGCTGCTCACGTCGCGCGCCGGGCACAGGACTACGGTGTCTCGATCGATGCCGACGTTGTCGTGGACATGAAGCGCGTCAAGGCCAGAAAGGACGCCATCTCTGAACGGTCGCGTACCGGCGTCGAGAAGATGCTGCGCGAACTGCCTGGCTGCGACGTCTATACCGGGCACGCCCGGTTCCGCACGGCCCGGGAAGTCACCGTCGGGGATCAGGTCCTCACCGCCGATCGCATCTTCATCAACGTCGGGGGACGCGCAGCGGTCCCGCCAATGCCGGGAGTCGATCAGGTTCCATTCCTGACGAACAGCTCGATGATGCACATCGAGTCGGCTCCGAAGCATCTGCTGATCATCGGTGGCAGCTATGTCGGCCTCGAATTCGGGCAGATGTTTCGCCGTTTCGGATCCGAGGTGACCATCATCGAGATGGGACCACGCCTCGTCCAACGCGAAGACCCGGACATCTCCTCCGCGATTCAGGACGTCCTCACCGGTGAAGGCATCAACCTTCGCGTCAATGCCCGCTGCATTCGTCTCAGCCGGCGCGACGATGCCATCGTCGCGCACGTCGACTGCGAGGACGGCGCGCCGGCGGTGGAAGGCACGCATGTACTGCTTGCGGTGGGGCGCCAGGCGAACACGAACGATCTTGGTCTCGAGGCTGCGGGCGTTGCGCGCGACGAGCGCGGGTACATCGTCGTCAACGATCGGCTGGAGACCAGCGTGCCGGGCATCTGGGCGCTCGGCGACTGCAACGGCAAGGGCGCGTTTACGCATACGTCCTACAACGACTTCGAGATCGTGGCGGCCAACCTGCTCGACGGTGCGACACGCGGTGTATCGGATCGAATTCCGGCATATGCGCTCTTCATCGACCCGCCGCTCGGCCGCGCCGGGATGACCGCAACCGAAGCGCAGCAGCGCGGGCACACCATCCTCGTGGGACAACGCCCGATGACGCGGGTTGGTCGCGCGATTGAAAAGGGCGAGACGCACGGTTTGATGAAGATCGTCGTCGACGCGACCTCGCAGGAGATTCTGGGCGCTGCGGTGTTCGGCACGGGAGGCGACGAGGCGATCCACTGCGTGCTCGACTCGATGTACGCAAGGGCACCCTATCCCGTTCTCAAACGCGCGATGCACATCCATCCGACAGTGGCGGAGCTCATACCGACGATCCTCGACGAGCTTGCGCCTCCGGCGTCGTAACCGTGGCGGACTCTCAGATCCCAACACGCCGGCTTGGAGTGACCGGGCTCGTTGTCAGCCGCATGGGACTCGGCCTGGCTGCGCTCGGCCGGCCTGCGTACATCAATCTCGGACGACAGGACGACCTCGGATCCGCTCGCGGCGTCACCGACCTGGAGCGGCGTTGCCATGAGGTGCTCGACGCCGCCTACGCCGCCGGCATTCGATACATCGATGCCGCGCGGTCGTACGGCATGGCCGAGCAGTTCCTGGGCACGTGGTTGAACACGCGTCACCCACCGACGGATGCGATCACCATCGGGTCCAAGTGGGGATACACCTACACGGGATCGTGGCGGCTCGATGCGGACGTCCATGAAGTGAAAGACCTCTCCATCGGTACACTGCAGCGGCAGTTTGTCGAGAGCCGTTCGTTGCTTGGTGACCGCCTGCAGCTCTACGAGATTCACTCCGCAACCATCGAGAGCAAGGTCCTGGAGAACATCGACGTGCTCCGCGAGCTGCAACGGTTGCGTTCAGACGGACTCGCAATCGGGTTGACGGTCACAGGACCAACGCAGGCCGGCACGATCCGTCAGGCCCTGCAAGTGCGCGTCGACGGCGTGAATCCGTTTCAGGTCGTACAGGCGACATGGAACCTGCTCGAGCGTTCTGCCGGCGACGCGCTGGCTGAAGCGCACGCAAGCGGGTGGGGTGTCATTGTCAAAGAGGCACTGGCGAACGGCCGATTGACCGCGCGCGCCGAAGGTGACCATGTCGGCGTGCTGCGGAAAGACGCGGCTGCACGTCAGACGACGATCGATGCGGTCGCCCTTGCGGCGGCGCTTTCTCAACCGTGGGCGGACGTGGTGCTCTCCGGCGCTGTCGACACCGGGCAACTCGAAAGCAACCTGAAGGCGGTAGCGCTCGTCACCAGATCCGCAGATTGGCCGGAGATCGCTGAATCACCGGACGCCTATTGGGCGCGGCGCCGTACCCTGGCCTGGCAGTGACCTCTCGCGATCTAATCTCTGGAAGCGCTTGAACTCGACTTTTCCGCGTCTACGGCACTCGGAAGTCGCCCAGGGCTGGCGGAGCGACCCGGCGCTGCGTGGGAACGGCGACCTGCGGCATCCAGTCGTAGGGGATACGGTACGAGCGATAGACCGCGTTGGATGCATTCGGTCCGCTGAACAGCGGAAACATGTACTCCCACACGACCGTGCCTTCTCGCGTCACTTCAAACATGCGTCCGCCGGCGCCTGCCGTGATTAACGTGTTGCCGTTCGGCAGCCGCTGTGCCCCGCTGATGTTCGTGCTGAAGAACCGCGGGTTCGCATAGGACCAGACGAGCTCGAGCGTCACCGGGTTGATCTCGAGCACACGCGACGTGGCGCGGGCGAACGCGCCGCGGCCGTCGGGCGCGATCGGGTTCGCAAAGCCGTAGCCGCTCGATCCGCCGTTGTCGAACACCAGGAGATTCCCGGCGCCGGGCAAACCTTTTGGGATGAAGTGCGCGTGATGCTGGCCGATGATCTGCCGGATCGCACGCAACTCTTTCGATGCGCTGAAATCCGGACCGAGGCGCCAGACGATCGAGCCGTCGCGGCCAACGATTGCGAGCAGGCTGGCTTCCCGGCTGCTGATGATGATGTTGTTCGGCGCGAAGCGCGTGTCTCCCTTGTCGAACCACTGATTCGGTCCGAGGTATGTTGCCGAGTTGATGTGCAGCCAGTCATAGCTGGCGCGCGCGGCATTGAAAGCGTTCGCCGCCTTGATGGCCGCTCGCGCATCGGGCGCGAAACCGAGCTCGTCGATGTGGTCGCTCGCCACCCACTCCCACACGATCTCGCCCTTCGGCGACACCTCGATCAGACGGTCGTCCTCGAGCGGCCGGTCGGCGACTTTCGGTTGCGTCCGGTCGGTGTGGGTCAGGATCAGCGTGTTCTCGCCATCAATGGCGGGCTTGCTCTCTGGCGAGTAGTACCCGGCTGGCAGACTCTCTCGCTGCCAGTCATGGTGCTGACGCGCCGACCAGATCGTGTTGCCGTCGCGCGTCTTGATCTGCTCGTTGCGCGAGAACCGCCAGGACACATTGCCGGTGAAGTCGCGCTGGATCAGTTCCACAGACTCCTGGTGCGGCGGACGTGCGCCGCTGGCAGCGACGACGTGACCGCCCGGCAGCACGCGCGCCGGGCCGCCCGCTGAGTTGTTGAAGTCATCCCACCGCTTGACGACGTTCCCGTTCATGTCGATGACGAGCACTGCTTGCGTGGCCAGCGGCGAGAGCACGGTGAACCCGTTCCATGACTTATCCGGGTCGTAGATCGTCGTGCCCGTGGGATACACGGACTGGGCCGCCGGGGTCGATGAGAGTGCCTGTAAGACAACCACGAGGGCAAGTGCGCAGGTCAGTCGTGTCACGCTACTTCTCTCCAATCAAGTAACGGCAGCCACCCGGGCCCATCCGCGCCGAGTGAACGGCGCCGGCGGGAACGTCCGGGGGACGCTCGCCGGCCGTGTAGGTCGTCGTGGCGCCCCGACACGTGAGTGTCATCTCACCGTCGAGGATGATGTGCGCCGTATCGACCGCGTGAACGTGGTCGGGATAGAACGCATGGGCAGCATCGCTCCAGACATAGACGTTCCGGAAACCTTCTAGGCGGAGCTGCTGCTCCAATGCGCTGGCGTTCGCGATCATCGATTGAGCGGCGGCAGCAACGCCTTGCGCTCCGGCGGAAGGTGCTGATCGATGGCGTTCATCATGAAGCCGACGCGGAAGTAGTCGCCCATGATCATCATCAGCTGCACCGTCTGCTGCCGGCCGAAGTGTCCGACCATCTTCTGCCACAGCTCGCTGCTCACCTTGTGCTCGCGATACAGCGTGCGACCGAAGGTGATGAGCGTGGCGTCCTTGTCGGTGAGCCCTTTCACGTCGCGGTTGTGTTTGACGACGTCGATGACCGACTGTTCGAGTCCCTGCTTCAAACCCGCGGGCTCGTGTGAGGACCACTCGTACTGCTGGTCGATCTCTCGCGCGATGATCAGCACCGCCAGCTGAAAGTAGCGCGGTCCGACAGGGCTGTTGACGCCAGACGGGATGCCGAGCGTCCGCTCCCTCGGGCTGTAGTTCGTGACGTGCGTGGGACCCGGTCCCGGCTTGACTGCCGGCCGTTGGGCGAGGAGCTTCTTGCCTTCCTCGTCGAGATCTTCGGGCGAGGCTGGCGGCAGGCGCGACAGCGTCACCGGGTTGATGTCCGGCGGCAGCGCGGTTTGCGGTGCCTGAGCGATCGCAGGCAGGGACGCAAGCAACAAGAGTGCGAGTATTCGAACGCCCATGAAGTTACCCTCCCACGTCGTGTGTGTTCGCCACTGAGCCGAGCCCGCGCGAGCCATCCGGCCACGACAGACCCTCCAGAGCACGCGCCAATCCTAGCGCGAGCGGCATGGTTGCGAAAGATACCTGTTAACCGGTCCGCAGCATGTCAGAAGGGCGGCTGCGGCTGCTCGCGGCGAACGACCCGCGCAAAGAACTCGCGCAAATCGCGACCGCTCGCCTCCTCCAGGGACATTCGCAACGCGTCGGTGGTCACCGACTGGCCGACGTGCTTCCGCGTGTAAAGCCGAATGCCGTTCCAGAAACTGGTGTCCCCGACCAACTCGCGCAGCTCGTGGAGGACGAGCGCGCCCTTCTGGTAGACCACGGTGCGGTCATCAGTCGTCGGACGTTCCCAGGCGGGAAAGATCAGCGAGCGGTCGTTGCCTCGAGTCACGACCTGTTGGTATCGCGCGCGCATCGCCTCGATGTCGGCGAGGTAAACCGCGCGTCCGAAGCGGTGCTCGCGAAAGGCGGCGGCCATGAACGTGGCAAACCCCTCGTTCAACCAGAACTCTGTCCAGGCATGGCAGGTCACCATGTTCCCCCACCACTGATGGGCGAATTCGTGCGCGAGGAGTCCGATGGCCATCGGATCCTCGAGAACGGCTCGGCCGTACTCCTCAGAGACGACGGACAATCCCGCCATTTCCTGCCCGGCAGTTCTGGCGACCAGCGCCTGTGCGTAGCCCGGCCCGAAGTACGGGACGCCGGACCGCTCCTCGAAGAACTCCAGCATCCGGCGTGACTCGCTGAAGATCGCCCGCATCTCGTCGGCGGAGAACCCATTGGCCAAGTACCGCAGCGTCACGTTCGAAGTGCGATCGATCACCTCTGAAAATCTGCCGACCGCGAATCCAAACGTATAGGCCGGCACTGGCCGATCCTGTTGCCACTCGATGACGTCGACACCGGCCGCCACCTCCTGTCGGGACACCTCACGTCCGGAGGCCGCTCCGATCCACGGCCCGGGAACGTGAAGACGAAGGCGGAGGGTGGCACGTGCATCGGGCGCGTCGACGGACGGCATCCATTGAGGCGTCGTGAAGATGGTGTAGAGCTGCTCGCGTTCAGGAGCAAACACCAGGCCCGATGTAGGACGCCCGTGGTACTTGACCGCGATCGTGCGCTCGCCATTCGAGGGCGGCATGTCGATTTGCAGTTGCGTGCGATCGACTCGAAACGTCAGCGGACGTCCACCCTCGCGAACCTCGTCGATCTCGAGCCCACCACGATTCAGCGTGACCTGGCTCACGGCCGCATCGGGAACCCGCACCGTGAGCGATACCGAACCCTCGACAGTCCGCGCCTCGAGCTGCGGCCGGAGCTCGACGTCGTAGTGCGTGATCACGAACGCGCGGCCGGCAGCGGGCACCGACTGCGCGTGGACCATCCATCCGCTCAACGACACCGTCAGTCCGATGACAAGAGCACGCATCAGGCCAAGTGTATCCTCCTCCTTCCGCCTGGCACGTCACGACCAGTAACGGCCGCTGTTTCGGAAACCTGGCGTGCCCCTCCGCATACACCGAGAAACTGGGAAGCGCTGTCAGCGCGAGCGGCGAGTGGCGGCTCGCATCGACCTGGTCAAGTAGGATAGGGATTCATGGGACGTCGATCGATTCGTGCGCTCGCCGTGTCGGCCGCGATCGGATTCGTTGTCAGCGCCGCTGCAGCGCAGCCGCAACTGGACCGGCCGGCGCGCATTGCCGGGCGGCCCAATGTGAACGGCATCTGGCAGGCGGTGAACACGGCATACTGGAACCTGGAGGGCCACTCGGCGGAGGCCTTGAGCGACTTCTGGCAACTGGGCGCGATCGCCGCGATCCCGGCTGGACAGAGCGTCGTGCGCGGCGGGACGATTCCCTATCGACCCGACGCGCTCGCAAGGCGGAGCGAGAACCGGGCCCAATGGCCGGCGGCGGATCCCGAAGCGAAGTGCTACATGCTCGGTGTGCCGCGCGTCACGTATCACAACATGCCCTTTCAGATCTTCCAGGCTGAAGGCGACGACCTGCTGTTCGTGTACCCGTTCGCGGCCGCGCAGCGCATCATCCACATGACCGATCGCTCGGAGCTGCCGGTCGATTCGTGGATGGGCAAATCCGACGGAGCGTGGGACGGTGACGTGCTGGTGGTCACCACGAAATGGCAGAACGGTCAGTCCTGGCTGGATCGAGCCGGCAATCATGCCAGCAGCCAATTGACGGTCACCGAGCGCTTCACGCTGCTCGGACCGAATCATCTCTGGTACGAGGCCACGCTCGACGACCCGCAGACATACACGCGTCCGTGGACGATCGAGATGCCGCTGTATCGGATGATCGAACAACAGGCGCAACTGCTCGAGCACAAGTGCGTCACCTTCGCCGACGGGGTCCTCTATCAGGATCTGCTTCAGAATAAGGGGAAGGAGTAACGCATGCGTCGTGGATTGGCGGCCACTCTTCTTCTGGCGCTCGCACTGCCGGCGGCGGCTCACCACTCCTTCTCCGCCGAGTTCGACTCGACGAAGCAGGTCACACTCGATGGTGAAGTGGTCATGATGGAGTGGGTGAACCCGCACTCCTGGCTGCACATCGACGTGAAGAAACCGGACGGCTCCATCGAGCGGTGGAAGATCGAGGGCGGATCGCCATCGGTCCTGATGCGCCTCGGCTGGAACCGGAACTCGCTGCCTGCCGGCACGAGAGTCACGGTCGTCGGATTCCAGGCCAAGGATGGCTCCCTGCGGGCCAGCTCGCGGGATCTGAAGTTCCCCGACGGCCGCCGGATGGATCTCGGAGGCTCTGGATCGGCCACAGCTCAGGACCCGAAAAAGTAGGATTGCCTTGAGTAGTCGCGCCAGCGGCATGGCTGCGCCTACGCTCCGGTTCGACGCCGCGGGAAAACGGCTCGTCCGCGCGCGCCCTGACGATGACGGCGGCTCAGTGGGCGAGCCTGGGAACGGCGACCTGTTCGCGGCGTGAGGGCGAAGTGGGTAAATCGGGTTGAAGGCGCTGCCTGCGCGTCGCCACCGATTCGCCACTGACGTACGAGCTAGCTGGTTACCGACGCGATTCCTACCTGTTGTTCGAGTCGTCCCAGGCGACGCGTGATCGTCAGGACAGTCGCCGGAAGCCCGATTTTCCACGCCGATGAACCGGGAGCCCGATCACAGGTTCCGCCCGCTGAGCCGACGCGATCACTCATGTCGCAGCGCGCGCAGCGGATCGAGACGCGTCGCGCGTCGCGCGGGAACGATGCACGCGACGGCCGCGACGATCGTCAGCAGCGCCACGATCGAGACGAGTGTCAATGGATCGCGAGGGCTCGTCTGCACGAGAAGCGCCTGCAGCAGCCGGCCGACACCGAAGGCACCCGCGACACCAATCGCCAGGCCGATCCCCAACTGCACCGCACCGCGTCGCAGGAAGAGCGCGATCACTTGGCCCGGTGCGGCGCCAAGTACCATTCGCATCCCGATCTCGCGTGTGTGCTGCGATACGGCATAGGCGGTGACCGCGTACAGCCCGACCGCCGCGAGAATCAACGCGATAAAAGCGAACACGCTGAACATCGTGCCGAACACCCGATATGTGAACCGCTGCTGGCCCATTACTTCATCGAGGGTGCGGAGATTGAAAAGCGCCTGATCGGGATCGACCGCGCGCATTGCCTCGCGCAGCGTCAGCCCCGCCCCGGCCGCGCCGGCGCGCGTCCGCGCGATGAGCGCCATGCCGCTCGTCAGCGCCGGATTCTGCAAATGTGTGATGTAGACGATGGGATCAGCCTCCGCTGACTGGTTGTCCATGCGTTGCCGCACGTTTGGTGCGACGCCGACGATGGTCAGCCATGCAGATGGCGGTTGACCTGGTCCCGTGGAGGCGAAGCGGATCTGCGCGTCGATCGGGTTCTGCCCCTTGAAGTGCATGTCGACGAGCCGCTGGTTGACGATCGCGCTCTCACGTCCCGGCAGCCCGTCGGATTGGTTGAAGGCGCGCCCTCGCAGCACCGGTGCGCCAACGGCGTCGAAGTAGCGCGACCCGACACTGAGCATGGTGACACTCGGTCGCTCCGTCTCGGCCACGTCCGACCGTCCGGCGAACTCGATCTGCCGCGATCCACCGCCTCCGCCTGGCAGGTTCGAGGCGATCGACGCCGCCTCGATGTCGGGCGCGGCCGAGAGCCGTTCCTCCGCTTGCTCCATGAACTTGGTGCGGCTCTCGGCCGTCGGATACTTTCGCACCGGGAGAATCAGCTGCATCGTCAGCACCTGCGACGTGTCGATGCCGATCTCGCGACTGTACATCTCGAAGAAGCTGCGCATCATGAAGCCGGCGCCTGCCAGCAGCACGAGCGTCAGCGCGAGCTGCGCCACGATCAGGCCATTGGCCCAGCGGCGCGCGCCGATGAAGCGCTCAACAAGGTGATCGACCAGGACCGTGGCCGTCTCAGCTTCGACAGCGTCATGCTTGGCTATGAGGACGCGCTGCGCGAGCTGAACGAATCGTGGGGACTCGTCACTCACCTCGACTCCGTGTGCAACGC
>JALDXQ010000083.1:0-30732 GCA_032156805.1 Acidobacteriota bacterium
GGCTAAAGGCGGACACTACTCAGTCCGGCTTCAGCCGGACCCACCAACGGAGCGTGAGATGCGCACCCCTCTGCGTTCCTCGATCGTTGCGACCTGCTGTCTGCTGTTCATCGCGACCGCCCGGCCTGCGGCTGCCGATGACGGATCCACCCTCTACAAACAGCTGTGCGCCTCGTGTCATGACACCGGCGTGGCCCGTGCACCGACGCGGGATGTTCTGCAGGCGATGACCCCGGAACGCGTGCTCACCGCCATGGAGAGCGGCCCCATGCTGTCGATGGCCAGCGGCCGCACCGGCGTCGAGCGGCGCGCGATCGCCGAGTACGTGACGGGAAAGACGTTTGCCACCGCGTTCAGCACGAAGCCCAATCCTGAGACCATGTGCCGCCCCGTGGCGGGTGAATTCGCCAACCCGCTGAACGGGCCGCAGTGGAACGGGTGGGGAGCCAACACGCAGAACACCAGATTCCAGGAAGGCGCGATGGCGGGACTCAGCGCTGGCGACGTTCCGAAGCTGAAGTTGAAGTGGGCATTTGGTTTCCCCGGCGAGCTCAGCGCCGATGGGCAGCCGTCGATGGCGGGTGGTCGAGTGTTCGTCGGCACGCAGAGCGGGATGGTGTATGCGCTGAGCGCCGAGACCGGCTGCGTGCACTGGACGTTTCAGGCCGATGCCGCCGTGCGCGCGGCGATTACCATCGCGCCCCTCGAAGGCAGCGATCGGCACGTGGCATTCGTTGGTGATCGGTCGGCTAACGTCTACGGACTCGACGCGTCGACTGGCGTGCTGATCTGGAAGTCGCACGTTGACAATCACCCGTTCGCCCGGGTCACGGCGTCACCAACGTTTCACAACGGACGCCTCTACGTGGGAGTCGCATCGGGTGAAGAGACTGCCGGCGCGGTAGCCGAATACGAGTGCTGCACATTCCGCGGCAGTCTCGTCGTCCTCGATGCTTGGACGGGGACGCAGATCTGGAAGACGCACACGATCGAGGAACCCCGCCCGCAGGCGAAGAACCGCATCGGAACCCAGCTGTGGGGGCCGTCAGGCGCGCCCATCTGGTCGAGCCCGGCGATCGATGTGCAGAAGAACGCGGTGTACGTGACGACCGGCAACAACTACAGCGGTCCCGCCAGCGATCGGAGCGACGCCTTCGTCGCGTTCGATCTCACCTCCGGGAAGATCCTCTGGACCCGCCAGATGACCGCATCGGACGACTGGAATACCTCGTGCCGGCTGAGCGACCAAGTGAACTGCACGAACAAGAACGCCCCGGATTTCGACTTTGCCTCGCCACCCATCCTGGTATCACTGCCCAACGGCCGTCGCGCGATCGTCGCCGGCCAGAAGTCCGGGGTCGTTCATGCCCTCGATCCCGATCGCGACGGTGAGATCCTCTGGCAGGAGCGGGTCGGTAAAGGCGGGATCAACGGGGGCGTGCAGTGGGGTTCGGCCGCCGACGGGTCCAATGTCTACGTCGCGCTTTCCGACCTGGGCCGCATCCCTGTTCCCAACAGTCAAGCCACGCTGCCCGATCCTGAAGAAGGCGGCGGCATGTTCGCGATTAGTCTCGACGGCGGCAAACGCGTGTGGGAGACTCCACCGCCGCGCGCGTGCCGCACGCGTGAGCGGTGCAGCCCCGCTCAGTCGGCAGCCGTGAGCGCCATCCCAGGCGTTGTGTTCTCCGGCTCGATCGATGGCCACTTGCGCGCGTACTCGACCAGCAACGGCTCCATTCTGTGGGACGTTGACACGGTTCAGACCTACAAGACCACCAACGGCGTCACGGGACGCGGTGGCTCGTTGAACGTGGCCGGACCCGCGATCAGCGGGGGAACCGTCATCATCAACTCCGGCTATGTGCAGAACGGCATGCCGGGCAACGTGTTGCTGGCCTATTCCGTGGACGGTAAGTAAAATGATCGTAAGTTCCTGGCAGCGAACCGCATCGCGAGCCAGGAACAGTCGTTCGCACGGACACTTGTCGCCGTACCGTCATCTTTCTTTCGAGTTGCGCGGTTGACGCCGCTCCACCGACAGTTAGCATCGCCGGTAAGCCATGGCGCGGCTCTTGCTCAGCGTCATAGTGGCGTCATCGGAAATCTGCGCCGAGAGTTAAAGGAGTCCGCCTTGGTAAGAGCTGCCCTGCTCGGTCTCGTCACACTCGCCCTGCTCGGTCCTGTGCACGCGGCCCAGGGTCAGGCTCCGGAAAACAAAATCGAAGGTGTCTACACGTGCGAGGGAAAGAATCCTGACGGTGCGCCGTACGCCGGCGTCGTCGAGATCATCAAGCACAAGGAAACGTACCTCGTGCGATGGACGATGCCGGATGACAGCCAGGTCGTTGGTGTCGGCATCTTCAGCGGAAACCAACTGGCCGTGAGCTACTTTGGCGGAACCCCGGCATTGGTCGTGTACTCGCTCGCGGAGAACGGGAAGCTGAATGGAAAGTGGACGGCTGGTGGCGCCGAGGGTGCGGTGTTCCAGGAAATACTGACCAAGCTGCCCGAGGGAGCCAGCACTCCTCCCAAGCCAACCAAGCGCGACTCGCGCCCGCGCTCGCGCATTACGGTCTAGAGCTGACCAAAAAGTCCGCTTTCGCCCGACTTCTGACAGACAGTCGGGGGAACTCTGGAGACTTGAAGGTCGAGGTCCGGCTGAAGCCGGACACTACGTACTCTAGTTAACCCGTCGGAACTTCTGTACGCGCTGGCCGGTATTGACCTCGGTCGTGTACACGTTCCCCTGCGCATCAACCGCGACGTTGTGCACAACGTGAAACTGGCCCGCGAATCGACCGGGCCTGCCCACACGGGCGACGATCGCGTTCGTCGTGCGATCGACGATGCGCATCTCGTTGTTGACGCCGTCAACCATATAGATCAGCGACTGGGCGCGATCGGGTGAGAAGGCAAGTTCGGAGACCGAGCCGTTGAGCCGCGTCTCCTTCTCGAAGAACGCCTCCGACACAAACGTCCCGTCCTTCCGAAACACCTGAAATCGATTGTTCGTGCGATCGCAGACGTAGACGAGCCCGTCGCCAGCGAGCCGGACACAATGAACAGGCGTACCAAACTGCTGCGACGGCGGCCGCGCCGGATCGTAGGGTGGTGTCGCAGCATCACTCGGCGGCTTGCCGTACGCGCCCCAGTGGCGCTTGTAAGCACCCGTCTGGGAATCGAACACGATGACGCGCCGATTGCGGTAGCCGTCGGCCACGTACACTTCGCGAGCCGCGACATCGACATTGATATCCGCTGGGCTGCCAAGGTTCGCGGTGTCGTTGCTGCCCTTCGACTGGCCGCTCTTGCCGACCTGTAATAAAAACTTGCCCTCGAGCGTGAACTTGAGCAGCTGCGAATCCTTGTTGCCGTTGCCGGCCAGCCACACCGAGTCGGTCTCGTCAACGAAGACGCCGTGCTCGCTCTCGGGCCACTCGTAACCCGCACCCGGCCCTCCCCATGCCCTGACGACGTTGCCTTCCTGATCGAACACGATCACCGGCGGCGCCGCCTTGCAGCACTTGCTCCACGGCGGGTTCTGCTGCGCGCCGAGTTCTCGATCGCTGAGCGAGCGTGGCCGCTGCACGATCCACACGTGTCCCCGCTTGTCGACGGCCACCCCTGATACCTGACCGAGGATCCAGTCGTTGGGCAGTGGTTTTGGCCAGAACGGATCGACCTGCAGCTGCGGAACCGCCGTCGTCGTCTGCGGCGCGGGCCCCTGAGCCGACAGTGCCGCGGTACCAGCAACGACGGCCGCCACGACGACGCACTTCACGAGCATCGCGACTTTCATGGCGTCACCGGATAGCGATGGGCGCGACGCTCGATCCCGTGCCGCCCTCGAGCTTGAGCGGCTCGACGATGAGCGCGAACTCATGAGCGCGTTGCGCGGCGAGCTCGTCGAGGCGGAGATTCTCGAGCAGGTGAATGCCGTTGATGACCAGCATGATCTGGTGCACCGGACCGCGAAGGTTCTGATCCGGGTGAGGGGCAACCTCGACGCCGCCATTGTCGGCGCCAACGAGCATCGGATCCTGTTGGGCGAGCCACTCGGCGGCGGCGATTCCAATCCCGGGGCTCGCGCCCTGGTAGCGCGCGTTCTCCTTACCCCACAGCGTGCCCCACCCAGTGTGAATGAGCACAGCGTCGCCAGGCTGCAGCGTCAGCTTCTGTTCGGCGAGCGCCTGCTGGAGATCCTGCGGCGTGATCTCGTACGACTCGGCAAGCACTGGTGTGCGCTTGAGCGCCGCGACATCGATGAGAACGCCGCGCGTGACGAGCGCGCCGATCTTGTGCACGCCGAGCTTGTTGAAGCCGGTTCGAGTCGCCGCATCATCGAGCTTGACGCAGTTGTACATGCTCGAATTGATCATCTGATGGCTGAAGGTGTCGAACTGCGTCCCGACCTGACCGATCTCGGAAACAACCAGTTCTTCGTTCGACCCGCGCCGGTTCGTGCCCGGATCCTGGCGGCTGCGTTTCGTGTGAATCTCGAATCGACGGCCGGCAGGAAGCGGCATCGACTCGGACAACACGTGGCCAAGCTCGAAGACCTGACCTGTCTTGATCAACCTTGCCGCGCGCAATACCGTCTCCGGCTTCATGTGGTTGCTCGAGCCGCGCTCGTCGTTCGCTCCCCACTTCGACGGACAGCGCTGGCTCTCGCTCGGCGGCTGCCACGACTGAGCCGACGCACGCCCTTCACCGACGAGCAGGACCCCAACGGCCAGTATCACGATTACGCGCATGTGTCTCTCCACCGAATGTCGATTCATGGGAGTTAATTGGTCCTTGGCGCGATGTTGCGGATGGCCTCAATCTTCCACGCCTCGCCTTGCCGCGACAGGACGAGCGTCGTCCACAGGCGCTGTTCCCCAATGCCGTACTCGCCGTCAGCAATCGCGAACCCCGGTGAGGGGAATCGCACGGCCTTCACCGTGATGGTGCGCGAGCCGGTATTGCGCTGCGATGACTGCAGTGTCCCCTTCACGATGGCGTCACGGCCGCGCCGCCAGTCACCACCTGAATTGAACTGATCGGCGTTGTCGGTGAACAGCGCTCCGATGGCCGCGGGATCCTTGGCCTCGCGGGCCTCGACGTACTTGGCAACGACGGCGCGCACGGCCGCTTCATCGGACGCCGAGCTCACCGTGTCCTCCGTGCGAACGGGGCCTTTCACCGTGCGGTGCGAGAGCTGCTGCCACTGTCCGTTTCGCCTGGCGTACACGCGCTCGAACCAGACGTGCGAATGATTGGGGGCGCCATTAGACGTTGGCAGATAGAAGTAGCGTCCGATCGTGATAGCCACGTCGCCGTGCAACTCGACGCGAACGCTGTCGAGCTCACGATAGATGTAGGGCGCCGGCTGCTTCTTGACCCATTCGATCCAGCTGGCCTTGGTGTCGACCTTGAGCGGCGCTCCGCCATCGACCCACCCGTCGCCGTGCGTGAACATGAACGTCGGCGCCAACGCACGTTCGAGTGCTGCCGTGTCACCGCGAACGACCGCCGCCTCGGTTGCCTGCTCGAACGCGAGCACCTCGGCCACCGTTGCCCGATCGGCAGCGCTCGGCGCCGGTGTCCCAGGAGGAACGGAACTTGGCGCCGGGGCCGTCTTCGGCCGCCACGAGGCGTCGCGCGACGACTGCGCCGAGAGGCCCGTCACGGCCGCGAGGATGAGAGCGAACGACAGCAGGCGGGCGCGCATCATTTTCGACCTCGATTCATACACGACATGGTCCGGGTGAACCCGGAATCTACGCCGGAAACGCCCGGCTGGAAGCGGCTTTTCGTCGCCGGGCGGGCGTAGGATACACCTGCGGTCCGCCCTCCCCGCTACCCAGTAGAAGGTATTTGATTTCCGGCGGTTTTCCTCCAGACTTTGAGGGTCCGGGACGGGGGGTTCGAGCCACGATGCTGAAGCCCAGCGCGGCGTGGGTAGTTGTGTGCGGCGCGGTGATCGTCACCGTCGGCTATTGGTCCGCGCGGCCCGCTGCCGCCCCTCAAGTTGAGGGGGCGAACAGACCCCTTGAGTCCCAGACTGTCAGGGGGTCTGACCCCCTTCGCCCCCTGCTCGACCGCTACTGCATCACCTGCCACAACGCGAGACTGAAGACCGGCGGGCTCACGCTCGACGGACTCGACTACACGCGCGTTGGCGACGACGCCGACACGTGGGAACGGGTCGCGCGCAAGCTGCGCACGCACGAGATGCCGCCGCCCGGTCTGCCCAGGCCGGACAAGGACACTTACGATCGCGCGACGTTGTTGCTGGAAACGCAGCTCGAAGCCGCGGCCGCGGCCAACCCCAACCCGGGGCGAGTCATCGTCCATCGCCTGAACCGCACCGAGTACACGAACGCGATTCGCGATCTGTTGGATCTGGATATCGATGGCCGGTCGCTGCTGCCTGCCGACGAACCAGATCAACAGGGCTTCGACAATCTGGCCGGCGTGCTCTCGGTATCACCCCGCCTGCTCGAAAACTACCTCGCGGCCGCCAGCACCGTGAGCCGGCTGGCGATTGGTGATCGCTCGCTCACCACTGTCGAGAACACGTTCAAGATCCCGACGGCACTGGTGCAGGACGATCGCACGAGCGACGACCTGCCGTTCGGATCGCGCGGCGGCATCTCGATCCCGTACCACTTCCCGCTCGACGGCGAATATCGGATCAAGGTGGTGCTGAGACGTCAGCTCTATCTCTATCTGATCGGCATGGGTGAACCTCACCCGATTGACGTTCGACTCGATGGCAAGTTGATCAAACGGTTCACGATCGGTGGCGAGGGGAAGGGGCTCACGGCACCGGAGAGCTTCGCGGGCAACACGCAGGGTGAACCCGGCTGGGAAGTCTACATGCACACCGCCGACGAAGGGCTCACCGTGACGCTGCCGGTCACGGCCGGGCCGCACGACGTCGGCGTGTCATTCGTCCGCCGTCACTGGGAATCCGAAGGTGTGCTGCAACCGCCGCAGCGCGGATTCGCACGCACGACCAACGAGTTGTACTTCGGCAATCCTGCAGTCGACATCGTCTCGATCGCGGGACCCTATTCCGCCAGGGCTCCAACCGATACGCCGAGCCGCCGCGCGGTCTTCTCATGCCGGCCGGCGTCGGGCAGCGATGAGAAGTGCGCGCGAGCGATCCTCTCGCGTCTTGCCCGGCGCGCGTATCGTCGGCCAGTGACCGATCGAGACATTGACACACTGCTTGGCTTTTACAAGGCGGGATACGAGGAGGAGGGATTCGAGGCGGGCATTCAACGTGGACTGCGGCGGATTCTCGCGTCTCCGAGCTTCCTGTTTCGCGTCCAGCGTGAGCCGGCCAACGTGCAGCCAGGTGGCGTCTATCGCCTCAGCGACATCGACCTGGCATCGCGGCTCTCCTTCTTCCTGTGGAGCAGCATTCCTGACAACGAGCTGCTCGACGTCGCCGAGCGCGGAACGCTCAGCACTCCGGCGGTACTCGAACAACAGGTGCGCCGCATGCTCCGCGACCCGCGATCGGATGCACTCGTCGAGAACTTCGCCAGCCAGTGGCTCACCATTGGCAAGCTCTCGGGTGTCGTCCCCGACGTCGATGCGTACCCGGAGTTCGACGAGAACCTGCGCGAGGCCTTTCGAGAAGAGACGCGTCTGTTCATCAGCTCGCAGCTGCGCGAGGATCGCAGTGTCGGAGAGTTGCTGACGGCGAATTACACCTACGTGAACGAACGGCTCGCGCGACACTATCAGATCCCAAACGTCTTCGGCAGCCACTTCCGGCGTGTCACGTTCAATGACGGCCGGCGTGGAGGCCTGCTCGGACAGGGCAGCATTCTTACCGTCACCTCGTATCCCAATCGCACCTCGCCTGTTCTCCGCGGGAGATGGCTGCTCGAGAACATCCTCGGTGCACCGCCGCCACCGCCGCCGCCCGACGTGCCGTCCCTTCAGGAAGGGGGACCCGGCCAGCCGCGCTCGGTTCGTGAGCAGATGGAAGCGCATCGGAAGAATCCCGCGTGCGCGGTCTGCCACGTGCGCATGGACCCGCTCGGCTTCTCACTCGAGAACTTCGACGCGCTTGGTAAATGGCGGACGACGGCCGATGACCTGCCGATCGACGCATCGGCGTCGCTACCGGACGGAACGAAGTTCGACGGCGTGCTGGGACTGCGTCAACTGATGGCCAATCACCAGGAGGACTTCGCGCGCACCTTCACGCAGAAACTTCTGGGATACTCGGTCGGACGGAGCATCGAGCCGACAGATTTGCCGGCCATTCGCCAGATCACGAAGCAGTCTGCAGCGGGCGGATATCGCTGGTCATCGCTCATCATGGGGGTCGTGAGAAGCACGCCGTTCACGATGAGCATCAAGCAGGCGTCCCCGGATCAGGCACCGGTCTCTACGACAGCAGCACGATAGGAGCAGGCATGTTCATCACGAGGAAAGCGATTCCGCGGCGAGCGATGTTGCGAGGCCTGGGTGCATCGCTGGCGCTCCCGCTGCTCGATGCCATGGTGCCTCCACTCACGGCGCTGCAGAAGACTCCGGCGAAGCCACTCACCCGGTTCGGTGTGATGTATGTGCCGAACGGCATGGTCATGGAGCAGTGGACGCCGGTTGCCGAAGGGGCGGGCTACGAGCTGACGTCAACGCTCGCACCGCTCGCCTCCTATCGAGACGACATGATCGTGCTCAGCAACCTGGCCTGCGTGCCATCGCCCGGCCGGCCGGGTGGCGCACACGCCAAGGCAAGCACGCGCTTCCTCACCGATGTGTCGCCGCCAACCAGCGAGACATGGCTGGACGCGGGGATTTCGATGGATCAGATCGCGGCCAGGGAGATGGGCGCCGCCACGCAACTGGCGTCGCTCGAGCTGTCGGTCGAGTCGGGCGAAACCGCCGGCGCTTGTGACGTGGGATTTGCGTGCGCGTACACCAACACGATCTCGTGGCTTGGTCCGAGCACGCCGCTGCCGACGGAGAACAATCCACGGACGGTGTTCGAGCGTCTCTTCGGCGACAGCGGCAGCACCGACCCGCGGACCCGCCTCGCCCGGATCCGTCAGGACAGGAGTGTCCTCGATTCAGTTCGCGATGAAGTGGCCCACCTGCAGGGCGCGCTCGGCGCCAGCGACCGCACCAAGCTGATCGAATACCTGGAAGCCATTCGCGACGTCGAGCGCCGCATTCAGAAGGCCGAAGAACAGAGCGACAAGGAGCTGCCGCTCGTCGAACATCCTGCGGGTATTCCGGCGACCTACGATGACCACGTGAAGTTGATGTGCGACCTCCAGGTGCTCGCCTACCAGACGGACCTCACGCGCATCGTGACATTCATGCTGGGCCGTGAGTTCAGCGGCGTCACCTATCCGCAGATCGGCGTGCCCGACGCACACCATCCGATCACGCACCATCAGCAGGAAGTCGAGAAGATCGCCAAGGTGGTGAAGATCAATCACTACCATGTGACGCAGTTCGCCTACCTGCTGGACAAGATGAAGGCGACGCCAGACGGTGACGGCTCGTTGCTCGACCACACGATCATGATGTACGGGACGGGCATGGGCGACTGCAACGCGCACGATCCGCGCAACATCCCGCTGGTCCTGGCGGGTGGGCGCTCGGCGCAGCTCAAGGGCGGACGCCACATCCGCTACGCGAAGGAGACGCCGCTCGCCAACCTGCACCTGACGCTGCTCGACAAGCTCGGGGTCCACCTCGATCGCATCGGCGACAGCACCGGACGGCTCGACGATCGCGCGCTCGCTGGCATCTAGTCGAAGGCGACTCGTGACTGCGCGCCATCACGTCGTCTCGTCGTTGGTCGTCTCACTCGCGGTAGCGGCGGTTACGACACTGGCCGCCGTGGGGGACCCGCCACTGATCGAGGCCGTGAAGGGGCGAAATGTCGAGGCGGTGCGGTCTCTTCTCAAGCAACGCGCTGACGTCAACGCGCGTCAGGGCGATGGAGCAACGGCGCTTCACTGGGCCGTGCATCGCAATGACGACACGGTCCTCGATCTGCTGCTGCGTGCGGGCGCCAAACCGGATCTCGCCGACGACACAGGCGCGACACCGCTCTACCTGGCATGCCTGAATCGCAGCGCCAAGACCATAGAGCGCCTGCTGCAGGCACGCGCCAACCCGAACGCGGCACTCGTGACCGGTGAGACCGTCCTGATGACGTGCGCGCGAACAGGAGAGGCGGCTGGCGTGCGGGCGCTCGTGGCCCGCGGCGCGAACGTCAACGTCAAGGAACCGGGACACGATCAGACGGCGCTGATGTGGGCGGCCGCGCAATCACATCCGGACGCCGTCGATGCGTTGCTCAAAGGTGGCGCCGACGTGCGCGTCCGGTCGCGAAGCTATACGCAGACCGTCACCAGCGAAGTGACCCAGCGTGCAGGGCGCGAGGAGCTGAACTACAGCGTCCAGCGCGGCGGCAGCACACCGCTCCTCTTTGCCGCACGGTCCGGGGATGCCGAGTCCGTCAAGCTCCTCGTCGAAGCGGGAGCAGACGTCAACGACACGCTCGCAGACGGCGCCAGTGCGCTCGTCATCGCCGCGCATAGCGGTCACACTCGCGCGGCGACGGTGCTGCTGGAGAAGGGTGCTGATCCGAATGCCGCAGACATCGGATACACCGCGTTACATGCGGCGATCCTGCGCAGCGATCTCGATCTGGTCAAGACGCTGCTCGCCCACAAGGCCAATCCCAACGCGCAGATCACAAAGGGCACGCCGGTCAGGCGCACCAGCCAGGACTTCGAGCTGCCCAAGATACTCATTGGCGCGACGCCGTACCTGCTTGCCGCTCGCTTCCTCGAAGCCGACATCATGCGAGCGCTGGCCGCAGGAGGCGCTGATACCCGCCTGCCGATGAACGATGGCGCCACGCCGCTGCTGGCCGCTGCCGGTATGGGCATCGTTGCCCCCGCCCAGGATGAACGACGAGGGACGAATCGCCGTGGCCTGGCCATCGTGGACGGGGGAAAGATCGAACCAGAGACGCAGGTCCTGGAAACGGTTTCGACTGCCCTGAGTCTCGGCAGCGACATCAACGGCACCAATCCCGCGGGGGAGACGGCGCTGCACGTCGCTTCGAACCAGGGCTACGACTCCGTCGTCAAGCTGCTGGTCGAACGCGGCGCCGATCTCAACGCGCGGAACGCAAAGGGATTGACGGCCCTCGGCGCGTTGGAGGCGCGGGCCGGCGCACGAACCGCCCGCAAGAGCACCATCGATCTGCTGCGTTCCCTCGGCGCCACCGAGTAGGTATGGCAGACATCGGTCGTCGGCACCTCCTCGGCCTGCTGACGTCCACTGGACTCGCAGTCGGCGCCGGCGCGAGCAGACTGCTCGCACGTGCTCAATCGGCGCCAGGCGCGAAGCCGCACCGCATCGACATCCATCATCACTTTGCCCCGCCCGCGTGGGTGACCGCGGTGAAGGGCAAGCCGCTGCTCCAGCCAGCAAACACGACGTGGACGCCGGCCAAGTCGATCGAGGACATGGATCGCGGCGGTGTCGCCGCATCGATCGTCTCGATCACCAATCCGGGCCTGTGGTTTGGCGACGCGCCGATGACGAAGCAACTCGCACGTGCGTGCAACGAGTACGGCGCGAAGCTCGTGCAGGATCACCCGACGCGCTTCGGCCTCTTCGCGGCGATGCCGTTGCCGGACGTCGATGCCACGCTCGCCGAAATCGCGCACGCGTACGACACATTGAAGGTCGACGGCATCGGCCTCTTCACCAGTTACGGCGACACGTGGCTCGGCAATGCGAAGTTCCGCCCGGTCATGGAAGAACTGAACCGGCGTAGGGCCATCGTTCACGTGCATCCAACCGCAGCGAACTGCTGCCGAAACCTCGACTACGCGCCGGGTGTCGCACCCGGCAGCATCGAGTACGGCACGGACACGACGCGCGCGATCATGGGCGTCGCGTTCAGCGGTGACGCCGTGCGCTTCCCTCAGATCCGCTTCATCTGGTCGCACGCCGGCGGCTCGGTGCCGTTCCTGGCGGGACGGATCGAGGGCGCCTCGAATAACGCCAAGGATCGCTTGCCGGGCGGATTCATCGCCGAGATCAGGAAGTTCTACTACGACCTGGCTGGCGCCTCGAACCGCGGCGCGGTCACGTCACTTCTCGAACTGGTCAAGCCGTCGCAGGTGCTGTTCGGCACGGACTTCCCGCCGGGTGGGACCAGTGCCGAGTACGTCAAGGCACTGGCCGAGATCAAGATGTTCAGCGCCGCGGATCTGCGCGCGATCGATCGCGACAACGCGGTTCGTCTGATACCGCGTCTCGCGCGATCCTGAGTCACTCGTAAAATTCCGGCGACTTCTTCAGCTTGGCGTTCGCGACGAAGTCGTGCTCGATCCAGATCTCGGCATGTGTCCGCTTCAGATATTCCTCGATCATCACGCGTGACGCCGTTGCCTGCTGAACGTTGAACTCCGTATCCGGCACAGGACGCCGAAGGGTCCGCTCCTGCGGGTAGTGGTACAGATCGCCAGCGACCATGATGCGCCCAGACTTCGCGAGGTTGAGCACGAGGACCTGATGTCCCGGTGAATGACCGGGTGCCGCTTTGAGGATCACGGCACCGTCGCCGAAGACGTCGTATTCGTCCCGGTCGAGACTGATCCACTTGGAGTCTTTGATCTTCTCGAAGAACGTCCGGTTCACGCGCGTGTTGCCCTCTTCCCACATGAACGCGCGCTCGGCCGGCCTGGCCAGCCACGTCGATGCAGTAAACAGGTTGGCGTTCGCGTTGTGGTCGACGTGCGCGTGCGAGAACGCGTAGTAGGTGATGTCCTCAGGACGGTAACCCACCTGGGCGAGTGAGCTTCTCAGCGTGCGCGGCACCGTCGTCACCGACGCAGAGGTCGCCGTCGGGTTGCCCTGCTCGCCTCGCGCACGTGCCTCGACCGTGTCGTCGGGGAGGATGCCGAGCTCCCACATCAGGGTGCCTTTGGGGTGCGCCACGAGGAAACACGGCACCGAGAAACGTGTCTCACCTACTTCTTCCGGTGTGACCTTGTAGCGCTCGGTTCCGGCGCGGTTGACGTTGATCAGTCCGCAGTCGATGACGTAGAGGCGCACGGACTTCGGCGGCTGGGGCTTCGTTGTCTGCCGTGCGCCGAGATCCATGGCCGGCAGACCAGCGAACAGGACCAGTGTGCCGAGCCAGAGACCAACTGATCGATGCCTCATTGACTATTCCCGGGAGTTAACCGCGGAGACGCAGAGACGCGGAGCGTGACGCGGGTGGGCCTCCGTGTCTCCGCGGCGATCCGTTTGCTCCGTCTCCCCCGAGCCCTCTCAGTTGATGATCGCCTGCCGGATCGCGTTTTCCACGTCGCCGCGCAGCTGACCACCTGAGCCGCCTTGCACGAAGTAAATCGACACGATCTGCTCCTCCGGCTCGACCCAGAAGCTGACACCAGTACCGCCCGCCCACCCGTATGCGCCCTTCGAGACGCGTAGACCGGAGGCAACCGGATCCATCACAACCTGCATGCTCAGGCCAAATCCCATGCCCTGCGGCGGACGGCCGAACTGCCCGTTCACCATGTCGCCGGTGTGATTCGAGACCATCAACTCCATCGTTTTGGGACCGAGGTAGCGACGACCATTCAGCTCTCCGCCGTTCAGCATCATCTGCGCGAACTGCAGGTAATCTTCAGCCGTGCTCATCATCCCGCCGGCGCCGGAGAAGTACACGGTCGAATCAGTGCGCTGGACGGAGCGCAGCCCGTTCGGCGTCCTCTCCGACATCGTGACAACCCTCGCCGCTTTGCTGGCCGGCGCGAAGAAGCCGGTGTCCGGCATCCCGAGTGGGCCCAGCAGGCGATCCTGAAGGAACTTGTCGTAGGTCTGGCCCGATGCCACTTCGACGACGCGACTGAGGACATCGAAGCCGGCGCCACCGCTGTAGCGCCACAAGGCTCCGGGCTGGAAGTCGAGCGGAACGGCAGCGAGCTTCGGAATGTACGTGGCGAGCGTGTCTGTCGGTGTGCGCGGCGCGAGGCGCTGCGCATCCGCTGCACCAAGACCACCACTCACGAGGCCCGAACCGTGCTTCAGCATGTCGGCAATCGTGACCTGGCGATTAGCGGACACCACGTCGTACTGCGGCGGCGCTGGTGCTCCGCCCTGCCCACCCTGTCGGCCCTGGCCGCCCTGCCCACCCGCGGCCCCTGGTCTAGGCACCGCTACCTTGTTCAGATTCTCGAACTCGGGAATGAATCGTGAGACCGGATCGTTGAGGCGAATCTTTCCTTCCTCGACGAGCATCATGACCGCCACACCGGCGATCGGCTTGGACATCGACGCGAGCCGGAAGATGTTGTCCTTCGCCATCGGCTTCTTCGTGTCGACGTCCATGACGCCCTGCGCTTCGAAGTGCGCGATCTTGCCCCGTCGCGCGACGAGCGTCACGGCGCCGGCGACATTGCCCGCGGCCATGTGCCGCTCAACGGCCTCGCTGATTCGCTTCAATCGTTCGGTCGAGAGGCCGACGTCTTCAGCCTTGCCGACCGGGACTGACCCTGCCATGAGAGTCAATTGTGCGGTGACCGCGAGTGCGACGACCAATCCGAGTCCTATCACTCTATTCATTGCAGCTACCCTCTGGATGATGCCGGATGAGGCACGCGATATCGCGTGACGCGGTGCAAGTCTACTCCTCCTCGACCCCGGGTTGACGACCGTCCCCCGGCGAAAGATTATGTTGGGCGACGTGCGGATCATCGGCGTAATCGACATGCTCGGTGGCCGCGCCGTGCATGCGCGGGCCGGCAACCGCGATCGCTACGCCCCGGTCCAAACCGCCGCCGGCTGGCCTATCGACCCTGGCAACGCGAAAACGCTGGCGGAGGTCTATACCGACGTACTCGGCGTTCCCGAGATCTATGCCGCCGATCTCGATGCCATTCTCAAGCAGCAACCACAGGACGAGGTGACCAGGGAACTTTCCTCGTTGACGGCACCGCTGTGGCTCGATGCCGGTGTGCGGTCGGTTGATGACGCCCGGCGGGCGGTCGCACTGGGCGCGAGCCGCGTGATCGTCGGACTCGAAACACTGCCCTCTTTCGATGTGCTCTCCGACATCTGCGCGACGATTGGGCGCGATCGCGTGGCGTTCAGTCTCGATCTTCGCGATGGTCAACCAATCGTCTCGAACGGAACACGGGTCGAGGGTGCGCGTTCGCCCGAGGAGATCGCCAACCTGGCAGTACTCTCGGGAGTGAACACGGTGATCGCGATCGATCTGGCGCGGGTTGGAACCGGACGGGGACTCGACGTCGACCTTCTGCGCAGGATTCATTCAGCGGCGCCGAGCGCGCCGCTGGTCGCCGGCGGCGGCGTGCGCAACTGGGATGATCTCGTTCAATTGGGGAAGGCTGGCTGCAGCGCCGCGCTCGTCGCCACTGCGTTGCACAACGGCCGCATCACGGCTGAAGAAATCGCAGAAGCGCAGAAGCTCTGAGTGGATCTTCGCCCGACGTCGGAAACACCTGCCGGCCCGCGGGCCGCGGGACGCTGCGGCCGGGAAAGTCGCCGGCGCTCCTACTCTTTCGGTCCCCGCGCGTCTAGGCCGTGCGTCGTCACGGCATGCGCCTCCGGCTCAAAACGTCCGTACCGTCTCGTGAGAACTCGAACGCATGGACGGAAGACGCGCGGCTGAATCGCGCCGACCACTTTCCGGCTTCGCCACGCGCTCGGCCTGGCGTACGCGGCCGCGAACCGGCAGGCGTCTCCGACGTTGAGACCGCCCCACGATTGCGGCAGCGGCGCGCGCAGATGCCGATAGCCACGCAGGCCTGCCGGATCGGCGTCGCCTGCGCAAGCGCCAGCACACCGCGAAGCAGGAAATCGGGTGAAGCGAGGCTTCCGCGGCGAGTTCCGTCCCCACGTTCTGGTTGCCGCGAGTCACGCCAGGCGTTTTGAGCCGTGTGACAGATGTCGTGTCGAGTCATGACTACTCGCCGCGACATCGGCAGCACGGCGAGCGGCAGCCGATTTCCGGCGTGCAGCGCCGGCGACGTCCGGACCGGCAGGCCTGCGTGGCGCTTACGCCTGTTACTTCCCGTCAACAGAAAATGCGAGCAGCACGTTGCCGGGCATGAAGCCGATCGTGCTGTAGCCAGAGTTCACGAAGACCATTCCGCCGGCAACCGTTGCGCCTGGGCCGTTGATCGATCCCCCGCGAGCGGGAATGCCATTGACCGTGTCGTACTCGTCGGTCGTGTTCACGTCGAGCAGCACCTTTCCGTTGCTGCTGTCGTAGGCACGGAAGTGGCCATCGAGGGCGCCAGAGAAGATGACACCAGGGATCGACGACACCGCCGCCGGCTGTGCGGTGTTACAGCCCTGACGTCCCGCGCATGTGTCCGCCGCCGGCGGCGCTGACCAGCGCCTCGATCCATCGGCGACATTGATCGCGACGAGACCGCCGGCCTCGCCCGGCTTCTTCTCCATCGCGCTCGAAAGCGCCGCGTACGCGAGGGTACCGTCGGTCGAGAAGCCCCATTCGATTCCACCGAGCACACCGCCCTCACCTGCCTGCGTTTTCCACAGCACATCGCCCGTGTCAGGGTTGATCCCGAACATCGCGCCCGACTTCTGGCCGGCGAGCAATGCGCGCTGTCCGCTCTGCAACGTCACCAACGCTGGAGAACTGCCGAAGTCGTAGTCCGGCCCCGCGTTGGAGGGACAGTTCGCCTTCTCGGCCGGGTTGCTTCCAAAGCAGGCGGTAGTCCAGGCATCGCCCGGAAGCGTCTGACGAACCCACAACACCTTGCCGCTGTCCATCGCGAGCGCCATGATGGCGTCGCTCTCCGGCGCCGCCGGATTGGAATAGCTGTCTCCCGTCGTGATGTAGAGCCGATTGCGCTCAGGATCGAGCGCCGGCGCCGACCATACTGCCGCTCCTGACGGCGCGTGCAATTGAGTGCCGGCGCTGTTCTTCCCGACAGGCTGCGCCGGGCGCGGAATCGTGTACGTCTTCCACAATTGCTTACCACTGCCGGCATCGAGCGCGAGCACGCTGCCGCGGAACGTGCAGCACTCATATGTGGCCATGGCGGCGGTGCCTTCTTCGAGCGACGAGACCGGGACGTAGATCCGCCCATTGTGGACGACCACTCCGCCAGTGATCATCGCGTCGGGGTGTTCCTCGACCTTGACCTTCCATTTGAGGGCGCCCGTTCCAGCGTCGAGCGCGTACACCTGCGCGTGCGAGTCACCGAAATACAACGTGGCCGCACCCCCGGCCTGAACAACCACCGGGGTGGACCTGGTTCCGGCATCCGCTTCGAACGCCCACACGAGACAGCCGGTCTGCCGGTCGAGGGAATACATCACGCCATTGCGACTGCCGACGAAGAGCCGGTTGCCGATCACGGTGACCTGCGAGCCCGAAGCGGACGCTCCGGCAAATCCGAACGACCACTTGAGCTTGAGTCGCGGGACGTCGGCGGCCGTCAACCCCGCGGCAGCAGTGCTCTGATGTCGCGTGTTCTGCAGATTGATCCCCCAGCCGTTCCACGAGGCACCGCTGAACGGATCACCGCTGGTCGACGTCGCCGTGCAATACGCGCTCTTGGGAATGAGGGCAATCGGTGCGCGGTACGATCCCGCAGGCCGGCCGGTGAGGAACTCGGCCACCGCGCGCCGTTCTGCCGGACTGAGCTTCGCTCCCTGCCGCCGCATGCTGAACGCAGCCAGCTCGCTTTCGATGTGCTCGGGCGACATCTTCCCCAGGGCAGCGCGATTGGGCATGCGCGGGATCGCTGTCTCGTGGCAGCCCGCGCAACTCTGCTTGTAGACGGCGGCTCCCGACGGCGCGGCCTGCTGCGCGGTCGCAATACAGGGGAATGCCACCACGAACAACGCGCTCCAGATCCGGGCAATCCTCATACCTCTCCTGTAGGCCGGGCCGTGTTTTGTAGACCCGGCGTCCTGGGTCTTGCTCTGCAGACCCGGCTGGTCACGCCACAGTCACTCGATAGACCGCCGACTGCCCGAAATTCTCTTCCACTTCCATCTCGATTGCGGTGAGATCGCGCGCGCCCATCGTCTGCAGCTCGTGATGCAGGCGCTCGGTCAGCATCTGCGCGAGCATCTCGACGGTCGTGTTCGGAATTGGCAGCAGCGCACAGTCCTTACGTGGAAACACGTATCGTGGTTTACCGTCCACGGACACCTTCACCGTTTCGCCGTCCTCGACAACACCAACGCGATCGCTTCTGAGCGGCAGCAGCACGAGGTGATCGATCTCGTCGCACAGCCGCTTCATGATCCGCTTGAGCTCGACGAAGTCGAAGACGAACCAGCTTTCCTTGTTGAGAGCGCCCTCGACCGTCACACGCGCCCGGTAGTTGTGCCCGTGCAGTCCTTCACACCGGTGTCCAGCGAAGGTGATGAAGTGCGCCGACGCGAACACCAGGTAATCCTTGGTGACCGAAACGCGGAACTCACCGCGCCCTTCCATACGAATCCCCCCTACCCCGATGGTCCGGCTGAAGCCGGACACCACGTACTCGTAGTGTCCGCCTTCAGGCGGGCCTCAAAGCCCAGCCGCCGCCCAACAACACGACAAAAATCGCAGCAGCCGTGAGATCTGCCGTCGTGCCAGGGTTGCCGCTGTTTCTTTCGTCTCGCAACGCGCGGTCCATGTCGCCGATCGCCTGCCGTCCCGCATCAGATCGAACCCCGCCCTCGGCAAGCACGCGCCGCGCACGAGCGGTCACTTCATCAGCCAGCACCTGCCCGCTCCGCCGGACGATGTGCGTATCGGGCACCGACGCAAGCAGCGTCAGAAACGTCTCCACAACCGCATCGTCCCACGGCAGGCCATCGTGGCGTGCGCGCTCGAGCGCCGGCAGGGCCGTCCCGAGCGTGAGCTCGAATCCCGTCGCGTACTCGGATGCGATCGTGTCGCGGTGCGCCGCCAGTCGCATGACGTCGACCAGGGTCATCGTCGGCTCGACGGAAACATCCTGTGCGTCAGCGCGCCCCAGTCCACCGGGCCTCGCGATACGGATCGCCGCGTAGACCTCCCGGGCATCATCAATGGTGGTGGTGCTAAGCAGTTGTCGTACCTTGCCCTGCAGGGTCAGACGGCTTGAGCCTTCCTCTATCAAGGGGCCTGACCCCAACAGCGAGGCGGCGCGGGCCAGCGGCGCGAACAGGAGCACGATGCCGAGGTTGGTGTTGGATGGCGACCACTGCGCCGTGGCCTCGATCGACATTCTGATCGTTGCGCCAACACCGTGCTCGCCCGCCCTGGCCATCGGCTCGCCGATCGCGAGCGCGCTGGCCAGGAAATCCTCGTACCTCAGATCAGAAAAATGACGCCCTGGAGACACGTTGCCCGGTTTCGGCGCACTGGCTTCGAGGAGGCACGCAAGCTGCGCGGCAAGACCGACATTCACCGGCCGGTGATCTCGGTCCACCGCCAGCAGCGCCGCTGCCAGGTCGCGATAGACACCGCTCATGCGGGCAGATGCTCCTCGGGACGCTCCGACGTGCTCGACCGCACACACCGCTCGGCGTGCTCGACGATGGCCGCTGCGACATCGATGCCCGTCGCCTGTTGCAGTCCTTGCCAGCCGGGGATGCCATTCACCTCGAGCACGTACATCGACCCATCTCTCGCCGGCAATACGTCCACGCCGGCATAGTCAGCGCCAACCGCGGCGGCGGCCGCGACCGCTATGCGCTCAACGTCCGGGGATACGCCGACGGCGGCGGCAGAACCGCCGATCGCCACATTGGTTCGCCACTCCCCTTCCGGCGCGCGACGTTCGATCGCGGCGAGCAGACGCCCTCCGACGACAAACACTCGCAGATCGCGGCCGCCATGATCGATCGCGCGCTGCACGTAGAAGACCGACTTGATCTGATCCAGCGCGCGAACCACGCGGAGCGCTGTCTCCGGATCGCTCACCCTCACCATGCCGTGGCCCAGCGAGCCGAAGATCGGCTTGATGACGACATCGCCCATCGCCCGGACGGCGGCCATCGCGTCCTCGACGCGTTCGCAGACCACGGTCTCGGGCACGAGGAGACCTGCCTCGTGCAACAGCGTCGTCGTGTAGAACTTGTCGACCGATCGCTCGATGGCGCGCGGCGAGTTCACGACGCGCACGCCGCGATCCTCAATCCAGTGCAGCGCATCGACGCGGTAAATGAGTTGCTCGAGCGAGCCGCCAGGAATAATCCGCGCGAGCACGACGTCGGCGTCGAGAAGAGAAATCTGCTCGCTGGTCAGTCTCGCCGGAGCTTTGGCGGAAGCGGGAAGCCCCCCGTCTCCAACTCTGGCCGTCACGCCTTCGTACGGGACAACGGCCGCAAGATGGCCGCGCGCCGTCAACGCGCGAATCAATTCATCGGTATGCCAGCCGGTGCGCGCACTCAGAATCACCACGCGCATCATCAGCCCCCGAAGAGAGACGTTCGCAGCACGTCGGCATTCAACCGTCCGGCGTGAAACGTCCGGCCACTCGTGGCGCTGGTCAACCAGACCTCTGCCGGGCTGAACAGCATCGGATCGATCTTATAGAAGTCGTTGTTGTAGCGCTTGAAGATGTCGTAGAAGGGCGTCCCGTAATCCGGTGACGTAGACGAGGGCAACCGCTCGGACAACTGGGCCAACTCGTCATCTTCACCGAGGACCGTGTAGCGCACCTGGCCGCCATAGAGCACGCAGTCGTTGGTTCGCCCGATGGCGCGCAGATCGTTCTTGGCGACTGGCGGCATCGGCGCCGTCCCGATGGCACTCACGACCCGGGCCACATCGAAACCAAGCGTGTCCATCTTGTGCAGGCCCGTCTCGATCGATCGCGCAACGATCTGGACGCCGCCAGCGAGGCTCGCCGTTGGCGCAACGGCGAACGTAATTCCATTGGGCGAGACGCTGGCCTTCCGCGCAACCCACGCCGCGACATCGTCGGTCGGCAGGGCTCGCCCCTCGAGCACCAGCACTCCGCGGAAAGTCTGTTCCTCGTAACCAAGCTTCTCGAACAGCTCTTTCTCCACGCGAGCTCGCGCCCGAAGAGGGCCAGACCCCATCGCGAAGAAGCCATCGGGATTGATCGCCCAGCCGGCGTATTGCGATGCCATGCAGGCAGCCGCCGGGTGATCGGTCCAGACCTGGACCCCTGACCAGCTCTCGCCATCGATCGTCAGTGGCACATACGAAACGCGTCCCAGGCCTCCCATGCACAGCTCGGCCAGCATCAATCCCGCTTCGAGTCCGCCGGGCACCTCGACGCCGGCGTCAATCACGCGCGCACCGGACGCCAGCACACGCACACCCATGCGCAGGTCGTATGCCCGCGCCACATATCGATCGGCGAGTCCCCACGCCCGCTCGTTCATTCCCAGATCGGCCATCGCAATAGCCTACTCGCAGCTCTGCCGACCCACACAACCGGCCGTCGTCGTGGTCACGCCGCACTATACTGAACGCCCTTCGCCGCTGCTGCATGGAGGACGTGTCGTGATCTACCACCATCGCGCGCTGGTTGCCGCGGCAATCGCGACGACCGCGCTGGCGCTCGTCCACGGCCAGGGCCGGGGAAACGCTTCGAGCCTGTACTACTTCGAGGGAGCGACGGTCATCACCGGCGGGGCGGGTGAGCCCATCAGAGACGGCGCTTTCATTGTTGACGGCAGCAGCGTATCGCGGGTCGGGCCGCGGGCTTCGCTGCCTGCCCCTGCCGGCGCGACAGTTGTGGACCTTCGGGGCAAGACGGTGATTCCCGCCCTCGTCGATGCGCACAGTCACCTTGGTTACACCGACGTGCGGACTGGCGAAACCGCTTCGACCCACTACACGCGTGACAACCTGATCGATCACCTCCGCCGCTACGCTTACTACGGCATTGCGGCGACGTGGAGCCTCGGCCTCGACCGCGGCGAGCTCCCCTATGAACTGCGAGCGGGACCCGTCGACGGCGCGGCGCTCTTCTTCACGGCCGGACGCGGTCTCGCGATGCCGAACGCCGGACCGAATGCGCAGTACTGGCGGGATGCTGCCTACGGCGTGACCACAGAAGGCGAGGCGCGCCAGGTGGTACGCGAGCTCGCGGCAAAGAAGGTGGACATCGTCAAGATCTGGGTCGACGATCGAAACAAGACCGTCACCCCGCTGCCGCCGTCACTTTATCGACCGATCATCGAAGAGGCGCACGCGCGCGGGCTCCGCGTCGTCGCGCATGTGTACTACCTGGCCGACGCGAAAGAACTGCTGCGCGCCGGCGTTGATGGGTTCGCGCACGGCATCCGCGACCTCGAGGTGGACGACGAGATCATGCGATTGTTCAAGGCACGACCACAGGTATTCGTCATTCCGAACCTGCCGGACACGCCTCCGTCCGCCGCTGACCTGGTGTGGCTGAGTGAAACGTTGCCGCCGTCTCAGATTGAAGCGTTGAAGCGAACCGCCGCAACCACTCCGGTTAGACCGCGACTCTTCGAGGTGCAGGCGCGCAGCCTGAAGAAGCTTGCCGCCGCTGGTGTGCCGATCGCCTTCGGCACGGATGCCGGCGTCGGTGCACCGTACGGATGGTCTGCGCACGCAGAGATGGCGGACATGGTTGCCGCTGGAATGACGCCCGCCCAGGTCGTCGTCGCTGCAACACGCACTTCGGCGGCAGTCATGAAACTCGATCGACTCGGCACCATCGCAGCGGGCAAGAGTGCCGACTTCGTCGTGCTCGACGGCAACCCGCTCGACGACATCATGAGCACGCGCCGCATCTCGCAGGTGTACCTGCGCGGGCGCCAGATCGATCGTGCGTCGCTGAGCAGAAATTGGACTGGCCGATAGCTGCCGACGATGCTAACGTCGTCGTCCTTCACGAACGTGGATGGGCGCGGCACACGCCTCGCACAGCCATTCCCGGGACACCGGCGACCGACAGTCGGCCGTCGCGAGCCCGGGAGGCGACGATGGCGCAGAGATCTCTCGAAGAACGCGTGGATATGCTGGAACAACGGGTTGAGCTGCTCGCACAACTGCCCGAACGGGTGACGGCGCTCGAAACGCAGATCGTGCTACTCCGCAACGAAATGCGCGCTGAATTTTCTGCGACTCGAGCCGAGGCGCGGGCCGGCGACGAGCACCTCGCCCAGACCCTTCGTGATGAGATTCGAGAGGTGACGCACACGCTGCGTCAAGAGATTCGGGACGGCGACGAGGAGACTCGGCAGTTCATGCGGATCCTCTACGAAGATCTTGTTGCGCGCATCGAGATCCTGGGAGGCAGGCTCTGACCGGGCGTCGCTCGCTGGCAGCGTTTCTCCTGATGGTCGCTGCAACCGTCGCGACCAGCGCCGGTCAACCGTCTCCGTCTGAATCCCCGAAGCCTCGTCGTGAACTGGCATCGTTGCCCGGAGTCCGCCTCTGGTTCACCGATACCGGCGGGAGCGGCGAGCCCGTCGTCCTGCTGCACGCGAACACGGGAACGAGCGAGATCTGGGAACCGCAGGTCCAGGCATTTTCGAAGGCGGGCTATCGCGTCATCGCATTCGATCGGCGGGGATGGGGTCGCAGCCAGACCGAGCCCGCGACCGGCCCTCAGCCCGGGCACACCGCAGAGGATCTGCACGCGCTCGCCGACTTGCTGTCACTCCAACGATTCCACCTGGTGGGTGTTGCCGGCGGCGGCTTCGTCGCCCTCGACTACGCCGCGTGGCACCAGGAGCGGCTATCCAGTCTCACCGTCGGCGCGAGCACCGGCGCTGTCAGCGACAAAGAGATCCAGGACGTCATCGCGCGGATCGAAATCCCGGGAATCAGGGCGCTGCCGGGACATTTCCGCGAAGTGGGTGCATCGTACCGCGGCACAAATCCCGAGGGCACAAAGCGGTGGCTTGAAATCGAGGAACACGCGCGTCAGCCGAACGCCCCGGCGCAGCCGCTGCGGTCACCGAACACGTTTGCGAAGCTTGCGACGATCACCACGCGCACGCTGGTAATCGCTGCTGACGCTGACCTGCTCGCACCCCCTGCCCTCATGAAGATCTGGGCCCGGCACGTGAAAGGAGCGCAGTGGACCACGGTCGCCGATGCCGGCCATGCGGTGACGTGGGAACAGCCGGCTGCTTTCAACGACATCGTGCTGCAGTTCCTGAAGGGCGGCCGTCCCTTCGGCGAAGTTCCCCGCTAGTCCTGCCCTGTTTGTTCTTCGTGGCCTACTTCGCGAAGCGCTGCGTCGACTTCTCGTTCTCGGCGCACACGAACTCAATCAGCTCGTCGTCTGGCAGCAGCCGCTGGCGCATAGTCACCGCTGTCCACGGCTTCGTGTAGGCCTTGGGGTCGTCAACCGTCACGTCAATCTCGAGACTCCCGTAATTGGGCCGTCGAACCCGCTCGGTCATCTTCGCGGCATCAGTGAGCGGCGCGCCGTTCACGTCGAGCCAGCCACCGTCTCTGAAGCCGGTCGTTTCGACGACAAGCGTGTCGCCATCCCACTTACCGATCGAGTACCCGTACCACCACGGCTGCGGGTCGTTGTTCGGCAGCGGCCGGCCGTCGGTGAAGATCTGCCGGACACCACCGTTGGCCTCGTACAGGATGACGATCACTGACGGCGTCTGAATGATCTTCCGCGGCTGCGGATGATTGTGCAGCTGCGTGATGCCGATCGGCAGGCAGTGGGCATCCGGATTGTCCTTGCTGTTGTCGGCGACGCGCCTGGCCCGCAACTCGAGTGCCCATGGCTGAAGCGGAAGATCGCCGTTCAACCCCGCACCGATATTCCAGAATTGGCTGGTTCGCTTGAGAGGGTGCACGTCGGGGCCGGTGATGGCCTGGCCGGGACCCGTCCGGAGAGTCTCCCAGATACCGGAGAGATCGGGCTTTCCGTCAGGCGTTCTCGGAGCCGGAGCGTCCAGCCTGACGTCTCCACCAGGCGTTCGCGGCGCTCCGGCCTGAGGGTGGGAAGGCCACTGTGCCGAGAGCGATGCCGAGGCGAGCACAGCGGTCACACCGATCACGGCCACAACGGACTGGAATCTCATCATCTCCCCCACCCAACACGGAGCTGAAGCCGCAGTCTAACATCGGCCCGGACAACGTTTTCCTCGTATAATCCGTCGCGCGTCAACCCGGAGTTCGGCCAATGAAAATGCGTTACCTGGCGTGTGCGTTGACGGCGGCGGTGTTGCACACCGGCGTCGCGTCAGCCGACGAAATCCGTGTGCTCTCGTCAGTCGGCATCAAGGCCGTGGTCGACGAGCTCGTACCGCAGTTCGAGAAGGCGACCAAGCACAAGGTGACGACGACCTTCGATCTTGCCAGCACCATGAAGACGAAGATCGAAGGAGGAGCGCCGTTCGACGTCGCGATCCTGACCCCTCCGCTGCTCGACGATCTGATCGCGAAGGGTCTCATCACATCAGCGTCGCGTACGGCCGTCGCACGGGTCGGCCTCGGCCTGATGATCAAGGCTGGCGCGAAGAAGCCGGACGTCAGCTCGCTCAACGCCTTCCGGCGAACGCTGCTCGACGCGAAGTCGATCACCTACGCCTCGGCTGGCGCAAGCGGCGTGGCTTTCCTGGCCATCGTCGAGAAGATGGGCATCGCCCCTCAGATCAAGGTCAAGGCCAAGCCAGTGGCTTCGGGTGAAGACGTCAACGCGAATATCACCAGCGGTGCCGCGGACCTGGCGGTGCTGCCGGTGAGCGAGATTCTTCCGGTGAAGGGCGCCGAACTCGGCGGCGTATTCCCCGCCGAGGTGCAGACGTATGTCGTCATGGCGGCGGGTGCGAGCGCCAAGACACAAGGGGACGCCGCGAACGAGTTCGTGAGCTTCCTGATGTCGCCGGCCAACGACGCAGTGGTCAAAGTCAAAGGAATGGAACGACTCCCATAGGGACCTCATTCATGAAGCAGCTAACGTTCGTCATCGTCGTGGCGGCGGCGCTGATCACCGGCGTCACCGCTGCTAATACATACAGCGCGGTTCCCGACTGGCTGAAGCTGCCGCAGGGCCGCGAGCAGCTCGGCAACCAGCATGGCGACATCGCCGTCAGTTCGGTGGGAGAGGTGTTCGTCAGCGTCCAGGATCCGACGGCCGGCGTGCAGGTCTTCTCGCCCGACGGGGCATTCCTCCGCACCGTGCCGGGTGCGCCAAGTGACTTTCACGGCTTCGTGATCCGGAAGCAAGCCGATGGAGAGTTCCTCTATGGCGCGACGCTGCGTGGCCAGACGATCGTCAAGATGACTCTCGAAGGCACGATCGTCATGACGATCGGCTCGTCGGCGATTCCCGATCAGTACAAGGTCCGAAACGCGAGAAGCAACCAGCTGGCCCTGTTGCTCACCGGCCTCGACGTCGCGCCCAACGGCGATCTCTACGTCAGCGATGGTTACGCCAGCGATTACATCCACCGATTCGACAAGAGCGGGAAGTATCTCGCCTCGTTCGGCGGCAAACAGGCGCCGTACAACTTCAACACGCTCCACAAGCTCGCGATCGATACCCGGTTCCAGCCTGCGCGCATCATCGCGTGCGATCGCGCCAACAATCGCGTCGTGCATCTGTCGCTCGACGGAGCGTTCCTCGGCGTGGTCGCTCAGGACCTGAAGCTCCCCGCTGCCATCACCATCGACGGTGACAACGCGATCGTTGGTGAATTGAACGGGCGGGTGACCGTGCTCGACAAGGCCGGCATGGTGGTGGCCCGTATCGGCGAGAACACCGAGCAGGGAACTGGTACCAACAAGATTCCGCCTGCCCAGTGGCGACCGGGGTTCGTGCTCTCACCGCACGGCGTCGCGCTGAACGCCAAAGGCGACCTGTTCGTGTCCGAGTTCAGCGCCTTCGGCCGCGTGCACCGCTTCAATCGGCAGTAGCGGCGGGTCTTGCCTGGCCTGAGCACAGTCGAAGGCAGACCCGCCTGGAGTCCCATCATGAATCTGAAGACATCCGCACTCATTGCTGTGATCGGTTCGGCGTGCTTCTCTACAACTGTCGCCGCGGCGACGTGTGAATCGCTGAAGTCGGTCTCGATCGCAAACGTCACGATCGCCAGCGCCGAAAGCGTCGCGGCGGGACCGTTCGCTCAACCGGGCGCTCAGGGTGCCGCACCGACGCAGGCGGCACAGCCGATTCCCGCTCACTGTCGCGTGAAGCTGGTGCTGAAGCCTTCGAGCGACTCCCACATCAACGCCGAGGTGTGGTTGCCGGCCGCCGACTGGAATGGCAAGTTCATGGCCGTTGGCAACGGTGGTTTCGGCGGCTCCATCCAGGGATACGGCGACATGCAGGTGGCGTTGCGCCGCGGCTATGCGACGGCCGGCAACGATACCGGCCATACCGCCGCCGACGGTCCGGGTGGGATGTTCGGTCTCGGCCATCCCGAGAAGATCGTCGACTTCTCGCATCGCGCGATGCACGAGATGACGGTGACAGCCAAGCGCCTCATCGACCGGTTCTACGGCAAGGCGCCACAGTTCTCTTACTACAAGGGATGTTCGACTGGTGGCCGTCAGGGCGTGATGGCGGCGCAGCGATTCCCCGAGGACTTCGACGGCATCATTGCCGGAGCGCTGGCGAATAGACACATTCACCAGCACACGGCTGGCGTCGCGCGCAGCATTGCGCTTGCCCGTAATCCTGAGGGAGCCATTCCCGCGACGAAGGCGGACATGGTGTCGAAGGCTGTGATGAGCGCCTGTGACAGCTACAAAGAAGGCTTCGTGAACAACCCGCGTGCGTGCAGCTTCGATTTCAAGAAGCTCGCTTGCTCGGGTGAAGAGACGGAGAGCTGCCTGACAGCGGCGCAACTCAAGACGGTCGAAACGTTCTACGGCGGCGTGAAGAACAGCAAAGGCGAGTTGATCTTTTCGGGCCAGGCGCTGAGCAATCCGCTCCCGCCGCTCAGTCCCCCGAAGGATGTCCCGAGCGGCGGATACGACACCGTCCGGATCTGGGGCTTCCAGAACGAGCAGTACGACTGGCGCACGTTCGACCTCGATCGCGACATGCCAATCATCGACGCGAAGGTCGGCTTCGTCGATGCGACCGATCCCGATCTGACAAAATTCAAGGCGCGTGGCGGCAAGCTGCTGCTCTATGCCGGCTGGGGCGATACCGGGATCACGCCGGAGAACACCGTCGCGTACTACGAGAGCGTCGCGAGCAAGATGGGAACCTCGCACACCGACTTCGCGCGCCTGTTCATGGTGCCAGGCATGGGGCACTGCCGCGGTGGCGTCGGGCCCAACACGTTCGATACGATCGGCACACTCGAGGCGTGGCGTGAGAAGGGCACTGCCCCGGCGGAGATCACGGCCTTCAACCCGGAAAGCGGGTTGAGCCGGCCGCTCTGTCCGTATCCCCAGTTTGCGAAGTACAACGGGACGGGGAACATGAAGGACGCGGCGAATTGGAAGTGCGTCGCTCCGTAGGCACGACAGCTACTGACTTCGCTCGATCTACGACACACCGAGGCACAGAGAAAGCCTTTATGGTTCCTCAGTGCCTCGCTGCCTCTGTGTGTCGTAGTCATGAACGTCGAGCGCAACCATTGATAGGCGGTTGAATTGATGAAGCCAACCCTCGCCCTGCTTGCGATTCTCTCGACGGCCCTTCTCCTCACCGTCTCCGCTCAGTCGCCCGAGCCCAAGCCCGCTTTCTCCGGCCAGACCGACGCGCCGAAGCCTGCCAAGCCCTCGCCGCCATTTGCCACGCAGACGGTCGCGACCGGGCTGACCGCCGCGTGGGCGATCGCCTTCCTGCCGGACGGCAATCTCCTCGTCACGCAGAATGCCGGGACGATGCGGATCGTCAGGCCAGACGGCTCGGTCTCGGCGCCGCTCGCCGGTGTGCCGGGCGTGAAGTCGGTAGCCGCGCAGGGACTGCACGACGTTGTCCTCGACCCCGACTTCGCGAAGAACCGAACGCTGTACTTCACGTACTTCGCCCCACCAAAAGGTGAAGCGCCAGCAACCTGGCCGATTGAGTTCTTCTACGAGCGCGTGTGGACCAAGCCGTTCACCGAACGACGGACCATGCAGCTCGGCACCGAGCGGGTCGCGCGCGCGAAGTTGAGCACGGATAACACCAGCCTGGAAGACGTCGATGTGCTCGCCGAAGGCGTCGAGCGTCGCATCGTCATCGCCCGTGACGGCACGCTGCTCGTTGGTGGTGCCGACCGCTTCCGCTTCTACGATTCCGACCTCGATGGCGTGGAACGCACGTTTGCGGACAATCCAGATACTCGCCGCAACTTTACCGGCCGCGTCATTCGCATCAACCGAGATGGCTCGATTCCCAAGGACAACCCGTGGCTCAGCCGCGCGACGGTGCTGGCCGAGACCTTCGCACACGGATTCAAGGATCCCGAAGGCGCCGCACTGCATCCGCAGACCGGCGAGCTCTGGCAGATCGATCACGGGCCGCAGGGCGGCGACGAGATCAACATCGTTCGCGCGGGCAAGGACTACGGCTGGCCCGACGTCTCGTACGGAAAGCAGTACGACGCGCGGCAATCGGATGGCCGCAAGAACGTTCGCGTTGGTGATGGTGCGACGTCGAGATCGGACGTCGAGGAGCCGATCTATTACTGGGTGCCCTCGATCGCGCCGTCGGGAATGATGTTCTACACAGGCGACATGTTCCCCGAATGGAAGGGGAATCTCTTCATCGGTGCGATGGCCGGACAGCATCTCGTGCGTCTCGTCCTCAACGGCGAACGAGTCGTGGCCGAGGAACAACTGCTCGCCGACCAGAAGCAACGCGTCCGCGAAGTGCGCCAGGCGCCGGACGGCTCGATCTACATCCTGCAGGGAGCGTCGATCGTGCGATTGTCGCCCAAGGGCAAGTAACGAGTGGCACTCGACTCGGGGACTCGACTCGGCCGCTACGAGATCGTCGAGCTGTTGGGGACAGGCGGGATGGGAGAGGTCTATCGAGCCCGCGATACCAGTCTCGATCGGCTGGTCGCGATCAAGGTCCTCCCGGCCGGCGCCATATCGGCGCAATCACTCGAGCGCTTCGAGCGCGAGGCCAAGGCAATCGCCGCGCTCAATCATCCCGGCATCTGCGCCATCTACGACGTCGGCACATCACCGGTGCCGTTCCTGGTCATGGAGCTGCTCGAGGGTGAAACGCTCCATCAACGTCTCACTCACGGCCGGCTCGATGTGTCCGCCCTGCTCGAGATCGGACTCGCGCTCGCCGATGCCCTTGCCTCGGCACATGGCAAAGGCATCGTCCATCGTGATCTCAAGCCGGCCAATATCGGCCTGACACCACGAGGGCCGAAGATCCTGGACTTCGGCCTGGCCCGCATTGGCGAGACGACCGCACAGGCCGACGTCGACGTCACGGCATTCCCGACGCTGTCAGGCCAGGCTCCACTGACCGATGCCGGCGTCGCGGTCGGCACCGTGGCGTACATGTCGCCAGAACAGTTGCGCGGCGAAGCGCTCGACGCGCGCACAGATCTCTTCTCGCTGGGACTCGTACTCTACGAGATGGCCACGGGCAAGCGGGCGTTCTCGGGTACGACGAGCGCCGTGACCTCCGCGGCAATCCTGCACGAGCAGCCGGCACCGCCGCGCGAACTACAGCCGGATCTGCCGGTACGATTCGAGCAGGCAATCCTCACGCTGCTCGAAAAGGATCGCGAAGTCCGCACGCAGACGGCATCCGAACTGCGCGCCGAACTGATACGGCTGAAGCGCGAGCTGACAGGATCACG
>JALDXQ010000084.1:0-30645 GCA_032156805.1 Acidobacteriota bacterium
CATCCGAACTGCGCGCCGAACTGATACGGCTGAAGCGCGAGCTGACAGGATCACGCACGCCGGACGCCGGCATACCGGCAGTCTCGGTCTCCGGCGCGAGCCACAGTACCGCCGCACCGATCACCAGCGCGGCTGCCCCACCGAGCTCATCGGACGCGCAGCTGATCGCCGGCATCGTGCGACGTCACCGCGCCGCCGTGGGCGGCCTCGTCGCGCTGATGGTTGTCACTATTGCGGGTGCTGCCTACGTAATGACACCGCGGGAGAGCCGCAGCACGTCCTCGTCCGAGGCGACGGCGCTCTCAATCGCCGACCTGCAGGTGGAGACGCTGACCACGACCGGCACCGCGAACCTTCCCGCGGTTTCCCCGGACGGCAACTACGTCGCTTACGTCGAGAACGCCGGGGGTGGAGCGAGCCTCCGGGTACGTCAGGTGGCTACAGGCAGCAACGTGGAAATCGTGCCAGCTGAGCCAGGTGTGAATCTCCTCGGCGTGACAGTCACCCCCGACGGCGCCTTCGTCAACTACGCGAGGCAGGCACCGCAACAACGACCAGAGCTCTGGCAAATCCCTTTTCTCGGGGGTACCTCGCGCCGCCTCTTGTCGGGCATCGGCGGACGTGTTGGCTTCTCGCCAGACGGCCGCCAGATGGCGTTTATCCGGCTGATCGCGCCAGGCCAAACTGAGTTGGTCGTCGCGGCAAGCGATGGAAGCGGCGAGCGCGTCGTCGCCACGCGCCGCGTCCCTCGAGGGTTCTTGGCGTTGATCCCTGGGCTCCAGGGATTCGCGCCGGCGTGGTCCCCGAACGGCACGACGATTGCCGCTCTCGGCGCGAGAGCGGAAGTGCGGGCAACGGGACAAGTCGTGTTCGTGGACGCACAGACGGGCGCCGAGCGTGCGGTGGATGTCGGTCCGCCGCTGCCTGGAACAGGCCTCGCGTGGCTCGACGATCGCGCGGTGCTTCTCAGCGCACTCGATCGCTCGAGCGCGCCGCTGCAACTGTGGGTGATGTCTTATCCGGACGGCGCGCTCCGCCGCCTGACCAACGACACCAGCCAGTACGTGAGCCCCAGCTTGACGGCCGATCGCGGCGCCCTGGTCGTGGCGCGTACCGACGCATCGTTCAGCGTTTGGACGAGCGACGCGACTGCTGACCGGTGGACGCAGACCGTACCGACGACACCAGCAAAAGGTCCCATCGGGTTCCGGCTCCGATGGATAGGCGATGATCTCGTCTACCCGGCCACTGCAGCGGGTGGGTTCGCTCTGACACGGTGGCGCGCCGCGACAAAGACGACGGAGGTGCTGGCGCAAAGCGCGGGGAATCAGAGCGTGAGTGCCGACGGATCCAGGATCGTGTACCTCGACTACGACACAGGTGAGGTGTGGAAGGCAGACGGCGCAAGACGGGACCGCATCACGTCGGGTGCCAACTTCGGCGCAAACCTCAGCGGACGGCTGTCGCCGGATGGAAGGCTCCTCGCCCTCCTCAATGGCCTCGGGCCTAAAGGTCCCGTCGTGCAGGTCATGTCGATGGACGACCCGAGTCGTGTGCGCGACGTCACCGCAACGGGCGTTCGCCCGGGTGGTGCCGAGATCTCACCAGATGGTCGCTCGATCGTTTTCAGTTCGTTCGATGCGCAGAACCAGCCGACGGCTACTGTGTGCGATCTCGATACCTGTTCGACGCGGCGGACGTTTCCCGCGCTTGGGGCGGGAGAGACACACTGGACGCCTGATGGGCGCGGCATCGCGTACGTCGACGCGCGCACCCAATCGGACCTCTGGGTACAACCACTCGATGGCGGCGCTCCTCGTCAGCTCACGCACTTCCCTGCCGACGGTCAGCAGATCTGGGACTTCTCCTGGTCTGCCGATGGTAAGAAGTTAGCCGTCGCCCGCGCGCGCATCACGAGCGACATCGTGTTGTTCCGCGGACTCGCCAACAAGAAATAAGCGATCGTCCTTGGTTCTTTGGCCTTGGTTCTTAGTCCGTCCTGAGTCCATTAGTCCCGGGGGTGATGCCTGACCAGGCACCAAGGACCAAGGGACGGACCAAGCACCAAGCACGAAGGACAATCACTATTCGAAGCAGCGCCAGCTTACCGACGGCTAGAAGTCGAGCTGCACGCTCAGCTTGGCGATGCGCGCTCCGATGATGGAGGTTGGCTGCAACCAGCTGGCTCCGGTCTGGACGAAGCTCTGGTTGTAGCTTGCAATCGGGCTCGCGTTGAAGATGTTGAACAGATCGAGTCCGAGGTTCGTGCGCGTGCGGCCGAAGCGCAGCACCTTCGCCACGCGGAAGTCGATCTGCGTGATCCGCTCGCCATAGAGGTCCCCCGGCTCAACGACATTCACGAACGTGGTCTGTGCCCCTCCGGACAGCGGACGTCCGAGCTCGGGGACGATCTGGGCATTGGACACAAGCCAGTTGGCCGCAAGGCTCTGCGAGGCGATCGACGGCAGGTTGGCACCAATTAGCGGTCGGCTCTGGATCGTGCCAGCCACCTGCACATCGATCCGCGGAACCAGGTAGGTTGCCAGTCCTTTGACCTGAGTGAGGAACGGCGTGTCCTGATCGCAGAACGGCTCGGGCGTTCGAACGAACGGAGGGACCGCTGCGGTCAGCATTTCGGGGACCGCCGCCGCGACGTCGCAGTATTCGAGCGCCTGACGGCCGGTGCTGACGCCTCCCTGAATCTGCAGCCCGTTGCTGAGCCGCGTATTCACAGTCAGGTCCACGCCGTTATAGGTCTCGCTGTAGTTGCCGTAGTTCTTCCCGAGTGTCACGAAGTTGTCGACTCGCCCGAATGGCACGTTCGCCTTCAACTCGTAGAGTCCGGTCACGCGGTAGCCACCGCCATCGGGCAGAGACGGATTCGACGGCGCCGTCAGCGCAAATCGATCGTAGTCAGACGCCGCGTAGGCGCGATTGTCGGTCACCGTCTGGTTTCCCCAACTGCGACGGACGTAGTAAATCTCGGCAGAGACACGAGGAATGATCTCGTGCTGGACGCCGGTGTTCAGATCCCAGCTGTACTCTCGAATGTTCCAGCCATTGATGATGTCGGGATCGTAGGTGGTGGCGAACACGGGACGCCCGAAGTTCGGGTTGCCCGCGCCGCACTCACCGTTCGCGCTCATGTTCAAGAGGTCGCAGTCGGGGGAGAAGTTGCCCCGCCGCGGGTCGCCAACCGGATGCATCAGATCGTTCCACGAGCGATTGGTCGTCGTCGCGACGCGGAAGGAAGGCTGCTGCAAGCGACCGTAAGTCTCGTACGCATTCGTCGGCGTCGGGTATCGACCGAGGCTGAACTTGAAGGCGGTCTTTCCGTTGCCGAAGAGGTCGTAGGCGACGCCCAATCGCGGGTTGATGTCTTTCGGCCCCACGCCAGCATCCTCCGCCGGGAACACCAATTCTTGCGGAACGAAAACGTCGCGCAGGATGCGGGCTTCAGGGTAGAAGCTGCTGATGTACTCGAAGCGCAGGCCGGCCTGCAGCGTGAGACGACCCGTCGTCCATTGATCCTGTACGAAGAGCTGCGTGAAGTCGTTGACGAAGTCGTTGTCGGCGGCATGATCCGCAAACATCGTCAACTGAGTTGGGATGCCGTTGGCAAAGCTGAAGTGCATCCGCGAGTCGTTGTAATACGAGCGGAAGCCCGCCTTGGTGTGCTGCAGACGGGCACCAACTTTCATGCTGTGCGCACCGGTGATGTACGACGCCGATCCGCGATAGGTGTACATCTCACCCCAGTTGCGCGCCCACGTCAGCCCGCGATACGTCAGGTTCGGGATAATCCCGGCCGCTTCGTTGACACGGATGAGTGCGGGATTGGTATCGTCCCTCTCCTTGTCGCCGAACTGCGCGCGCGGGCCAAGCCCGAACCCCGCTTCGAGCAACAACCGGGTCGTCACCGGTGACGTCCACGAGACCTGCCCCATGCGGATCGGGTTGTAGAACTTGCCGTCGGCTTCAGGCGCGAGTGCCGTCGCGGCAAAGGTCGCCGAGGCACCGCCCGAGGCGCCGCTGTTGATGCACGACTGGCAGTTGACCTGCTCGTCCCACCAGATGCCGATCTTGTTGCGTGGCGTGGCTTGATACGTGAACCGGATGCTCGAGTTCTTCCAGGTGCCGTCGTCCTTGGCCTGGCGGTTGAGGTCCGGGTCGTAGGTCCATCTCGCCGGGTTGCCAGCGTTGTTGTTGGTCCACAGCCCGGCGACGAGTTGACGCGTCCCCTGATGCCTGCCCGTCCAGTAGAACCACAGCTTGTCGCGCATGATCGGGCCGCCGAGCGATCCGTTGACGTCCCACAACTTCAGCGTCTCGGCCGCGACGCGCAGACCGGCGGCGATGTGTTCGTCAGTCAGATTGGTGCCCTGCCAGCCCTCGCCGGCATACGACGTGAAGAAGGTACCGGAGTAGGTGTTGCCTCCCTGCTTGGGCACGATGTTCATCTGCGGTCCGCCGCTGGGCGCCTCTCCCAGACCACCGCTCAGCGTGAAGGTCACTTCCTGCGCGATGCTGACCTCCGGAACGTAGCTGGACACACCCATCCCGACCCATCCGATGCTCAGGCCGTCCACCTGAACCTGCCCTTCATTGCGCCTGCCGCCGTGGGCCTGGAACACGCTGAAGCTGGCGAGGTTCGTGCCGCCGACGTCCTGGCCCTGAATGTTGAGCGCGGGCACGAGCGCCGTGAGGCCGGAGTACTGGCGGCTGATCGGGATCGACGAAAAGAGCTCGTTGTCGATCGTCTGCGTCGTGCGCACGCTCTGCACGTCCACGAGCGGCGATTCACCGCTGACCGTGATGGTCTCTGTGAGCTCGCCCACGCGAAGGTCTGCATTGACGGTCGCGACGAAGCTGCCTTCGAGTTGGATCCCGTCGCGCTTGAAGGTGTTGAAGCCGCTCAGCGAAAACGTCACCGAATACACGCCTGGCCGGAGATCGACAATCCGGTATTGACCGGTCCCGTCGGTGATGACCGACCGAACCTTCTCGATGAGTGCCGGGCTCGACGCCTCCACTGTGACGCCGGGCAACACTGCTCCCGACGAGTCTCGTGCCACGCCCGTGATGGACGCCTGGGCATAGGCTGACGTCGCCGTAGAGAGGATCACCGCGAGTACCGTGCCGATCCGGACGAGTAGGCGCATGCGCATCTCCTTTCTGAACCACGAAGGTCACGAAGATCGCGAAGGACACGAAGCGAAGGGCACGAAGCCAGGGGCACGAAAACCACAACAACCAGGACAAGGTCGGGACGGGCCGCCGGGTATGAAAACGAGCGCCGGAGATATGCCGGGAAGAAGACGATTAGCGGATATGAACCAAGCCGCCGCAATCTTCGACTTGCGCCAAGTCGGTGTCAAGTCATTACGGCGGAACAGGCTTGGTGGCCGAGTCCTGGTTCAAGAACCCGGGCAGAGTCTGCAGGGGCGGGTCGCAAAGCAAGGCCCGCCCCTGCGCTCACATTGATCGATCAGAAGTTGAACGTCACGTTGAACCGCGCGAACCGCGGCGACACGATCGATGTCGGGTTCAGCCATGTCGCGCCGTTGGTGGCGTAGTCAAACGACTGCTGGAAGGCGGTCGTGTCGTTCGTGTTGAACAGGTTATACAGGTCGATTCCGATGTCAGCACGCGTTCCACCAATCCGCACGATCTTGGCAAAGCGCATGTCGACCTGGTTGACCCGCTCGTCGGGATAGAGCTCGCCGGTCGTCAGGAGATTGACCGATGTGTTCTGTGTGATGAGCGTCGTTCCCGGCAGGCGCCCGAGCAGTCGCAACACCTCCGTGTTGGGAACGTTGACGTTGGCGTTCAGCGAGTTGCCGTTGGACGCGGAGGCACTTCCCACCAGTCCCGGCAGCGCGTTCGCGGAATTGATCGAGCGCATCTGCGCGCTGACGAGCACGTCCACCTTCGGAATGGTGTAGGCCACGAGCCCGCGGACCGACGTCATCCACGGCTCGGTCACGTCGCACGACTCGAGCGGCTGGTTGACGTTGGCGGTGATGAGGTTTTCCGGCAACTGCGCCGCAGACGCGCAGCTGTTGCGTACGCCGCGGCCGGTGCTCGTGCCACCCTGCAGCGTCAAGCCGTTGCGCAGCCGCGCGTTGAGATTGACATCCAGGCCGTGCCAGTACTGCGTGCGCGCCGGCCCGTAGTCGGTCTCGAAGGTCTGGTAAATCTGCGCTCCCCGCAGCGCCGCTTCGCGCGTGACGGCGTAGTAGGTCGTCGGGTATCCACCGCCGTTTGGCAGGTCCGGGTGACTCGGCGCGGTGTACGTCCACGGCTCGTAGTCGGACGGTCCGACGCGCAGGTTGTCCGTGACATAGAAGTTGTGGAACGCCCGGCGGTAATAGCCGACTTCGGCAGACACCCTTGGCATCAACTCCTGCTGCACCGAAACACCGAACTGCCAGTCAGAGGGACGAACCCCCCAGCCTTTCAGGATCTCCGGGTTGATGATTGTCGAGTTCGGGTTGGCGCTCCCGAAATTCAGTTGCTGACCGCCGAGTGCGGCGCACTGATCACCGCCACTCAAACGGTTGTCCTGAAGAGCAGGATTACTCAGGTCGCAGTCGACGATGAAGTTGCGATTGCCGTCGACCCAGCCTCGAGCCGGTACGCCGCCCGTACCAATCGACGTGACGATGCGCCGTGACGGGTTGTTGGCCCAGTAGTTCTCGTCGTTGGACGCCGTCTGCAGGTACTTGCCGTAGTTCGCTCTCAGCGCCGTCTTGCCGGTTCCGAAGATGTCCCAGGCGACGCCCCACCGTGTCGTGATGTCGTTGTAGGCATCAACGCTCGGTGTCTCCTCGAAGCTGATGGGCCCGGAGACGTACGGCGACGGAGTGGTCGTCCCGTTATGATCGGAGGGCGCCCAGCTTCGGGCGCGGTCGTACCGCACTGCGCCCTGGACCGTGAGGCGTCCGAACGTCCACTGGTCCTGCGCGAACAACGCCATCGACGCCGTGCGATCGTTCTGTTCCCATCGCGGCGCGATGTAGTACGAGACGGCGTTTGGAATCCCGTTGTTCACCGTGTAGCGCAACAGCGACTCGTTGGCCTGCCGTCCCTGGATCGATTTCTGGTAGGACCCCTGGTAGCCGAACTTGATGTTGTGCGCGCCGGTCACATACGAGGCCGTCGCGCGCCAGTTGGTCGGGTTGGCATCGTTGTCGGCCCACCCGAATCCCAGCGGATCGAACGCGCCGCGGTAGGTGAAGTTCGCCGGGTGACCATCTCTGGCGGCCTGCTCCGTGACCGGGATCAGGTTGATGCGATCCGGCGGCGCCTGGCCGAAGCCGGCCCACAGGTACTGGAAGCGGGAGAAGCCGGCCTCGAGCAGGAACCTGTTCGAGACGGGCGAGTTCCATGTCGCCTGCGTCACGTTGTACGGGAAGTCATGATAGCCGGGCCACGATTCCGGCGACGAGGGCGTTCCCCCGCCGAAGTTGCCAAGGCCTACCCATTCCGAGTCACTGGTCCGGCACCCGTCTCCGCCCGTGCCGAGCAACGAACCGGAACACCGGTGCTGGTACTCGTGCGAGAAGGAGACGCGGTTCCGCGCCGTCACCTGTGACGTCAGCCGCAGCGAGTAAATGTCACGCGAGTTCGCGGCGCGCGACTCGATGCTTTCATCCTTCGCGTAGTCCCAGCGGCTCGCGTCACCGGCGTACCTGTTCGCGAATGCGCCTTCGACGACGGTGAAGTTCGCGTATTGCCTGGCGCTCCCGAAGAACCACAGTCGATCGCGAACGATCGGCCCACCCACGCTGCCGCTGACATCCCACAGATCGATCAACTCCGGCGGCCTCGTGATCCCGATCGAGCTCAGGGAGTCGTCGATGTTGTTCGAGGCCGACCAGGACCCGGCGGTGCTGTAGAAAGCCGAGCCGCTGAACGAGTTGCCTCCAGAGCGCGGAACCAGGTTGATGCTGGGTCCACCCTGCTCGGCTTCGCCGAGACCGCCTGACACCAAGACCTGCATTTCATCGGCGTTGGCGACATCGTAGGTGAACGTCGATACACCGCCGCCATTGAACGAGGCCGCGACGGGCAGACCGTCGATGTGCACGCGCCCCTCGTTGCCGCGCCCGCCGTGCGCAGTGAAGAACGTCATATCCGGGGTCGTCATCGCCCCGGCCGAACCGGTGTTGGTTTGCAGGCCCGGGATCGCATTGAGCAGCGCGCCGTAGGTCCGCGTCGCGGGAAGCACGGCCATGACCTGGGCATTGAGCACGGTCTCACGTCGTGTCGATTGCGTATCGACCAGCGGCGTCTCACCCGTCACCGTGATCGTTTCCTGCAGCGCGCCGACGCGCATCTCCGCGTTGATCGGGATCACGCCCGAGCCGCTGAGGACAACGTCCTGACGTTGAACGGTATTGAATCCCGACAGCGAGAACGTCACGTTGTAGGTGCCGGGAGGCAGATCGGTGATGCGGTATTGCCCGGTGCCATCACTGGCGGCCGTCCGGGACTTTTCAATCAGCGCAGAGCTCGATGCTTCGACGGTAACGCCAGGCAGGACGGCTCCTGACGTGTCGCGAACCACACCGGCCAGCGTCGCCTGGGCGTGGACGAGGGAAGGTACGAGTGCCTGCGTCAGAGCGACGCAGGCCAACACCACCACGATTCTGCCGTTTGAACGCATGAACAGACGCCTCCTTTCGAATTGCGTGACCGCCGGAGGTTCCCGTACGAGTGCGTCGCCGACCGATTAAGTGAGGGTCCGAATCAAAGGCACGTAACTGATATACGAGTCCACGTAAGTTACAGAGGGTGGGAATCTTGCTCCCTGCCTTGCGCGGATGTCAATCCTGACGACACAGTAGGCGTCAACGCCCAAATTCCAACTCCCGACTCCCAAAGCGGGTCGCTTGGTAGTTGGAGGTTGGGAGTTGGGACTTTACGGCGGGCTATCGCGGGTTGTCGTGGTGTGAGCCGTCCTGGATGAGATCGAGGTCGCGGTCCTCGCAGCGCGGCGACTCCTCGATCTCTCGATCCGTGCGCCACAGCGTCTGCGTCCGTTCCTTCCACGGTTCGAGCAGCACCGCCGGATCGTGGGCGACCGCCTCGTACTCGATCGTGTCGCCGACTCTGCGCAGGCGCTCGACGACCTTCAGGCCCTTCGTATGGAAGGCACCGTTGTCGGTCAGCCACGTTTCCTCGTTGAAGTTGACCGTCTCCACGACGAGCGTTCCGCCTTCGTACCTCCCGATTGAATCGCCCAGAAAGCTCGCCGGCAGATCCTTCCTGTGCGTCCGGCCATCGGTCGGGATGATCCGAAAGAACGAGCCGTTCACATCGTCGTAGAGAAATACGACCTCGCGAGCCGTCTGCACGATCTTCACGGGAGGACCGATGCGCGGGACACCGGCCGGCTGACACTGAAGAGCCGTGTCGGTTTCAACCTGCCGCTTGCTCAGGTCCGCAACCTTCGCGAGGAACTCCGGCTTGTACTTCGGGAAGTTCGGCGCAGGTGGCGCCGCCGGTGGACCACCGGCACGTCCGGCGCCTCCCGCAGGCGGACATCCAACCACACACACGGACCCCCCCTCGAGTGCCTGAGGACGGACGAATTCGATCCCGCCCAGGTGATCCCAGGTCCCATTGAGATCCAGCTTGCCGTCAGCGAGGCGTGGGGTCGGCTTCTTCGCCAACTCGGCGAGACGATCGGGCGTCATCCGCGGCCCTTGCGCCGCCAGCGGCCAGCCCAGGACGGTCACGATCAAGACGAGACACCCGGCGAAGAGTCGGTGCGACATGTGGCGTCTCCTCTCAATCTCTGCCCAACTGCACGTGATGACCATCGGCGTAGGTGATCTTCGAGATCCACCCCAATCGCTTCGTCTCGTCTCTCGCAGCGATCGCATTGATCGTCACAACTTCACCTGGCTTCCCCTGCAGCGACTCCCTGGTCAACCCCGCGCGTCGCATCATCGCGGTGGGCAGCGTCGAGAGCGTCCAGCTGGTCAGGGTGCCGTCCTTGTCCTTGACGTCGAGATACAGGTAGATGTGCGGGTTGATCCAGTCGACCTTCGAGATCACGCCGGTCAGCGTCAGCGGCTTTGCCGAATCGTACTGGCCGGAGACCGAATGATGGGCGGCAGCGGACGCGGTCATCACCGCGAAACCTGCTGTCAGGAGCACAACGGCGAGTCGATATCGCATCGGGGCCTCCGGTGCCTGAACGCTGCGGCAAGCGTACGCCTGCCTCCAGCCGTGGTCAAGCGTTGCCGGCGGAGCCGGCGGAGGTGTTGCCGGCGGAGGGCAGATAAATGACAAACGTCGCTCCGCGCCCGGGCTCGCTCTCGACCTCGATGTGCCCGCCGCTCTGCTCGACGATACCGTGAGCCACCGACAGGCCGAGCCCACTGCCCTTGCCGAACTCTTTCGTCGTGAAGAACGGCTCGAAGATTCTCGCTTTCACTTCGGGCGTCATCCCACGGCCGGTGTCGCTGATCGCCAGCCGCACATAGCGGCGCGGCGTGAGCCTGGGATTGCGATTCGCATTCGCACCGCCGAACTCGACGACGCTGGTCGCAAACGTCAATCTCCCGCCGTCCGGCATCGCCTCGCGGGCGTTGACCGCCAGGTTCAGGAGCACCTGCGCAAACTGGTTGCGATCAGCTCTCGCCTGAGCGCGTACGCCATCGCTCTCGACTGTGATCTCGACATCAGGTCCGAGAATGCGGCGGAGGGTCTTTGCGGATTCGGCGATCTCCGCGTCGAGATCGAGCACGGTCGGCTGCATCGCCTGGCGGCGGCCAAAGGCCAGCAGTTGGCTCGTCAGCGATGCTGCGCGCTCGCCCGCGATCCTGACCTCTTCCAGCTCCTGCCGAGTGGTGTCTTCCGTCGTGAAGCGAGTCAACATGAGATCGGTGTAGCCGTTGATGATCGTCAGCAGGTTGTTGAAGTCGTGGGCGACACCGCCGGCCAGCTGCCCTACGGCCTCCATCTTCTTCGACTGGATTAACTGCTCCTCGGCAAGGCGCTGCTCTGTGACATCAACGGCCGAACCGATGTATCCGTAGAACCGTCCGTCGATCGATCGCGGCACACCTTCGTCCAGGATCAACCGGTAGGTGCCATCGCGATGTCGCAGGCGGTACTCCATCGTGAAAGGCTGCCGCGCATCGAACGCCGTGACGTAGGTATGGAAGCAGCGTTCACGATCCTGCGGGTGGACACCATCGAGCCAGCCATCACCCAGTTCCTGTTCGAGCGTCCGTCCAGTAAAGGCCAGCCACGATTCGTTGAACCAGTCGCACCGTTTATCAGCGCCGGAGCTCCAGATCATCACCGGTGCGGATGCCACGTGGGAGAACCGCTCCTCGATCTCCTGGAGCTTGACCTTGCTTTCGCGCAGGCCTTCACGTGCGAGCCAGAGATCGTGAATGTCGGTCGTGGTGCCAATCCACTTGACGACAGTGCCGTCACCGTTTCGCACCGGGACCACGCGCGACAACACCCGTCGGTACATCCCGTCGTGCCTGCGGAAGCGTACCTGCACTTCGTGTGGCTCGCCGCGCTCGAGCGGAGTGCTGATGGTGGCGGTCATCGCGGCGCGATCGTCTGGATGGATCAAATCGCGCCAGCCGTTGGCATCGATTTCATGCAGCGGGCGGCCGGTGTAGGCGACCCACGCCGAATTCACGAAGTCCACGGTATGGTCCTGTCGCAGCGTCCAGACCATGCCCGGCTGGGCCTCGGTCAGCAGTCGATAGCGCTCTTCGCTTTCCTCCAGGAGCTTCCGGCCCGCGCGGAGATCCTCCTCCTGCATGTCCAGGCGACGTCCGCGGCGATGAGTGATTTCACAGAGCCAGCTGGTGAGGATGCCTGAGCCGAACAGGAGTGCAACCGCAAGGGCATCGCCCGGATCGTTGAAGACAAGGCCCGTCCGGTCGACGAAAAAGATGGAGGCCACCAGCGTGCTGGCAAAAGTGGCGACCAGGCCAGGTCTCCAGCCGCCCAGCCATCCAGCAAGGAGAATCGCGAGAAAGAACGGCCCGAGTGGTCCTCGCCCGGCGAGATCGCCAACCTCGCGGCGGATGAGTGCCGCCACACCGGTCCCGACGATGGCAACGACGTAACCCAGACTGCCCGCGGACAGACGTTTCACTCGGCAACCATCAGTCCGTTCTTCTGACTCTCCTGCGCGCGAGAATACACTGTTTCGGGGCGTCAGGCCGTCGGCAAGAGGGGCCACGGCCGGCCGCGGGCTGCTCACGATGAAAGCACGTCGCCTCGTCTCGCTCCTGATCCTGGCCAGCACGGTCGCATCGCCCGCCCTGGCGCAGCGCTATGCGGCCGTCGCCGAAGGCGAGATCATCAGGCTCGTCGATCGCACGACGGATACCAGCGTGTCGATCATGCCGTCGGTCGGCAACATCGCGTTCGAGATGCGGGTCAAGGGCCACAACATCCTGCGCTTTCCCCATGCGACGCTCGCGGACTTCAAGGCGCGCCCCAACGCCACCGGGATCCCGTTCATGGGTCCATGGGCGAACCGGCTCGACGAACAGGCGTTCTATGCCAACGGGAAGCGCTACGCCTTTGACATGAGCCTGGGCAATGTTCGCGGGGAGATTCCGATCCACGGCTTTCTGACGACGACGGACCAATGGCAGGTGACGGCAATGCGAGCGGATGGCGAGAGCGCCTGGGTGACCAGCCGGCTCGAGTTCTTCCGTCAACCCACGTGGATGAAACAGTGGCCATTCGCCCACACCATCGACATGACGTACCGGCTGGCCAACGGGCAACTCGAAGTTGAGACGGTGATCACCAACGCGAGCGCGGAACCAATGCCGATCGCCATTGGATTTCATCCGTACTTCCAGCTCACGGACTCGCCACGCGATGAATGGACGATCGCGCTCGGCGCTCGAACGCGCTGGGTGGTCGACGCGAACAAGGTGCCGACCGGCGAGACCGTTCCGATCGAAGAGCTGTTCCCCAATCCGGCTTCGTCGCCGCTGCGCGAGTACAATCTCGACGACGTCTTCAGCGATCTCGTGCGCGATTCGAACGGCCGCGCCACGATGTCGGTCCTGGGCCGGAAGCAACGTATCGACGTGATCGTCGGTGCGTCGTATCGCTCGGTCGTCGTCTGGGCGCCAAGCCCATCCGGCACTGGTCGCGGTGGACAGGGCGCCTCGCCGCCCGCCGAACGCAATTTCATCTGCTTCGAGCCGATGGCAGGAATCACCAACGCGGTGAACATGGCGCATCGCGGGACGTACCGCGAGTTGCACACTCTCGCCGCTGGCGCCACATGGCGCGAGCGCTTCTGGATTCGGCCATCGGGCTTCGACCGGGTCGAAAGCCAGCCCGCACGATAAACTGTTGTGTCCATGCGGAAGCCACGGGCTGTCCGAGCGAGTGCTGTCGCGGTTCTGATCTGGGCGGTCCTGCTTACGGGCTCGGCTCATGGCCAAGACCGGCAGTTCACGATCGGAACAGTCAGTGGTCAGATCGGTCAGCTGAGTGAAGAGTCCTTTCGGCCGTTTACGGACTATCTCTCCGAACGAGTCGCCGGCGCCGACTTCCGGATGGTGCCACTCGACAACATCGAAGCGCTCGTCGACGCCGTCGATGGGGGCCGCCTCGACTTCGCGCTGGCCACACCGGCGGCGCTCGTCGAACTGAGCTCACGGCGCGAAATCCGGCCGATTGCCACCGTGCTTCAGATGGCGGGCGAGGACGCGTATCCATGGCTCGCCGGCGCCGTCTTCGTCAAACGGTCGCGCACCGATATCCAGCGGCTCGCGGACGTGCGCGGCAAGAAGGTCATTGCACTGTCACCACTGGCGCTCGGAGGATGGCTGGCCGCGCTGCGTGAATGGCGCGGTCTCGGCATCGACGAACGACGCGACTTCATGACGCTCCAGTTTCTGTTTTCGTACGCCAAGGTCGCCGCCGAGATCTGCGCCGGCACGGCTGATGTCGGCGTACTGGCGGCAGGCACCCTGCGGAATGTTGCCGGTGAATGCCGTGAGGAGTTTCGCGTGTTGCCTGGTCCGAACGGCATCAGCGATCCGCGCTATCCCGCTGAAATCAGCACGCGGCTCTATCCGGAGGCCGCATTCGCCGTCGTGGGCAGCGTGCAGGAACATGTCGTGACGATGGTCACGCAGGAACTGCTCGCGATTACACCGGGCAGCGAAGTCGCCACGGCGGCAACGGTTGCCGGTTTCACGGCTCCCCTCAGCTACGCGTCCGTTCGAGAGCTCATGCAGGAGCTGCGCATCGGTCCGTTCGAAACGTTCGGCCAGCTGACATTCAGCGAAGCGGTGCAACAACACTCCGGAAAAGTGTCGATCGCCCTGCTCGGATTTCTGTCTGCCCTGGCGTTTGCGCTCGCGCGCACCCGGCGACTGAACCAGCAGCTCGAGCTCTCGTTGTCCGAACGGGAACGGGCCGAGCAGGCACGTGCGCAGCTCGAGCAGCAGCTTCAGCATTCGCAGCGCATGGATTCCATCGGGCGCCTCGCCGGTGCGGTCGCGCACGACTTCAACAACCTGCTGACGGTCATCAACGGCTACAGCGAGGTCGCATTGGCGGACCGGCCGGAGAAAGACTCGACACGGCGCAGCCTGGTGCAGATTCAGAAGGCCGGCCAGCGCGCCGCGGAGCTGACACAGCAGCTGCTCACCTTCAGCAAGAAGCAGATCTCGCAGCCGGTACCGTTGAATGTCAACACGGTGCTTCGTGAATCGGAAACGATGTTCCGTCGTCTGCTCGGAGAAGACGTCCAGCTCGTCACGGTCGCGGCACCGTCGATCAGTTTCACCATGGCGGATCGCGGCCAGATTCACCAGGTGCTGATGAACCTGATCGTGAACGCTCGTGATGCCATGCCGCGTGGCGGCACGATCACGATCGCCACAAGTGACGTCATCGTCAGCGGTAACATCCCTGGCGCTGTCGGAGAGATCGCGCCCGGCTCGTATGTCAGCCTGTCGGTCAGCGACACGGGACTCGGCATCGATGCCGAGACACTGCCGCACATCTTTGAACCGTTCTTCTCCACGAAGGGCGAGGCCGGTACGGGCCTCGGCCTCTCCACTGTGTACGGCATCGTCCGGCAGAACCAGGGCGGGATTGCGGTCTCCAGCGAACGTAGCCAGGGGACGACGTTCACAATCTATCTACCGCACACCGAGCGACGGTCGCTCGAACTCCTCAACGATGCGCCAAAGCCTGACACCGGCGCTCGTGGGCCGAGTACCGTTCTCGTCGTCGAGGATCAGGATGAAGTGCGCGGGTTCGCAACGAGTGTGTTGCGATCGGCGGGATATCACGTGCTCGAGGCGGCGTCAGGTGACGAAGCACTGACCGTCGCCGACAAGCATCAGGGTCGTATTCATCTGCTGCTGACAGATGTCGTGCTGCGCGGTATGAACGGCCGCGAGTTGTCCGAGCATTTCACCCGGCGTCATGTCAGCGCGCGCGTGCTGTTCACGTCGGGCTATGCCGACGATGTGATTGCACGGCGCGGGGTCCTTCAGGGCAGCATTCCCTTCCTCCCCAAGCCCTACTCGTCGCAGCGGCTGCTCGCCAAGGTCCGAGCCGTTCTCGACCAGGACGACCGCACCGCGTCGAGCGAAGGAATCTGATACTTTTACCAACATGAAACGAACGTTCGGAGTGCGTTCGCTGCCGTAAGGTGTCCGGCGATCCAGTGTCTTTGAAGGAGGTCTGCGATGCTCAGTATTCTCGGCCTCGCGCTTCTCGGTGCAGCGGCAGCTCCGCAAGCGTGTGAGAACCTCGCGGGTGTCCGCCTTCAGCAGGCCACGGTGACCAGTGCCGCGGTGATCCCGGCAGGACCGTTCGTGCAGCCCACCGCAGCCCGGGGACGACAGGGCGCGGCGCCGGAAGCGGTCGAGCCCATCCCCGAACACTGCCGGGTGAAGATGGTGCTCAAGCCAACGTCTGATTCCAACATCAACGTCGAGCTCTGGCTGCCTACGACGAACTGGAACGGGCGCTTCCTCGCGGTTGGCAACGGTGGCTTCGCCGGCTCGATTCAGGGCTACGGCGAAATGCAGATCGCACTGCGTCGTGGCTACGCGACCGCCGGTACGGATACCGGCCACTCCGAGGCCGACGGACCCGGCGGGGTGTTCGGTCTCGGCCATCCGGAGAAGATCGTGGATTTCGCCTACCGAGCGGTCCACGAGATGACCGTCAAGTCGAAGCAGTTGATCAGCGCGTTCTACGATCGCGCCCCGCGATTCTCCTACTTCAAGGGGTGTTCGACCGGTGGACGCCAGGCGGCCATGGCCGCGCAACGCTTCCCGGAGGATTTCGACGGCATCATTGGCGGCGCGCTGGCGAATCGTCACATCCAGATGCATACCGCCGGTGTCGCGCGCAGCATCGATCTGGCACGTCATCCCGAGCGCGCCATTCCCGAGGAGAAAGCCAGACTCTTCAACGAACTGGTGATGAACTCGTGCGACACGCTCAAGGAAGGCTTCCTGAACAACCCGCGCGAGTGCAAAGTGGACTTCTCGAAGCTCGCCTGCACGGGAGGCGATTCACCCTCGTGCCTGACTGCCGCGCAATTGCAGACGGTCGAGACGTTCTACGGCGGACTCAAGAACAGCAAGGGTGAGTTGATTTTCTCGGGGCAGGCGATGGGCAATCCGCTGCCGGCGCTGCGCGGCGCCACCGGCACACCAGGCGGAGGCTACGACACGGTTCGCATCTGGGGCTTCCAGGATGCCAACTACGACTGGCATCAGTTCGACCTCGATCGCGACATGCCGATCATCAACAAGAAGGTCGGCTTCGTCGACGCCGTCAGCCCCGATCTCCGGAAGTTCAAGGCACACGGCGGCAAGCTGCTGCTCTACGCCGGCTGGAGAGACACAACCATCACGCCCGAGAACACGGTGCTCTACTACGAGAACCTCGTGAAGGAGATGGGCGAGCAGAAAGACTTCGCGCGTCTGTTCATGGTGCCCGGCATGGCGCACTGCCGTGGCGGCGACGGTCCCAACACATTCGACACGCTGACCGCGATGGAGCAGTGGCGGGAGCAGGGCGTGACACCAGTGCAGATGATGGGATTGAACCCGCAGTCCGGGTTGGCACGCCCGCTGTGCGCATATCCTCAGTACGCGAAGTACAAGGGCTCTGGCGATCTGAAGGATGCAAAGAATTGGGCCTGCAGTGCACCGTAGCGCAAACTCCCAATGACCAACCTCCAACTCCCAAGACATCCGCGTGCGTTGGGAATTGGAAATTGGGCGTTGACGCTTCAGCAGCGGCCTCGACGTACACTACTAGGCGGTATGACCACTGAGTCGGGAACAGCGTTACAGCGTCGGGGGGTTCGCATCGTCGATACGTTTGCCGAGGCGTTCGGCATGCGTGGTGCGCGCGTGGTGATCACGGCGCAGTCTGCTGAATGGGCGCGCACGGCGGCGCGGGCGATGACCGGCTTCGCGACCTCGGTGATCGGATGCAAGGTCGAAGCAGGTATCGAGGCGGAGATCGCGCAAGAGGACACGCCGGATGGACGACCAGGCATCAGCGTGCTGATGTTCGCGTTCGACGCCGAAGGCCTGGGCCGGCAACTCATCGATCGCGTCGGCCAGACGATTCTGACGTGTCCGACGACCGCCTGCTTCGACGGGCTACCGCTCTCCAACGAGCGCGTGACGGTCGGTGGAGCGTTGCGGCACTTTGGCGATAAGTTTCAGTCGAGCAAGGTTCTCGATGGACAGCGCTACTGGCGCATTCCGGTCATGGAGGGCGAGTTCCTCGTCCAGGAGACGTTCGGGATCCAGAAAGCGATCGGCGGAGGCAACTTCCTGATCCTGGCGAAGGATCAGATGTCAGCACTGGAAGCCGCGGAGGCCGCGGTCACGGCGATGCACGGCGTCCGCGGCGTCATTCTCCCTTTCCCAGGGGGAATCGTGCGCGCAGGCAGCAAGGTCGGCGCGAAGAAATACAAGAACATGATCGCGTCCACCAACGACGCCTACTGCCCGACACTGCGTGGACGCAGCGGTGTCGACAGCCAGATACCGGCAGATGCGAACTCGGTCCTCGAGATCGTGATCGATGGCCTGGACCGCGCGTCAATCGAAGAGGCGATGCGCGTCGGGCTCGCCGCCGCGTGCCGCCCCGGCGTTGTCGAGATCACCGCGGGCAACTACGGCGGCAAGCTCGGGAAGCATCACTTCCGCCTGCACGAACTGGCTGGCTGAGACGGGGCAAAAAGGGGTCTGACCCTCTCGCCTACTTCAGGTTCTCCGTTAGAAACGCGAGCGCCTTCGGCCACACCTTGCCGGCCACTTCAGCGTTGAAGGTACCGAGCGCGTTGTGAGGGGCCATGAACGCGTGCCCGGTTCCTGGATGAACGGTGAGCGTGACGTTCTTCCCCATCGCCCGCAGCTTCGCTTCGAGCGCGCGCGCGGCTTCAGGCGAAAAGAAGCTGTCCTGCTCGGCCATGTGTCCGCTGATCGCGGCGGTGAGCTTCGACCAGTCCGGCTCGCTCGCCCCCTGGGGAAATCCATAGAAGGGAACGACCGCCTTCACCTTGTCAGGTCGATTGGCCGCGATGATGAACGACAGCATCCCACCCATGCAGAATCCGACGACGCCAATGCCCTTGCTCGTCACGGCGGGATGACTCGCGAGATAATCGATCGCGCCGCTCATGTCGCGGCCCGCGCGATCGGGCGGCATGCTCTGCATCAGGTGCGACGCCTTGTCCATCTCGTCGTGCGCGGCAAGCTCACCGTGGTAGAGATCGGGCGCCAGCGCCACGAACCCTGCCTGCCCAAGGCGGTTGGCCATTTCCTTGATCCCGGAATCGAGGCCCCACCACTCCTGGATGACGAGCACGCCCGGCCCCGAGCCCTGTGCCGGCGTAACCAGGTAACCAGATGCCTTGCTTCCGTTGCTGCGAAACTCTACGGTCTCAGCCATGTGCGTAAGGATAATCTGATTGCCATGAAAAAACTGTTGCCCGTGGTGCTGGTGTTCGCATCGCTGAGCCTGACCGCGACGATCACGGCTCAGGCTCAATCGGCAGCGCAACCAGTGGACCGCTTTCTCGAGGTCAATGGTCTCCGCCTGCACTACGTCGACTGGGGCGGAGAGGGAAAGCAGCCGTTCGTCATGGTGCACGGCCTCGACCGCGTGGCGCGCACATTCGACCACGTCGCCACTCAGTTCACCTCGAGATATCGTGTGCTCGCCATCGACATGCGCGGGCACGGTGACTCGGGATGGGATCCGCAGGGACGCTACCTCGTCGAGGACCACGTTGGAGACCTCGAGGGGATCGTCGCTCAGCTCAAGCTTCGCGACCTGGTGCTGTGGGGCAATTCAACCGGCGGTCGTGTCGTGCAGGTCTTTGCCGGGAAGCACCCCGAGCTCGTGTCACGCGTGATCTCCGAGGACGTAGGACCCGAGCGTCCACGCCAGATCGCCGACGGCTACGCCAAGCGTGTAGAGCAGGAGCGGGCTGGATGGGCGTCCACCGCAGAGCTGCTCGCGCAACTCACGAAGGCCAATCCGCGGATGTCGCGGGCGGTGCTCGATGCCTACGTGCGCTACGGCACCAAACAGCGTCCAGACGGACGCATCGAGTGGAAGCGCGATCCGCAGCTCGTGAAGGGCTTCGTCGCAACCGACTTGTGGCGCTTCGTGCGCAATATCAAAGCACCCATCCTGTACATCCTCGGCGGCCGCAGCACCATCGTCCCTGCAGAGACGCAGGCCGAGCTGAGAAAGACGCTCCCGAACGCGCAACTGATCACGATTCCGGACGTCGGACACTACCCGAGCGACGAGCAGCCAGAAGAGTTCGTTCGCATCGTCAATCGCTTCCTGGCCGGCGAGGACGTCGGAACGCGTTAGTGTACGTAGTGTCCGGCTTGAGCCGGACCGCCGCTACACTTCGCCGTAGATCCGTTCTGCGCGCTCGACAAGTCTCTGATGACACACGGCATCGTCTGAGCCGACGGCGAACACGGTACAGATCGGTTGACCGGCGGGAATGCGCTCTCCCTCTCGGGGAATATCCCGCACGCTCGAGTCCGTGAGCCAGCCACTGGTATCGCCAACGACAACATTCTCGCGTGCGAAGACAATCGCCTTGCCATGCACCTCCAGCGGGGCCGGCCGGCGCGTTAGATCGAATGGCGGAAGCACGGCTCGGGTGCACGCATCGGCGTGCACACCGAACATCGAGATGCCCTGCGCTCTCTCGACGAGTTCCATGGACGCCGTCCAGCGCGGGTTCACCTCCACTGGAGAGAGGCCCGTATCCGTGGCAATGAAGTCGATGCTACCGACGCCGACCAGCGGAAACGCCGCGCTGAGCGCCTGCACCAACGTCGTGGCCGGGGCGATCACGTCCGTTCGCAGATCGAGAATGTTTCCGCAGTAACTGAACCCGGACACTCCAAACGCCGTCTCACCCACCAGTTGCCGGGAGATGCCGAGCACCACGCCAATGCCACCGGCAGCAACGAACACGACGGACCCGGGCACACCCTCGACGAATTCCTGCAGGTAGTGATCGCGCGTAACGGGTTCATCAGCAGACCAGAACCGTACGCCGTGACCGCCGCCCGACACACGTGGCTTGATGAGCCATGGCGTGTTGGGAATCGATTGCGTGTCCGGCTTCGAGGTGAGGACTCGTGGAACGCGAATGCCACCCTCTGCGAGAGAGGTGGCAAGCGTGCCGGGATGCCTTACGCGTCGCAGCACATCGGGGGCGTTGCCCCACAACGCGCGGCCCGAGGCAACCACCTCCACCGCCTTCGGATGATTCTCGAGGTTCGACAGATAGACGACGGCGTCGCTCGACAGTTGTCCAGCGACACGGACGATCGCATCCGTCGAGAATGCCATCCCGAAGTCTCGCGACAACGAGAGGGCGCGGACCGCCGGGTGTTGGTCGAGGTCGCCGTAGCCGTCCAGCGCGATCACCTCGAAGCCGGCTCTTGCGGCTGACTCCGCAGCCGCGCGTGTCGAGACCCCGACAATGAGAACGCGACGCGGTTCCACGCTCCCGGCTCCAGGTTCCGGGTTCGTGCTCATTGTTCGAGGCCGAGCCTGCGCCGTGCCGCCTCCTGCGAGATCACGTAAAGATGGTCGAGCACGGTGCCGGCCGCATTACGCAGGCCAAGCGCCTCGACGAGCGGCGCTGCGCTGCCGCCGGCAAGGCCGTCAGCCAGAAGGGCCGCGCCCTGTGCCGCGTGCTTCGCCACAGAGGCAAATCCCGACAACAGTTCGACCGTGACTCCAGGAATCACGCGCGACAGTCGGCTCATCAGACCACCGCGGATCGTCGTCACCCTGGCGAGCCGTCCTGACAGCACCACGACTCGAGCCAAGGGCGCCGACACCGTCAGCGCTGCCACGGCCTTCACAATGCTCTCGAGATAACCTTCGAGTGCCCTCTGGCGCTCTGGGCTCGTCACTTCTGCGATCGCTTCGGCGCGCGCTTCGGGTATCCCCGCAACAGCGAGCGCCCCTCCTGAAAAGAGCATCTGTTTGCTGACCTGACCCGCGAGGAATGCGACCTCGCCATCGAGTGCTCCGCACGACGCCGCGCCAAGTGGTCCCGAAGAACCGCCGAGACCATCGACGATGCAGCCCTGTTCCACTGCGAGAGCGGCGGTGAACGCCCCTCCGAGCTCGAGGAGGATGAACGAGACTTCCTTCTCGGCGCAGCCTCGGCGGCGCGCCTGCTCGTGAACGGCAAGTGCAACGGCGCAGACTTTGTCGGCGGTCCCCATGTCCACGCGGTTGATCTTGCGGTGAGCCGGCACGGAAGGCAGATGGATCACGCCTGGTGTGATCACGACTGGAACCGATGCGGTACCCATCGCCCGCATCAGCGACGACAGCCCACCGATGCCGCCGCTTTCGCCGCGTGGCGCGAGGCACGCGAGTCGAATGTCCGATTCCGTGAGCTCGCTCGCTTTCGTGAGCGGAAGGCCGTAGCCGGAGGGTCCGACGACGAGATCGAGTGGGGATGCGCGCTCGAGTATGCCCAGAACTAATGAAGGATCAGCGGCCGCGTCCTCGATCGGACACGTCTGATCGAGAAACACGCGACTGCCTTCTAGTCCGCACAGGTCGAGGCTGACGGTTCCGGGATCGATACCGATGACGCGAGGCATCCCAGCGCCATCGTATTACAAGGTCTCAGCCAACTCTGCGATCGCCTCAGCATCGAGGATGAGATCGTTTTTCTCGAACAGACGCGCGATGCACGCCTTGTGAACCTTCATCTTCAGTCCGCCGATCCCGAGTGCTCCGAATGTCGTCGCTCCCTCTCGCGTCGCGCCATCGTCGGTGACTTCTACTCCTTCGACGCCGAGTGGTGGAACCGCATTGACGTCGCCGACTACGCGAAGGCCCGCGCGGCCGGCCCAGGCCGAGCGAGGAACGAGGCACACACCAGCGGGCCCGGCGTTGAGCACCATCTCGGCACCTTCGAGCGCCTGGGCTGCACCGGAGCCATCGGCCATCGCGACTTCTTTAATGGAACCACCAAATCGCTGCCGTATGGTTTCAGACAGCTTGCCATCTCCGGCGCGTCGCGACGTTACCGTGACGTGCGCGCCCGCCTTCGCGAAGAGCCCCGCGGCACGGAGACCGACCGGACCGGAACCGGCGGTGACCAGGACCGAGCGTCCTTCGAGAGAACCCGCCGCCTGTCGCATCTTCGCGACCGCGGCAACCGCTGTCGTGTTGGATCCGTTCGAGTCCAGCATGACCGACACACGCAGCGGTCCGAAGAAGGCTTTCTTCACGGCGGAGAGCAGTCGTTCACCGTGGGCCATATCGCTGCCGCCGATGAAGATCGCCGTGTTGTTGAGATGCTTGGGCCCGCGCGTGAAGATCGCTCCGTGCACCAGGTCACGGACCGTGTCCGGCGTCACACCCCCGTAGCTCATGACCTCGTCGGCGCCGGCATCGAATGCGACGACGCGATCGAACACGCTGGGGTGTGGGGAGGAATCGAGCTGTAATAGAAGTTTCTTCACGGGAGGTCTTCGACAACTCCCAACTTCCAACCCCCAACTTCCAAACCGTCCGACTCAGGCTCGGCTCGGCGTTGGGAGTTGGGCGTTGGGCGTTGGGCGTTGGGAGTTGGGAGTTTGAAGAGTTACTTGGGGCTGAAGGGATGCTTGGCAGTCTTCGCGCCCGCCAGCACCTCGCTCACTGACGGCTTGCTCGCCAGCGCGCGCTGAATCGATTCCTTCGTCGCCTGGTAGTTATAGTCGTAGATCTTCTTGTCGTCGGCGGCTTCCCAGTGAATGAACACGCCGACCAGAATGCACAGGTCATCGGCCTTGTTCTGCGGGATCACGCCACTCTCCACCGAGTCCACGACCGCCCGCGCCACCGCTGCCTGCGCCGGCCCGAACATCTGCACTGCCTGCTTCGCTCCCTTGATCGTCACCTTGTTGAACAGGAGCGTATCCGGCTTGGCCGGCAGGTTCGGCGATACCACCGCCAGCAGGGTCGTGAACCCATCCTTGTTGTTCGCCAGCGCGTTGCAGAATGCTGCCCCCGCCGGACCGCTCTTCGAGCCGATGATCAAGTCGATGTGCGCGACCTCATTCCCATCGCCCACCAGTGACTCGCCCAGAAAAAAGTCCGCTGCCATGTCGACACACTCCTGTCTGGAAGTGAGTTATCGGCCACGCCGGGACTGGCCTGGCCCCAATCTGTGCGCGCATCAATTTCGGGCGCGCAAACCTGAGAACTATACCGAGGGAGGGCCGGATTACTCAACTGCCAACTTCCAACTCCCAACTCCCAGGGTCCGACTCCCACCTCCCAAGGTCCCACTCCCCAACCCAACTCCCAGGTCCAGGTTCTAGCTCCCGCGCTGGCTCACGCATGGACCGGCCCTGGCATAGCGACTGCACTATTCATGGGAGCATCAGATTGGACGCCCCGCAAACCATACGATCTTCGCAAGCGTTTGCTCGAGTTCGGATGCCTGATCGCGCGGCTGGTGAAGTTTCTCCACACCCGCGGCCCAATAGCCACAGAACTTTCATATAGTCTCTGCGCTGCGAAACGCACCTCCGCAGTCATGAATCACCTCCGAGCTGAAGTTGTGAGTCGGGAGTTGGACGTTGGCAGTGGGGAGCGAATTGGGCGTTGGGCGTTGGGCGTTGGAAGTTTGATCAGCGAAGCCGCTGTCGAACGGCATCCCCCGCCGCAGCCGTGCCGAGATTTCCGCCGACGTCACGCGTGACGGCACCGTCGCGAACGGCCGACTCAACGGCACGATTGATCCGCTCCGCATCCTCATGACGGCCCAGCGTTTCGAGCAGAAGCGCTGCAGACGAAATCGCCCCGATCGGATTCGCCTGGTCCCGTCCCGCCAGTGGCGGCGCCGAGCCATGAACCGGCTCGAACATCGAGGTGCGCCCTGGATGCAGATTCGCAGACGCCGCCGTGCCAAGGCCGCCCTGCAGCGCGCCACCGATGTCGGTGATGATGTCGCCGAAGAGGTTGTTGGTCACGATGACATCGAACTGACCAGGATCCTGGACGAGCATCATCGCCAACACGTCTATATAAAGGTGACGGCTGGACACATCCGGATACTCCGTGCTGACCTCGCGAAACACGCGTTGCCACAACGCGTGTCCTTCCTGCATCGCATTGCTCTTGTCGGCCATGCACACAGTGCGACGACGACGCGAGCGCGCGACCTCGAAGGCATGGCGGATGATCCGGTGGACACCCTTGTAGGTGTTGATCTCCTCCTGGACCGCAATCTCGTCGCTGGTGCCAGCCTTGAATCGACCTCCGACACCGACATACAAACCTTCGGTGTTCTCGCGCAGCACCACGAAGTCGACATCGGCAGGTGTGCGGTCCTTCAGGGGACACAGTCGCGCGTCGAGTAATCGCACCGGGCGATAGTTGACGTAGAGGTCGAGCTCGAAGCGCGTGCCGAGCAGGATCGCGCGGGCATGCCGGTTGTCGGGGACGCGCGGATCGCCGATCGCGCCGATCAGAATCGCGTCGAACGATCGCAGCAGGTCGTAGCCACCCGCCGGAACAGCCTCCCCAGAGGCGAGGTAGTGATCGGCGCCCCACGGCAGGTGGTGCATCTCGACACCTCCGAGCGCCTGCAGCACCTTCACGGCTTGCGCAGTCACCTCGGGCCCGATGCCGTCGCCAGGAATCACCGCGACGCGATGAGGCACGGGGGTATTGAAGCACGGCTCTCGACTCAAGGCTTTGGGCTGGGCTCTGGCAAAAGCCGAGAGCCTAAAGGTAGACTCCACTGCCATGATGCGTTTCGACGATCCCCTACGATCGCGGCAGCGTGAACGGTGCCGGCCCGTACTTCACGTTCAGCGCCCCGTACAAAGATGAGAGCGGTCGAACGCTCGCGAACCTGCCATGTCAGCGGCCACCATGGGGTCGACTGGTGGCGGTGAACGCCAACACCGGGAGATTGCGTGGGAGACACCTCTCGGTCTGACCAAGGCTCTTCCCGAAGGCAAGCAACAGACCGGTAACACGACCACTGATCGGCGATTCCGCGCCTTCGACTCGAAGTCCGGGAAAGAACTCTGGACGGCTCGCCTCGAAGGCCAGGTCAACGCCAAGCCGATGACCTACCAGGGCAAGGACGGCAAGCAATACGTCGCAATCGTGGCCACTGATAGCCTGGTTGCCTACACAGTTTCACAGTAAAACCGCGCTCGACCCTGGCCCGGGCCCCTCGCCCCGGGCCGGTCCCTGTCCAGCTAACCCTTCCGATCTCCCTTATTTCGAGCGTTTCGTCCCCTTATCCCCAGTGCCCGGACACTCGTACCGCATTAGGGTTGGTCCCAATTGACTTCTAGAAGTGATGAAACGTTATGCTTGCATTACGAAACGCAGCTGATCCATGATTTTGGTTCGTAATGTTGCTCCTTATGGATCTATTCGCCCCGTCGGCAGGCATCCCGAGCAACAAACCCTCGAAAATCCAGCGGCTCAGTAGAAGGGGCGGTTGGTACACGTTTTCCGTAAGCGGTCCCGGTAACTGAAGAGAGCAACCACAGCTTCCTAAGGAGAGAGAACTGATGTACGCACGTATAAGCGCTCTTCTTGTGGCGTTTGCCCTGGCCATCACCGGCCTGGCATCTGCACAGGAAAGGTTTGGCAACATCACCGGTAAGGTTAGCGACCAGACCGGCGCGATATTGCCTGGTGTCACAGTCACTGTGACGAACAACGAAACCCAGCGCTCGACGGTGGTCGTGACCGACTCAAACGGCACGTACTACGCGTCGGCTCTCGAACCGGGACGCTATGCGGTCAAGTTCGAGCTGTCAGGTTTCGTCAGCCAGGAAGCCCCCAACGTCATCCTGCTGCTCGGCACGACGGCCAGCGTCGATTCGAGCCTGCGGGTCGGTGGCGTAACAGAGACCGTGCAGGTCCTGGCGGGCACCCCCCTGATCGACGTTGCCTCGACGACGCACCAGAAGAACATCCCCGCTGAAGAATTCGACGTGATGCCAAAGGGGCGCAGCTTCCAGGCGCTCGCCACGGCGTTGCCCTCGGTCAACCAGGGCGAACTCGAAGGCGGATTCCAGGTGAATGGCGCCTCCGCTGGTGAGAACAACTTCACCGTGGACGGGGTGTCGGTGGTCAGCCAGATCCATGGCAGCCAGCGTCAGGACGCAGTCTTCGAGTACCTGCAGGAAGTCCAGGTCAAGACGTCAGGTCTCGAGGCTGAATACGGCGGCGCGCTCGGCGGTGTGATCAGCGCGGTCACCAAATCGGGCGGCAACACCTTCCGCGGGTCGCTCTTCGAGCACTACACCGCCAGCTGGCTCCGCTCGAACAACGGTTTCCAGCAGCGTCTGCAGATCGATCCGATCACACAGAACTCGGCGGTGATCCTCCAGGACGACGCCCAGGAGTTCAACCGCAACGAGTTCGGCGGCACCATCGGTGGCCCAATCGTCACGGATCATCTCTTCTTCTTTGGATCGGTGTCTCCGCGTTTCGAGAACCTGACGAGGGACTACACACTGAACACCGGTGCGGTGGTACCGGTCACTCGCGAGCGCACGACGCAGAGTATGTTCGGCAAGGTCACCTACTCGCCGGTTTCGCGGCTGCAGCTGAACCTCTCCGGACTGTATACGCCCGACAAGGGTGAGGGGACGGTCGTTGCGTTCGACGGACCAACAGCGAACACGACCACGAACGACGCGGCGTTCTTCCAGGCACAGCAGGCACGGGGATACGAGATCCCGCAGTGGAACCTGGCGTACACCGGCGACTACACGGCAACGGACAAGACGCTGGTCTCTGTGCGCGGTGGTTACATGAAGGACAACTTCTTCACCACCGGCGTGGACAAGTCGCAGACGTTCGAATACGTGACGGCAACTGCTTCGCTTCCGCCGGCCCTCTTCGCGACGGTGCCACAGCAGTTCCGCCAGGCCTCCGGCTACAGCAACCTCCCGCGGGTCCAGATCAACGAACAAGACGTCACAACGCGCAACTTCGCGGACTTCTCGGTGACGCAGATGGTCAACGCCGCCGGCTCACATCAGTTCAAGGGTGGCTTCGGCATCTCGCACGCCACCAATGACGTCCAGCTGGCATATCCAAACGGTGGGTATGTGAGCGTCTTCTGGAATCAGGAGTTCATCAGCGACGTGCCGGGCGTGGGCGCGGGCCGCGGTCTCTACGGCTACTACACGATCGATGACACGGGCACGATTGGCGTCACTGGCGCCAATATCCTGAGCTTCTTCGTGCAGGACAACTGGACCGTCAACTCGCGGCTGACGCTGAACCTCGGCATGCGCTTCGAGAGCGAGGATATCCCGTCGTTCCGGCAGGACATTCAGCAAACCGCCATCCACTTCGGCTGGGGTGAGAAGTTCGCGCCGCGTCTCGGTTTCGCCTACAACCTCTTTGGTGACGATCGAGTCAAGATCTCCGGCTCTTACGGTCGTTACTATGACTGGACGAAGTACGAACTCGCACGCGGCACCTTCGGTGGCGACGTGTGGACGACGCGGTATCGGTCGCTCGACGATCCGGATATCTCGAAGTTGAGCCGTGCCAACCTCACGGGCCGCAACCTGTGGGACAGCCAGGCTGACTCCTACAAGGATCACCGCGTGCCGAGCTTCGGTTCGGACGTGGTCGATCCCGAGATGAAGCCGATGTCGCAGGATGCCTACAACCTCGGCTTCGAATATCAGGCCCGCGCCAACACCGTCATTGGTGTCAACTTCGTGCGCACGAATCTCCTCCGCACGATTGAGGACATCGGCACGCTGATCAACGGCAGCGAGACGTATATCTACGGCAATCCTGGCGAAGGTCTGGCCGAGACCGCTTTCACAACCGGCCTGACTGCACCCTTCGTCATGCCGAAGGCCGAGCGCACCTACACCGCGCTCGAGTTCACCGCGAACCGCCGCTTCAGCAACAACTGGTTCCTTGGCGGCAGCTACGTGATCAGCCGGCTCCATGGCAACTACAACGGTCTCGTGAACACCGACGAAGTCACCTACCCGGGCCGCTCAAGTGTCGGCTCGCAGGAAGCGTTCGGTCAGCGCACGCGTCCAGGCACCAACGCCAGCCGTGCATGGGACCTCGACCAGATGATGTTCGATTCCCACGGTGACTTCGTGTATGGCCGGCTGCCTACCGATCGTCCGCACGTTGGGAAGGTGTACGGCTCGTACCTGTTCCAGACGGGCACCAACATCGGGCTGAACTTCTACGCCGGCAGCGGCACGCCAATCAGCCAGATCGTTCAGACGACCTCGGGTGTCCCCGTGTTTGTCGAGGGTCGTGGCAACCTGGACAGAACCGACGTACTCACGCAGACCGACCTGCTCGTCTCGCATGAGTTCAGGCTTGGTGGTGGCGACAAGCGCCTGCGTCTGGAGTTCAACGGCTTGAACATCTTCAACCAGCGCCAGGCCCGTCACGTGTTCGATACGGTCAACCGCATCGGCGCGAACGGCCGTCGCCTGGTCAGCTCCGCGATCGACCTGACGCACACGGATCTGCAGGCGGGCTACGACTACAACGCCCTGCTGGCCGCGTCGCCGGATGCGTCGAAGCCGGCCGGAACGCCCGGCGCCGGATATCAGGATCCCCGCTACGGCCAGCCGGACATCTGGAATCCTGGCTTCGACGGTCGCTTCACCGTTCGCTTCCTGTTCTAGACACGTGAGGCCGGCTTCGGCCGGCCTCAACTCGTTCATAAAGAAAAAGGCCGGCGATGAGCCGGCCTTTTTTATTGCCGATCTGCCTGATTCCTGGCCCCTTCTTCATCGTGAGGCGGCCGCGCCGGGATGCGTGACGAAAACCTCCAGAACCGGGACGAACCGTGCTATATCAGTGACCGCCAGCCAATAGACGGTCTCGGGCCAGCACGTCCAACGGGTACAGGAGGACTGACTGTGACGATCCGTCGTCTCGTTTGTTCACTTGCTTTGACCATCGCCGTGATCCTGGCCGCACCAGTATGGGGCCATGCTCAAGGCGTCCAGACCGGAGTCCTCTCCGGTGTCGTTCGGGACCCGCAGGATCTCCCGTTGCCGGGCGCGACTGTAACAGCGACATCACCTGCGATGCAGGGCGAACGCACGGCAGTGACCGACGCGATTGGTGCGTACATCATCCGCGGTCTGCCGCCGGGGACCTACACCGTCAGGTTCCAGTTTGCCGGGACCGCTGATATGCGGGAGACAGTGGTCGTTCCGCTCGGCGGTCTCGCCGAGTTGAATGCGACACTGCAACTGAGTGGCGTGCAGGAAGTCGTCAACGTGGTGGCAGACTCGACACCGCCGCCCCTGGTTACGACGCAGGTCTCCACCAACTTCAGCGATGACACGATCAACGTGCTTCCGGTGGGCCGGCGGCCGTTCGAGATCGCCGAGCTGGCGCCCGGCGTCACCGACAACACGCCAAACGTGGGACAGGCGTCCATCAGCGGCGCATTCGGCTTCGACAGCCTCTACCTGATCGACGGCGTCGATACGAACGACAACCTGTTCGGCACGTCAAACGCGCTGTTCATCGAAGACGCGATCGAGGAGACGCAGGTGCTCACCTCGGGCATCTCGGCCGAGTACGGCCGATTCGGGGGCGGAGTCATCAATGTGATCACCAAGAGCGGCGGAAACGACTTCGCGGGCTCGTTCCGTACGAACTTCTCCAAACCGGCATGGACGGTGGAAACACCCTTCGAGCGCGAGCGGAATCAAAACCGAAGCGAGACGCTGGCCAAGTTCTTCGAGGGCACGATTGGCGGGCCGGTCGTTCGCAACCGGCTGTGGTTCTTCAACGCGGATCGCTACCAGGACTCCGAAACCGGTCGTGCGTTCGCCGAGGTCGGCGGCGCCTATGCCACCGGGACCAACAACAAGCGCTTCGAGGTGAAGCTGACCGGAACGCCGGTGGTCAATCACACGGTCAGCGGCAGCTACCTGCGCAACAAGACAGCCTCGACCGACCTGCCGTCGATCAACGACGTCATGTCGATGACCGCATCCACGCTGGTCAGTAGCCAGAACCCGAACTCGCTCTGGGTGGTGAACTACAACGGCGTCCTGACCAACAAGCTGTTCG
>JALDXQ010000085.1:0-30631 GCA_032156805.1 Acidobacteriota bacterium
CCACCTGCGACTTCCCACTACCCTTCCGCTGGCTCAGGATGATGGCGATAGCCGAGGCGATGAACACGGTGGAGTAGGTGCCGCTGACGACCCCGACGAGCATCGTGAAGGCGAAGCCTTCGAGCGCCTCGCCGCCGAACAGATAAAGCGCCAGCACCGAGAGGAACGTGGTGCCTGCCGTGATGACCGTGCGGCCGAGCGTCTGGTTGACGCTGTGGTTGACGACCTGGCCGAGCGGCTCTCGCCGGCGCGATCGCAGGTTCTCGCGGACCCGGTCGAAGATCACGATCGTGTCGTTGACCGAGTACCCGGTAATCGTCAGGATTGCCGCGACCACGTTCAATGAGATGTCGTACCTGAAGAACATCAGGAACGCGAGCGTGACGAGCACGTCATGCAGCGTGGCCGCAATGGCACCCACCGCAAATGAGAACCGGAATCGAAAGCCGATGTAGATCGTGATCGCTGCCAGCGACGTCAGCGTGGCGTAGATACCGCGGCGCTGCAGGTCGGCGCCAATCACCGGACCGACGATCTCGCGGTTGTCGATCTCGAACATCGGCAGGCCGGCGGCACGCAGCGCCTGCTCGACACGCGTCGAGCCTTCCTCGAGACCGGCACCCTCCTCGACTCCCTCTTGCTGGGGGAGCCGGATGAGGACGCGCCGCTCCGACGGATCGCCAAACTGCTGGACGACCTCTTCACCGGGCAACGACGCGATCGCATTGCGGACGCGATCGAGCGTGACGTCTTCACTGAAGCGGATGACGAGCGACGTGCCGCCCGAGAAGTCGATGCCAAGCGGAAGCCCGCGCGCCACCATGAGCACGACGCCCGCGCCGATCACGATGAGCGACAGGATGATGGCGTGCCACCGCCACCGGATGAAGTCGTAATTGGCGTTGGTGAAGATCTGCATCTTAAATACTCAGCGTCTGCGCCTGCGGCTGCCGACGCGAAAGAATCAGCTCGAACATCGTGCGCGATACGAAGACGGCCGTGAAGACGTTGGACAGCAGTCCGATGATGAGCGTCACGGCGAACCCACGGATGGGGCCGGTGCCGAACTGCAGGAGCAACAAGGCCGCGATGAGTGAGGACACGTGCGTGTCGACGATCGTCCACCACACACGATCGAATCCGGCGTTCACGGCCGCCCGCACGCCGCGCGCCGTCGCGAGCTCCTCCTTGATGCGCTCGAAGATGATGACGTTCGAGTCGACGCCCATGCCGATGGTGAGGATGAAACCGGCTACTCCTGGCAGCGTCATCGTCACCGGAATCGCCGCCATCAGGCCCAGAAGGATCAGCAGGTTGACCACGATCGAGAGGACGGCGTTCACGCCGGTCAGCTTGTAGAAGAAGAGCATGAACAGCACGACGAGTGTCAGCCCGCCCAGGGAAGCGGTCACCCCCGCACGGATCGAGTCCTGCCCCAGCGAGGGTCCAACCGTGCGTTCCTCGAGGTAATCCATCGACGCGGGGAGCGCACCGGACTTCAGCGTAATGACCTGATCGAGCATCTCTTCGCGAGTGATGCCGGTGATCTGTCCGCTGTCGGTGATGCGTCCCTGAATCGTGGCGACCGACATCACGCGGCCATCGAGGATGATGGCCATCGGCCGGCCGATGTTGGCTTCGGTGAAGCTGCCAAAACGGACCGCCGCGTCCTGCTTCAGCGTGAAGGCCACGGCCGGTCGGTTGAACTCGTCGAGCGACTGCTGCGCGTTGCGAAGGTCGTTGCCCGCAACGGCAGAGATCCTCTTCACCACGTAATAGGCGGTGCTGGCGGTCCCGGCCGTCCCACCACCTTCACTTCGTCCCGGAAGCAGCTCGGAATCCGGCGGCAGCACGTTGTTGAACGCCTGCAGCGCCGCTTCCTTGCTCGGGAACGGCCCCTGATCGACCAGCCGCAATTCCAGCCGGGCGGTCGATCGGATGATGTCCTTCGCGCGCCGCACGTCGCTGACCCCGGGCAACTGCACGAGGATCTGATCCTGCGCGCCGTAGCGCGCCACGATCGGCTCGGCCACGCCCAGCTCGTTGACGCGACGCTCGATGGTTTCGAGCGCCTGCGACACGGTCTCATCGCGCAGCTGGTTCGCCACGTTCGGCTTCATGCGATAGGAATAGCCGCCGGCTTCCGATGAACGGTCATAAACGGTGTCGGCATCGACCGACTGCGTACGATAGGCCGCATCATCCTGGATGCCATCGACCCGGAACTCGGTGGAACTGGTGGCCTCGACCTTGCCAAAGGCGACGCCGTTGCGCGTCAGCGTGTCGCGCAGACGCTCCACCGTGGTATCGGTCTCGACCTTGAGCGCGTCGTCCGTCTTGACGCGCAGCACGAGATGGACACCACCCTTCAAGTCGAGACCGAGTTTGACTTTCTGCTCGGGCGGTACGAACGCCCAGACGGACAGTCCGATCACGACTGCAATCAAACCAAGCCGCCATCTCAGGTTCTTCATCATTGCTGGTTGCCCTCAGGGACGACGGGTTCCTGGCCCTGGTAGCCGACGATGGCCGGACGCGATACTTCGATACGGACGTTGTTGGCGACCTGCAGTTGGACCGAGTTGTCGCTCACCTTTGTAATGGCTCCAAAAATCCCGCCGGACGTGATCACCTTGTCGCCAACCTTCAACGAGCCCTGAAACTCCTGCACCTTCTGCTGCCGCTTCCGCATGGGCAGGATCATCACGAAGTAGAAGATGCCCAGAATCAGGACGAACGGAATGAGCTGCAGCCACGGGCTCGGCGCGGGCCCCGTGGGAGGGGCGCCCAGGGCGAACAACAAAGGGTCAGCGAATGTCATGAGTCGTGAGCCGGGCGGGACACCGACCGAAGGAATTCCTGCCTGAACGTATCGAAGGTCCCAAACGCAATAGCCTCTCTGATCCGTTTCATGGTGTCAAGGTAAAAGGTCAAATTATGCAACGTGTTAAGAGCAGCCGCGGTCATTTCTCCTGACAGATGCAGGTGCCGCAGATAGGCGCGTGAATGACGCCGGCACGTGTAGCATCGGCAGGCCGGATCGGGTGGCGTCTGGTCCTCGGCGTAACGCGCGTTCCGTATATTCAGACGTCCCTGGCTGGTGAAGAGCTGTCCGTTGCGGGCGTTCCGCGTCGGGAGGACGCAGTCGAACATGTCGATGCCGCGAGCCACGCTCTCCACGAGGTCTTCCGGTGTGCCGGCGCCCATGAGATATCGCGGTTGAGCGGCGGGTAGCCGCGGCGCCGTGACCTCGACGATCTCGTACATCACCGGGATGGGCTCGCCGACGCTGAGTCCGCCGATCGCGTATCCCTCGAAGCCGATGGCCTGTGTTGCCTCGGCGCTCTCGCAGCGCAGGTCGGCGAAGACACCGCCTTGCACGATGCCGAACTGTGCCTGGCCCGCATTGCTGACGATGACCTCGGCCTCCGGCGACGAGCGAAGCCGCTGCAAATGATTTCGACCGCGTTGAGCCCAGCGAACCGAGCGCTGCATCGATGCGGCGGCGGTGTCGCGCGTGGCCGGGTAGGCGAGGCATTCATCTAGGACCATCGCGATATCGGATCCGAGCCGCGCCTGGATGTCGACGGCGCTTTCCGGTGAGAGGTGATGCCGGGACCCGTCGATGTGGGACTGGAACTCGGCACCGTCCTCGGTGATCGTCCGGCGCTCGGCCAGACTGAACACCTGGTACCCGCCGCTGTCAGTCAGGATTGGCCGATCCCATCCGATGAACCGGTGCAGGCCTCCGGCGCGCGCAATGAGCTCATCACCGGGGCGCAGGTGGAGGTGGTAGGTGTTGCCAAGGATGATCTCGGCGCCGGCCTCCTCGAGATCTTTGAACAACGTCCCTTTCACCGCCCCCTGCGTCCCGACAGGCATGAAGGCGGGCGTATGTACGACGCCATGCGGCGTCTCGAACGCGCCGTGCCGCGCGGCGCCGTCGCTGCCCAGCACGGTGAAGCGAAACGGATTGCTCAAGCCGTTTATTATGGTTCGCAAGCATGAAACTGCGTGTCGGCGTGATCTATGGCGGGCGATCCGGAGAGCACGAAGTCTCTGTCGTCTCGGCCGCGTCCATCTTCAAGCACCTCGATCGCAGCCGCTTCCAGCCGGTGCCGATTCGAATCGACAAGGACGGCCGATGGATGCTGGGTGAAAAGGAGCCCACCGCGATCTCGGCGGGCGATGTGCCGGAAAGTGACGCCGCAGGCGCCCTCCAGGTGACCGAACCCACCGCGGCGATCAGCGGTGGCATCGACGTGATCTTCCCGATTCTTCACGGACCATATGGGGAAGACGGCACGGTTCAAGGCCTCCTCGAACTGGCAAACGTACCTTACGTCGGTGCAGGCGTACTGGGGTCCGCCCTTGGGATGGACAAGGCGGTCTCGAAGAGCGTCTTCGCTGCCCACGGATTGCCGCAGGTTCCCTATCTCACGGTGAACCTGCCGCAGTGGCAAACCGCACCGTGGGAGATCACGGCTCGCGTCGCGAGCAACCTCGGTTATCCCGTCTTCGTGAAGCCGGCCAACCTCGGATCGAGTGTCGGCATCTCGCGGGCCGCAACCGAAGAAGAACTCGGGCCGGCCATCCGTACCGCCTTCGACTACGACCGGAAAATCGTGATTGAAGCGGGCGTCCCCAACGCGCGCGAGATCGAATGTGCGGTGCTGGGCAACGACGAGCCCGAAGCCTCGCTGCCTGGCGAGATCGTCGTGACCCATCGCGACGGGTTCTATTCGTATGAGGCGAAGTATCTCGATCCGAGCGGGGCAACGCCGCGAATCCCGGCTGATCTGTCGCCTGAGATGACCGCGCGCGTTCGCCGACTCAGCGTCGACGCCTTCCGGGCGCTCGATCTGGCGGGCATGGCGCGCGTCGACTTCTTCCTCGATGGACGCGACGGCGCGCTCTACCTGAACGAAGTCAATACGCTCCCTGGCTTCACGGCGATCTCGATGTATCCCAAGATGTGGGAAGCCACCGGCCTGTCGTACTCCGACCTGCTCACCCGACTCCTCACGCTGGCGATCGAACGACACCAGCAGAAGCAGCAGCGGCGCACGTCAAGAACCTGACTGTGAGCCACGCGGTCCGAGGGGCGACGGTGCGATGGTGCGACGGTCCGGTCCGAGGGTCCGAGGTCCGGTCCGACAGTCCGAGGTTCCAGTACGACGCTGCAAGGTCCAGTGTGATGGTCCGAAATCCTGCGCGGTGTGTTGCAGTCAGTGACGGCCGGACGTTGCGCCATCGGATTGGACCATCGAACCCTCGCACCATCGCCCCATCGGACCGCTGATCGAATGCGCGATGCTGCAGTGTCGCTGCACATCAACCGACACTTGACATCGTGGGTGCGATCGTTGTGGCGGTCGGGTATCGCGGCGCCGCGATCTTTTGACAAGTTCAGCGATTTTGTGCTTGACAGGAGAGAAATCTCACCCATAATCTACATCTGGTATGAGGGTGGATGGCTCAGCCCACCAGTTGTGACGGCCAAGTGGTTCGTCGGAGGCTGGGTCGCTAATCCTGAGGAGAAAACAATGGCGAAGAAGGCTGCCAAGGGCGCGAAGAAGAAGGCCGCGAAGAAGCGGTAGTTCTTCCGCAGCTTTAAGGGGTGCTCGATGGAGCACCCCATTTTTTTTTGGCCACGAGTTGCTGCTCTCCCGACATCGCGTCGGGCTGAGCCCCCAAGGCGAGATGGCCAGCATCCGAGCCGACGTGCCAGGCGGCAGAGTGCCTCGGGTGTTGCGGCGAAATCGCAATCCAATCCAGGCGAAGGGGGGGATTCACATGGCAAAGAAGGCTAAGGGCGCGAAGAAGAAGGCGGCGAAGAAGAGATAACCGCCGAGAACCTTCGACTCCCAACTTCCAGGACTCTGGGAGTTGGGAGTTGGCCATCAGTCCGGAGTCACTCCGTCCCGCACTCTCACCCCTCGAATCGTATCTCCCGGCACCAGACGATCCACGACCTCCAGTCCGCTCACGACCTGTCCAAAGACGGTGTAACGGCCGTCGAGATGTGGTGCGGGGGAATGGGTGATGAAGAACTGGCTGCCGCCCGTGTCCTGCCAGTCGAGCGCCATCCCCACAGTGCCCCGCAGGTAAGGTCGCTGGTTGATCTCGTCGCGAATCGTGTAGCCGGGCCCGCCCTCGCCATCCCCGCGCGGGTCGCCGTCCTGCACGACGAAGTCGGGCACGACGCGATGGATCGGAATGCCGTTGAAGAATCCTCTCCGGGCAAGCGACGTGAAGTTGGCGACGGTCAGAGGCGCGTCGATGATGGCCAGTTCGAGCTCCACCGTCCCTTTGTCCGTGTCGATGTAGACGCGGGGAGAGAATTGTGGAGACACGATCGCCTGCCAGTCAGGGCTGTCGACCTGTTGACCGGCGACGGCCGGCCGCATCGCCTCGTCGACATCGGTCACGCCCTGTTCTGCCAGCAGGGTCCGGGCACGGACGCGGACGGCCCAATCGCGGTCGTCGAGCGCTTCCTGCAAGAACGGTCGGGCCGCCGCGGGATCCAGCTTGGCGAGCGCGGCGAGCGCGGCCGCGCGCGCTACGTAGGTGACGTCGCCAGCGGCGGAAGCCTTGTAGGCGTCAGCCAGTGCCTGCGCCGCACCGGCGGCCTTGAGCTCTGCCAGGCCATTGGCCGCCGCCGCGCGGATGACGAAGTCGTCCGTCTTCAGCCGCTCGATCAGCACCTTGTCCATCCCTTCGGCCTTCGATGCGACCAGGGCGTTGAGCACAGACGGGATCACACGCCCGTCGCGATCCTGCAGCATGACCGTCAGCCGCGCGACACCCTGCCCGTCCGGCAGCGCACCGAGCGCCGTGGCGATCGCTACGCGCACGGTCCAGTCCGTGTCCGCCTCGAGGCTCGCCAGCACCGATAAGAACGTCGCCGGTTCGAGCCTGGCAAGCGCGGTGAACACGCTGCCACGCACGGCGGGAACCGGGTCGGTGACGAGATCGAGGAGGAGATCGATGCCACGCGCGTCGATCAGCGTGGCCAGCGCCGCCATCGATTCCTGCCGGAGAGCACCGGTGATCGCTCGATCGGTCACCATCTTGATGAGAACGGGCACGGACGCCGGATCGCCAAGGACGGACAGCGCCCGCACGGCCTGAATGATCACGGCCGGATCGCGGCGCCTCTCCGTCACGATTTCACGCAGATGCGCTGCCGCCTGCGTGGCCTTGACACCGGCCAGGCCTCGCGCCGCAAAGGATGCCGTGTAGCGTCCTTCCGTGCCGAGGAGCGTCAGCAGGACCGGCGCCGCGCGCGCATCACCAACGCGCTGGAGCGAGTAGGCGATCGGCCACCATCGCGAGACGGGCTGCCCCTGTTGGTCGAGGACGGCGGACGCGAGCGCTTCGTAGGCTCGCAGCCGGGTCAACGCATAGAGCCCCAGTCGTGCGGCTTCAACGGGAGCGTCGAGCGGATAGTTGAGATTGTCCGGTTCGATCTTCGCGAGTACACCGGCCGCCACGTGACGCTGCACCATCGCACTGATGGCGTCGGCATCGGCGCGATCACCGATGGCCCCCAGCGCTTCGGCCGCGCGCCCCTGCACCATCGGTTGGGAGTCGTCGAGCGCCTTCAACAGAGCCGGGCGTGCTGATGGATTGGCCAGTAGCCCGAGCGCGAACGCCGCCATCTGACGAACCTCGAACTCCTCGTCGGCCAGCAGTCGCGTGAGCGGCTCGACGCCCGCGGTCAACCCGACGCGACCGACGGCCAGGGCGGCACGACGCCTCGTGCGCGCCTCGGAATCACCAAGCAGACGGATCAGATCGGACGGCTGCGGGGGCGCCACGATGGCCGGCTCAGTTCGCGTGGCCGGCCGGAGAATTGCCGGAGCAGGTGTGTTGGGCTCGCGCAGGAGTCGCTGATCTTCCAGACGGACGATCCATCCGAGCTTCTCTTCCCAACTGACGACTGGGATCTCGGGGGATGGAAGAGGCGCAGCAGGTGTTGCCGCGCGAGGCACGGTCGCACACGCCGCGGTCAGCGGGATGAGCGCGAATACAAGCCGCAGCAAAGGGAGCGTGCGCCCTTCTCGCTTCTCGCTTCTCGGGAACGACAGCGGCATCGCTTGCCCGTTAAGATAGCATGCAGCCTGTCGGTCGAGCCGGCGCCCACCAGGCAAGGAGCTGTGCTCCTGAAATCCCGGCACAGCTCCATGCCTGGTGGCGGCATCTTCTCGGCGCGCTTCGCGCGCCAAGGACCGCTATGCGGTTTCAGCAACGAGCACGATTCCTCGTAAGGAGCCGCACAGCGGTCCATGCCGTTTCAGTACATCGCGATTGAAGGACCGATTGGCGTCGGCAAGACGTCCCTCGCCGAGCGGCTGGCGACACGACTGGACGCCGTGACGATCCTCGAGGAGGCGGAGAATCCGTTCCTGGCCGACTTCTATTCCGGTCGCGCTGGATCGGCGCTGCAGACGCAACTCTTCTACTTGCTGAACCGGCACCGGCAGCAGCTCGCTGTTCGACAGGGCGATCTCTTCACGCAGTCGACGGTGAGCGATTACCTGTTCGACAAAGACAAAATCTTTGCGTATCTGAATCTCGACGACAACGAACTGTTCATCTATCAGCGGCTGTACGATCTGCTGGCGCGAGATGTGTCGGCACCCGATCTCGTGATCTACCTCCAGGCGCCTACGGACGTGCTGGCACGCCGACTGCGCGACCGCGCCGCGCGCACCGACGGCGACTCGCTCGACCCAAGCGAGGAATATCTGCGCGAGTTGAACGAAGCCTACCAGCACTTCTTCTTTCACTACTCGGCGACGCCACTGCTCGTCGTCGAAACCTCGCAAACAGACTTCACCGGCAGCGATGAGGCGCTCGACGATCTGATTCGGCAGATCAACTCGATGGGACGCGGGACCCAGTACTACGTTCCGCGAACGTGAGTCCGTCTAACCCGTTGATTTCGCACGTGGATTTTGACTTTTGCAATTTGAATTGCGTTAATAGCTGCTGAATGGCCTGGTTCAAGAAGACCCGGAAGTCGATCGCTTCTCAGACGGCCGAAAAACCAAGCCGTGTCCCCGAGGGCCTCTGGGTCAAGTGTCCCGGCTGCTCGCAGCTGATCTACAACAAGGACCTCGAAGCCAGTCTGAACGTCTGCCCCAAGTGCGCCCACCATTTCCGGATCGGCGCGACCGACCGTCTGGCCTCGCTCTTCGACGATGGCCGTTACGAGGAACACTTCCCCAATCTGACGTCCACCGATCCACTGGACTTTGCGGACACCAAGCCCTATCGGGAGCGCCTGCGCAAAACGCGTGAAACCACGGGGCTGAAGGATTCAGTGATCGTCGCCACCGGGCGGCTCGATGGACTCGACGTGGTCGTGGCCGCGATGGAGTACACCTTCATCGGTGGCAGCCTCGGCGTCGTCGCAGGCGAAAAAATCACGCGCGCGCTCGAACTGGCACTTGCACGCCGTCAGCCCGCCATCATCGTGTCCTGTTCGGGTGGTGCACGCATGATGGAGGGCGCGCTCTCGTTGATGCAGATGGCCAAGGTGTCGGCCGCTCTTGCACGGCTCGATCGCGCGAAGCTTCCGTTCATTTCAGTGCTCACCGATCCGACGACAGGTGGCGTGACAGCCAGTTTCGCGATGCTCGGCGATCTGAACATCGCCGAGCCCAAGGCCCTCATCGGCTTCGCAGGCCCGCGCGTCATCGAACAGACGATCAGGCAAACGCTCCCGGAAGGCTTTCAGCGAAGCGAATTCCTGCTGGAGCATGGCATGCTCGACCTCGTCGTCGACCGTCGTGATCTGAAGGCCTCGATCGCGAAGGCCCTTCGCTTCATGCGTGCGACACCGGCGACCTCACCCGAGCCGGCCGCAGCGCTTGCCGTCGTCAGCGGTGAGTCGACGTAACCCAGATAGCGATCCGCCAGCCAAGGTCACAGGCGACCTGACGTCTTGAGCACCACATTCGATCGTCTATTCGCGCTCGAGACGTTCGGGATCAAGCTGGGTCTCGACAACATTTCGTTGCTGTGCGAGGCGCTCGGGCACCCGGAGCGCACGTTCCAGTCGCTGCACGTGGCGGGCACGAACGGAAAGGGATCCGTCACGGCGATGACCCACGCTGCGCTCCGCGCCGCCGGCATCCGCGCCGGCCGCTACACCTCCCCGCACTTGCACGACCTCGCCGAGCGATTCGTCATTCACGATCGACCGGTCGAGACGGAGTTGCTCGAGTCGACGGTGGCCGACGTGCTGAGCTGCGCGGACCGTTTACGCGCCGCTGGCGCCCTGACCGTGCATCCCACCTTCTTCGAGGCAACCACGGCGGCAGCCTTCGAGTTGTTCCGGCGATCGGAGGTCGAGATCGGCGTCATCGAAGTGGGGCTCGGTGGCCGCTTCGATGCCACCAACGTGATTCATCCGGTTGCCGGTGCGATCACGACGATCGACTTCGACCACCAGCAGCATCTCGGTGACACACTGGCGGCGATCGCGTTCGAGAAGGCCGGCATCATCAAGCCTGGCATGACGTTGGTCATGGGCGATCTGCGTCCCGAAGCGGCGGCGGTAATCCAGCGGTGCGCCTCCGAACGTGGCGCCGCCCTCGTCGAGGCGGCACATGACACGCGGTTCGAGGCGACGGTCGTCGCGGGACGCGCGCGACTCACGCTGAAAACGCCGTCCAGCTCCTACGGACCGGTGACGCTCGGTCTGCGCGGCGAGCATCAGATCGGCAACGCGATCGTCGCCGTGCGCCTGCTCGAAGTGGCGGCGGCCTCCGGCATCGCACTCTCGAGAGCGGCCATCGAGCAGGGGCTGGCAGCGGCAGAGTGGCCCGCCCGGCTCGAGCTGCTGCCGCTCGAACGCGGTCGTCATGTGTTGCTCGATGCGGCACACAATCCGGAAGGCGCCCGCGCGCTGGCGGCGTACCTGACGCGGTGGCACCCGGAGCGACCGCCTCTCGTGATCGGCGTGATGCGTGACAAGAATGTGGCCGACATCGCCCACACGCTGCTGCCGGTCGTCTCTTCGGTGATCGCCACTGCAGCGCCGACGCCGCGCGCGATCCCCGCGGGCGATCTGGCTCGCCATCTGCGCGCGGCGGGTGCTGAAGATGTCCGTGCCGAACCTGATCCGATGCGCGCGATCGACGCCGCGTTCGAGATCGCCGATACGATCTGCGTTGCTGGATCGATCTTCCTCGCCGGAGCGGTTCGCGATGAGCTTCGGCAGCGTGCTATCCTCCGCTAATCAACCAGCCAAGGACTCTCGCCCGATATCCGAACGAGCTCTCGGCTGGTTGTCAGTATCTCTGGCCGCGCTCCGCGCGGCTCGGACCGCTATGCGAGGCACGACGAGACAATTCGCGCACGGAAGCCGCATAGTGGTCCAATTCACGATCATGGTTCGGGTGGTGCTGCTCTCGTGCGTCGTGTGCCTCTTCGGTGTGGCAACTGCCGGCGCGCAGGAAGCCAGCCCGCCGCCGCAGGGCACGACACAGCTTGCCGAGCTGCTCGCGCAGCAGACCTCATGGAAATTCGAGTGTGAGGGTGACCGCTGCATCCTGAACGGCGACGTCGAGCTCCCGCTACCTGGCAGCCAAGGCAAGTTCTTTGCCGATCAGATCGAGATCTTCGCGAACAAAGATCTTCTCGTCGCCAGCGGTAACGTCGTCTTTGCGAATCAGGAAGGGCGACTCGCCGCCGAGCGAGCCGAGTTCGACCTGAAGAAACAGACCGGCACGTTTTACGACGCCAGCGGCACGATGCCCCTTGGCTCCGCCGCCGATCCTCGCCAGTTCGGCAGCCAGCAGGCCGACGTCTACTTCTGGGGCCAGACGATTGAGCGGCTGGGCGATCAGAAATACCGCATCACGCGCGGCGGGTTCACCACCTGCGTGCAGCCGACTCCACGCTGGGAACTGTTCACCGGCAGCGTGACCCTCAACCTCAACGACTACGCGGTCGCGACCAACACCGTCCTGAGGGTCAAGGGTGTGCCCGTGTTCTACATGCCGTGGGTGTACTACCCGATCCAGGACGACGACCGCGCCACGGGGTTTCTGTTGCCGACCTACGGCGCCTCGACTCTGCGCGGCCAGGCGATCAGCAATGCGTTCTTCTGGGCGATGGGACGCAGTCACGACGCCACCTTCTTCCACGACTGGTTCACGAATACCGGGCAGGGCGCGGGCGCCGAGTATCGCTACGTCGCCGCCGCGCAGTCGGCAGGCAACATTCGCCTCTACCGGATCGATCAGAGCGAACACGAGTTCACCGACGACGGGGAGACCACCGTACTGCCGGCGACCAAGAGCTTCGAGGTCAGCGGCAACATGAACCATTCGCTGTCCCGGAACATTCGCGCGCGTGCGCGGCTCGAGTACTTCTCCGACGTCCAGACCCAGCAGCTTTACTATCAGGACGTCTACAAGGCCACGCGCAACAACCGCCTGATCGAAGGCGGCCTGAGCGCCGTCCTCGGGCCGACCTCGACGAACGTGCTGTACTCGAGGAACGAATTCTTCAGGGAAGCGGACAACTCCACTGTTTACGGCAGCACGCCGCGCATCACGACCAACGTCGCACCGCAGCGGCTGTTTGGCTCTCCCGTGTATGCGTCGATGAACACGGAGTACGCCTACCTGCCCGACCGCACCCTCACCGACGGCGAGGTAACGAGGGACGAGAGCCACGGTCGCGTCGACGTGACACCCACGCTGCGCGTGCCCCTGTCGCGACTGACCTATCTCTCGGTCAACACCAGCGCGAACTATCGCGCGACTTATTACTCGAAGAGCGCCGGACAGCTCGGCGGCACGGTCGATGACCCCTACTTCCGTCAGTACATGTCGATGCACACCGAAGTCGTGGGACCGGTGTTCACACGCATCTGGGATCGTCCTGACAGCGTGTTCGCCGAGCGCCTGAAGCACGTCATCGAACCGACATTCGGTGTCGACCTGACGAGTCAGATCTCCGAGTTCGCGAGAACGCCGATCGTCGGCGATGCGTCAGAGTTCGTGGTGGGCGGTGCGGCGGAGTTCACGTATGGACTGACCAATCGCTTGTTCGCTCGCGGCAAGAACGTCGGCGAGGTTCGCGGGCAGACCCGTGAGTTCCTGACCGTCGGTCTGCAACAGACCGTCTACACCGATCCGGAGTCGGCACGATACGACAGCACCTACCAGAGCACGTTCGGATTCGCCCGGCCGGTCGAACGATCGCCGATCGCGCTCACCACGCGGCTGTCCCCCTCGCGCGTCGTCGACGGAAATCTTCGAGCCGAATACGACACCTACGGCCTCGGACTGCAGCTGCTCTCGGCGGGTGGCGGCATCAATGGAAGCTCCGCATCTGTCGGCGCCAATTACAGCTGGCGCCCGAACGACAGCAACTTCCTGTCCGCATCAACGACCCTGCGATGGCTGGAAGGGCGGGCGAGCGGGTCTTACGCGCTGAGCTGGGACATCGCGCGCTCCTACGTTCTGAGTCACTCGATTACGGGGTCGTATCTCGCCCAGTGCTGCGGACTTCAAGTGGAGTTTCAGAAGTTCAACTATACGCAGGCGTCGGATTCTCCGGTCTCCTCGGACACACGTTTCAATTTCGGGTTTATCCTCGCCGGGCTCGGGACATTCTCGAACTTCTTCGGTGCCTTCACCGGTCAGCGATGACCTATGAACCTGATTCACCGGTCCTCATCACCGGCGCTGGCGGCTTCGCGGGCGGACACCTGCTGGAACTTCTCTCCCGGTCTCACGAAGTCATCGGCTGGGCGCGGAGCGCGCCAAGACCAGAACTGACCCGTCTCGCGGACTGGCAGACTGTCGACCTCCTGGATCGTGATCGAGTCCGCACGGCGATCTCGAATCTCCGTCCGACCGCGGTGTTCCATCTGGCGGGGGCTCCCCAGGTTGCCGAATCGTGGCGCGATGGCGCAAAGCCGTTCGAGGAGAACGTGCTGGCGACACAGCACCTGCTCGACGCCATTCGACGGGCAGGACTGAAGTGCCGCATCCTCGTTACCGGCTCTGCTGCCGTGTACGCGCCGTCGGACTCTCCGATCGGGGAAGCCGACACGCTCGCACCAGCGAATCCGTACGCGGTCAGCAAGCTGGCGCAAGAACAGTTGGCGATGCGCGCCTTCCAGGACGATGGCCTCGACGTCATCGTCACCCGGCCGTTCAATCACACCGGCCCGCGGCAGCGCCCCGCGTTTGTGGCACCGAGCATGGCCCGCCAAATCGCGATGATCGAACGTGGGCTGACCGAGCCCGTCATTCGCGTCGGAAATCTCGAGACCCGGCGGGACTTCACTGATGTGCGAGATGTGGTCCGTGCTTATGCGGCCCTGATGAAGCTCGGGAGGGCCGGCGAAATCTACAACATCGGTTCAGGCATCGGGAGAAGTATTCGATCGCTCCTGGACGCCCTCCTGTCGCGTTCCAGGGTGGAGGTCCGGGTAGAGACAGACGTGAACCGGCTTCGTCCTGCCGAGACCATGGCGCTGGTGGCAGACACCAGCCGAGTCCGCGCCCAGACCGGCTGGCAGCCGGAGATTTCGTTTGAGTCGATGCTCGACCGGCTGTTGGGGTATTGGCGCACGGAGGTGGGTTCGCCGTAAGAAGTGCAATGCCATCCAGTCTCTGGTAGTCTTGGGCGAACATCAGACGAAAGTCCGTCGAACTGCCATGGAAACCGCACCACTTCTCTTCGACCTCGGCCCCTCGAAACCGACCTCGCGGCAAGTCGCAGATCTGGTCAAAGCCGGCGGAGTGGATGCGTTGACGGAGGCAACTCGCCGCGCCGACGCCGCACGCTATCAGGAGATCCGCTGTCGCTCGGCCCTCAATGCCGTGAAGGGAATGCCATTCAAGTGGACCCTCAATCCCTATCGCGGCTGCACGCACGGCTGTCACTACTGCTACGCCCGCCGCTACCACACGCAGTTCGAGCTTGGCGCCGACGATGAGTTCGCGTCGATCATCTTCGTGAAGACCAACGTGGTCGAGACGCTCAGGCGGGAGCTGCAGCGGCCGCAATGGACCAACGAGCTCGTCGCGCTTGGTACGGCAACCGACTGCTATCAGCCGATCGAAGGCTTCTACAAGCTCACACGCGGCGTGCTGGAAGCGTTCTGTGAGTTCAGCACGCCGACTGGTGTCGTGACCAAGGGACCCATGGTGGTCCGCGACAAGGACGTCCTGGCCGATCTCTCAGCGAGGACCGACGTGAACGTCTGCATCAGCGTCCCGTGCGTTGATGAGGATGTCTGGCGTGCACTGGAACCGGGCACCGCTCATCCACTACAACGGCTGCGGGCGGTGAGAGAACTGGTCGATGCCGGGATTTGTGCCGGTGTCCTCATGAATCCAATCGTGCCTGGCATTTCGTCGAAGCGGGCTCTTCTCGAGAGAACCGTGAAGACGATCGCCGAACACGGCGCGCGTTTCATCGGCTGCAGCGTGATGTATCTGCAGGACGGTACGCGCGACCACTTCATGCGCTGGCTGGCGAAGGAATACCCGCATCTCGTCGACGGGTACGATCGGCTGTATGTCGCCAAGTATCCGCCGAAGGGATACCGGGACGAGGTCAGCGCTCTCGTGGGGGCGCTGAAGACGAAATACGGCGTGACGGGAAGCCGGGCATGAGACTCCCCGACTCCCAACTCCCAAACAGCTTATACCGCGATCGCCTGATCCGAGCTCGCAATCAGCCGCGGGCCCCCGATTTCCACAGCGACCTGGTTGTCCTTCAGCACCGCACGGAACGTATTGGCTTCCTTCCAGTGCTGGCTGATGGGCAGCTTGATCTGATCGTCGATGACGCGCTTCAGGAAGCGAGCTCCGTAGGCCATGCTGTGTCCATCGGCCACCAGCTTGTCGAGCGCATCGGGCTCGACGTGCAGCATCTTGTTCCAGCGACGCAGCGATGCCGTCACCTGCTCGATGTACTTCAGCGCGATCTGCCGCACTTCGTCTTTGGTCAGCGGCTCGAACACGACGACTTGATCGATACGGTTGCGGAACTCCGGTGGGAACCGGCGTTCGAGCTCGCGATTGATCTCGGACTGCACCTGCCCCATTGAGTCCTGGCCCGAACGGAAGCCGAGCGGGCTTTGCAACTTCCGGAAATGCTCCGAGCCGGCGTTCGACGTCATGATGACGATGGCGTCGGAGAGATACACGCGCTTGCCGCGTCCATCCGTCAGCCAACCTTCATCGAAAGCCTGCAGGAACAAATTCAACAGGCTGGGACTGGCCTTCTCGATCTCGTCGAGCAGGACAACAGAGCACGGGTTGTCCTTCAACTGGTTGGTCAGGATCCCGCCACGCTGACTGCCTACGATGCCCCTCGGCATGCCAATCAGCTTGTCGACCGACACGCCTCCATCCTGGTACTCGGACATGTCGATGCGGATCATCTTCTTCTCGTCGCCGAACAAGAACTCGGCGGCAGCCTTGGCGAGCTCGGTCTTGCCGACACCGGTCGGGCCGAGAAACAGGAGGACGCCGTCGGGACGATCGAAGCCGTCCTTGAGAGGCCCCTTGTTCATGACCAGGCGATGCGCGAGAGCCTCGACCGCCTTCGTCTGGCCGATCACGCGCTTGCCCAGGCGGCTCTCGATGTCCTTGAAGCGGTCACCCACGTCGCGGAACACCATGTCCGTGGGGATCTGCGCGGCGTTCGAGATGACGTCGACGACATCCGTCGAGGTCACTTCCCAGCGGCGATCGATCTCAGCGCGCACGGCTGCCGTATCGAGCCACCCAATGACCTTGTCCGGCATGTGCAGGTGCCGCTGGTAGCGCGGAGACATCTCGAGTGCCGTTTCGATCGCATCGTCCATGAGACGGACGGAGTAATTGCGTTCCAGCCGCGGCCGGATGTTGTAAAGAATGCGACGGCTTTCTTCAATCGTCGGCTCGGCGACGTTCACCGTGCGGAAGCGGCGCGAAAGCGCCTCGTCTTCCTGGATGTATTCCTTGTACTCGCTGAGCGTGGTCGCACCGATGATGCGGACTTCGCCGCGCGCGAGCACCGACTTGAACACGTTGGCCGCATCCGACGGCGCGCCCAGCGCTGACCCGGCACCCACCATCGTGTGGGCTTCGTCGATGAACAGGATCAGATTCGGCCGTTCCTTGATCTCCCGGATGACGTTCTGAATGCGGTCCTCGAACATCCCGCGGAGCATCGTGCCCGCCACCATCGTGTTCATCTGCAGGTTGACCACCTGACAGTCGCGCAACCGCACGGGCACGGAGTCCGGATCGAACTCGATCCGGCGCGCCAGCCCTTCAACGATCGCCGTCTTGCCGACTCCGGGCTCGCCGATGAGCATGACCGAGTTCGAGCGTTCGCGGTGGCAGAGGATCTCCAGCACCTGCTGGATTTCGAGATCGCGGCCGTACACCGGGGCGATCTTGTCCTGCCGGGCTAGCAGGTTCAGGTTCGTGGCGAAGTTCTTGAGAAACGGCGGCAGCTCGAACCGCTTGCGCAGATGCTCCTCGCGAATCTCGTTCTCGCGCATGCGGGCTGTGATCCGCGAAACGAGCACGTCCGGCTCAACACCATGACGACGGACGATGGCAACCGGAATGCCCTGGCTCTCCTCGAAGATGGCTGAAAAGAGATCGCCTGATTCGATCGTCTGCCGACCGCCACGGCTCGCCTGGTGGAACGCAAGTTTCAACACAAGCTTTGTCGCCGGTGCGACGCGGAGATCGCGAACGGAGGTCTTGCGGAGCGAGTCGAGGTAGCCCTCGAGCGCGTGCATGATTTCGTGAGGGTTCAGATCGAGCTCGGTCATGACCTGCGAGAAGGTGTCCCACTCGACCTGTGCAAACGCCAGGAAGACGTGCTCGTTGGTCACCTGCGCATGGTCTCGCCGCCGGGATTCTTCAATCGCGCGGTCGACGACCCGCTGCGCTGACTCGCCGATTTTGCTCGGCGCAATGTCAAAGTCTTCCATGACCCGATCCTCCTGCCATCGGTTTGGAACCTCAGGCTTGCAAGGTACTTGGCAAGATGCGATCCAGCGCGAAGGTGCCGAAATCAGCCCCTCAACTAATCGGGGGTGTCGGATTAACGGCCAAGGTGATGTCAGTAGGTCTCACCGGCGACCATTAGCCCGACACGGAGATTGCAGGATCTATAAGGAAGGTCCCTATAATGGTTTCAGTGTACCGACCCTGGCCGATCGTTCTGGCGGTTGTAGCAATGTCTGCGCACTTGTGGGCGCAAACTCCACAACCATTCCCGCGACCGGGAACGACGCCGGCTCCGCCGAAGCCGACGCAGCCGACGTCACCACCCGCGACGCCACCGACGAGTCAGGCACCTGCAACTCCGCCGCGCACGGCACAGCCATCGCAGGAGGCGGCTGGCCCGCCAGCCAGCGAGGTAGGTTTTCCAATTTATCCAGCGGCTCAGTTTCTCGCGTCGTATGAGGCAGGTCGTGGCCAGCGCTACTACATCTATGGCGCGAGTGCTCCGTTTGCCGACGTCGTGACGTACTACCGAACGCAGTTGGACGAACGCGGGTCGCTCGTATTCAAGGAACCGCCCACTCACATGTTCGAGGTGGGACGCTTCCGCGACGAGTCGATGGCGTTCCCACCCGGTGTGACGGTAAAGGATTGGACGTGGGGCGGATCTGCCGGCTACCTGAACCCGAAGCCCAAGGGTCAGCCAGAGCGCTTTCCAACGATCGTCATGATCGTGCCGCCCACCCCGCAGGGCCGCTGACGTTACTCCCCAGCGGTCGAGGACGATCCGTCGCGAATCGCCTTCAGCGCGAGCCGTTCTTCACGGTTCGGGTCGTCGATGACCTTGCAGTCGCTGCCGAACACCATTGTCGGATAGGCGCGCGTGTTGAAGGCAGGCCACGTCGGCAGATCGGCGTGGTTGGGATTGCCGGTCCGGGCGAACGCGGCAAACGCTGCGCTCATGCGATGCGCGAGGGCGTAGCGATCCTGCATCGCCCCCGTCATCGAGGCCGCCTGGTCGACGTTGTAGAAGGCGAACGGGATGTCGAGCGTGTGATACGACTTCATCTGGCCGTTGTGCACGGGGGAGCGCCAATTGAAGAAGTACAGGTAAGCAGCCGCTTTGCCCTGCGCGGCCTTGAGCTCGCTCAGGAGCTGCGCGTTGGCGCGGCGGGTGTTGTCGGCGTTCATGACCAGCCACACGTCCGTGTTCGTGATGCCCTGATGCGCCTTGCGATATAAGGCCACGAGGTCGCGCGCCTTGGACTGGTCGCCACGCGCGATGCGCGTCACGCGCGTCAGCATCTCGTCCTCGGACATGACCAGTGGCGGCGGCGGATCGCTCCACGCGTCCTCGGTCTCCGTCGATCCCATCATCAGCGGCACGTCGGCAGACACGGCCGGTGCATCAGGCGACCATTGATCGCGTGGGAGTGAACTCCCGTCGACGACCGGGCCTCCGGCCAACCCCTGAATACGCGGCTCGCTGAAGAAGGCGTCCTGCAACTGCCGCCATGGCATCTGCTGCAGTCGATCGAGCTGCTTCGGCGTCAATCCGAGCTTGGTGAGGAACTGTTCAGCCGCGCGAGTCGCAGCACCGCGTTCGGCGCCTCGCACCTGCGCCCCGCTCATCGCAATGGCACGATGAAAGAGACCCCTGGCGGATGGCATCGCCATCAGCGTCGTCACCTTGCTGCCGCCACCTGACTGGCCAAACACCGTCACGTTCCCGGGATTCCCGCCAAACGCCGCGATGTTGTCTTTGATCCATCCCAGAGCAGCAACGACATCCTGCATGCCCACGTTGGTCGAGTGCGCCCATTTCTCCCCCGTGCCAAAGTTGGAGAGGTGCAGGAAGCCGAACAGGTTCAGCCGATGCGTGACAGACACGACCACGACATCTTCTTTGCGCGCGAGATTGGTGCCCTCGTAGAGAAGCCAGTTGCCCGAGCCACCCGAGAAGCCGCCGCCGTGCAGCCACACCATCACCGGCCGATTGCCCGTGAGCGCAGGGGTGAAGACGTTGAGATTGAGGCAGTCCTCCCCCATCGGCTCCTGCCGATCGAGCGCGAAGACTTCCGAGATCGGTCCATCGGGATCCTGTGGAGCACGATTGCCAACTGCGAAGCAGTCGCGTGTGCCGGTCCACGGCGCATGTGCCGCGGGGGGCATGAACCGATTCGTGCCTTCCGTGGACGCCGCGTACGGCACGCCCCAGAACTGATTGACGCCAAAGCGCACGACGCCTCGGACCCGCCCGGCCGTCGTGGCAACGTCTTTCGTGAGCGGAAGCCCGCGCACATCCTGCGCCCACAGCGGCGTGCCCCATCCATCGACCACGACTCCGGCTGTCGCCAGTGTGCCGAGACCCAGGAACGTGCGGCGATTGACTTGCCTCATGGCGTGCTCCTCATGCAACGACCGTCAAAGAGGCGCGTATTGTGACATGGCAGAAGGCCGATGCCCAGCGCCTCCAGAATCCGGGTGGGGTGCCGATTACCCCCCGAGAGCGTCCCCAGATGGGTCAAATCGCGAACGAACCTTTAACGTCCTTGTACATTGCGCGTCAACCGATACTCGACGAGCATGGGCGAGTCTTCGGTTACGAACTGCTGTACCGTGCCGCTGCCGGCGACGCCGCTTGCTCCCTCGAGAGCGAACTGGCGAGCGCCAGTGTGCTCACCGGTGCACTGATCGACATCGGGCTCGGCACGCTGACCGGCGGACGCCTGGCGTTCCTCAACGTCACCGCGGCGCTCGTCATCGACCAGATAGACTCCCTCGTCCCGCCCGGCAACGTCGTGCTCGAGTTACTCGAAACGATCCACGTCTCACCCGAGCTCATCGAAGCGTGCCGGAAACTGAAGGCCAAGGGTTATCAACTCGCACTCGACGACTTCGTTGCCGGTTCCCCGGCTGAAGCGCTACTTCCGTTCGCCTCGTTCGTCAAAGTGGACATGCTCACGACCTCCGCGAGCGAAGCTGCCGCCCTGGCCCAACGGCTCAAGCCATCAGGCGTGACCATGCTCGCCGAGAAGGTCGAGAGCCGTGAAATCCACGAACAGACGCGTGCGGCGGGTTACACGCTCTTCCAGGGTTATTACTTTTGCAAACCGATCATCCAGACAGGCACGGCGATTCCGGCGCATCAACTGGCGTACATCCGTCTGCTCGCCGCGCTCACCAAGCCGAATCTCGGCATGCTGGAGCTGGAGGAACTCGTCAAGCAGGACGTGTCGCTCACTCTGCGGGTCCTCAGGTTCGTCAATTCAGCGGCCGTGCCCACGAGGACGGAGATTGGGACCATTCACCAGGCATTGGTCCTCATCGGCATCGAGCCGATTCGGAAATGGGCGTCGGTCTGGTGTCTGGCAGGATTGAACCGCGGCGCAACGCCGGAGTTGGCGACACTCTCGCTCGTACGTGCGAGATCGTGCGAGCTGATTGCCGAACGCGCACGGCACCTGGATCCCTCGGAGCTTTTCCTCGTCGGGTTGTTCTCGCTGCTCGATGTGATGCTGAGCCGGACAATGGCGGACGCACTCGACAATCTTCCGCTCTCCCGATCGACCGCGGATGCGCTCGTCGGACGACACAACCCGGACCGCGGGATCCTTGACGCCGTGATCGCTTACGAGAGCGGCGCATGGGATGACGCGTCACACCAGGCGACACGCGCAGGTGTCGATCCGACTCTGCTACCGACGGCGTATACGGCCGCACTGCGCTGGGCGCAGGACGTGGGCCAGGCGGCGTGACACCGCGCTATCGTGCGCTTTCCTTGATGAACGTGCCGCGATTGAGCTCGTCGAATGCCAACTGAAGCTCGGCGCGCGTGTTCATCACGATCGGACCGTACCACGCGACCGGCTCTTCAATCGGCTTCCCCGAGACCAGAAGGAATCTGATCCCCTCATCACCAGCCTGCACGACGATCTCGTCACCGCTGTCGAACAGCACGAGCGATCGGTTTCCAATGCTGTCAGTTGCCGCCGCGCTGCTGCCGCCGACAATGTCGGTCTTGATCGGGCGCGGCTCCGACGCATCTCGAAAGCCTCCGGCGCCGGCAAACACGTACGCGAAGCCGTGTCTGCCCAATTCGACGGGAAGCCGCTTGCGAACACCAGGTGGAATTGATACGTCCAGATAGCGCGGGTCCGCAGCCACGCCATCAACAGGTCCTGTCTTCCCCCAGAAACTTCCGCACACCACTCTGACCCTCGTCCCGTCGTCGTCAACGACTTCGGGCACATCCTTGCCAGCTACATCCTGATAGCGAGGAGCCGTCATCTTGAGCGATGAGGGAAGGTTCGCCCACAACTGGAAACCGTGCATTCGTCCCTGTGGATCGCCCTGCGGCATCTCCTGGTGGAGGATGCCGCTTCCTGCCGTCATCCACTGCACGTCGCCAGCGCCGAGGCTGCCGCGATTCCCGAGACTGTCACCGTGCTCCACCGTGCCGGCGAGAACATAGGTGATCGTTTCAATCCCGCGGTGGGGATGCCACGGAAACCCGGCGAGGTACTCGTCAGGGTTGTCGTTGCGGAAGTCGTCGAAGAGGAGAAACGGATCGTAATCGGTCGTGTCGCCGAATCCGAACGCACGCCGAAGCCTGACCCCGGCACCTTCGAGAGTCGGTTTGGACTGCGCAACTTGTTTGACGGGTCGGATAGACACGGGAGGGCTCCTTCTTGACGGGTTTTCTTCGAGTATACGACTCAAACGTCCCACCTGAATTGATGAGCTCGCGTTGAAAATGAACGTCGTTCATAATATTGAACGATGTTCAGCCAGACCGAAGGAAACCCCGAAGACCGTATGAGTCGCGAAGAGCGACAACAGCACGCGCGCACCACGACCCGTCGTGCAATCCTCGATGCCGCCTTGTCGCTGTTTGTCAGTGACGGCTATCCCCAGGTGTCGATCCGCAACATCGCGGCGAAGGTCGAGTACAGCCCGGGAGCCATCTACAGCTACTTCGCTTCGAAGGACGAGATCTTCTTCGCGCTCGCCGAAGAAGGCTTTCGATTGCTCGGTGCCACCCAGATTCCGCATTCGCCGAGCGACGACCCCCTCGACGATATTCGATCGGCGGCGTGGCGCCTCTATGAATTCAGCAAGGTTCAGCCGCAGTATTTCGCCCTCGTGTTTCTCGATCGCCGCGTACCCCGCATTGGCCGCGAGTACGAGCGGTTTGCGTTCATGTCCGACTTGAAGAGCCGTCTTCGGGCGCAGATGCAGCGATGCATCGACGAGGGCGTCTTCCCGGCCACAGTGCACGCAGACGTCGCGCTCAGACTGCTGTGGGCGCCAGTCATGGGCCTTGCCGCGTTTCGCCTCTCTGAGCGACTCGCACATGACGATGCGGACAGCCTCGTCCTCGATGCGATAGACACAACGATTGCCGGTCTCCGCGCCGGTGCGCCTTCACGCGCACGACCGTCCGAGCCGCCGTCTCACACCGAAGTCCCACAAGCGAGCTAAGGATGGGAGCCCACGACACCATGCGCGGAACGTTCCAGGTCATTTTGCCCGTCGTCATTGCCGCCGCGGTCGGCTGCGGAACGGGCGTCCAGGGCGAATCGACGTCAGCAGGCAACACCCCACCGCCGAAAGCCATCAGCGCGACGGCCGCAATCGAGCGGCCTATTCAGCGATTCCTGGAAGTCACCGGGACGCTTGCACCCCAGGAAGAGGCCGAAGTCGCTGCCGAAGTCCAGGGCCGGGTCATCGCGACTCCAGTCGAGCGCGGTACGCGTGTGGCCGATGGCGATGCACTTATTCGGATCGCTTCAGTGGAAATGGAGGCTCAGGTCGCCGAGGCGGACGCCAACGCTGCGCAGATTGTCGGCCGGCTCGGGCTGGCTGACGGGTCGGAGTTCCAGGTAGACCGCGTGCCCGAGGTCGCCAACGCGCGCGCCAACCTCGAGCTGGCGGAAGGTGATTTCGATCGCGCGAAGATGCTCTTTGATCGCAAGCTGCTGTCGAAGGCGGACTTCGATCAGCGCAGCGCACAAGCTGAAGTCGCACGGCGTCAGTACGACATCGCGCGGAACGGTGCAATGCAGCAGTATCAGGCGCTGCTTGGCGCGCGCGCGCGCGTGAGCCTCGCGAAGAAGGCGCTCGCCGACACCGTGGTCAGAGCCCCATTTGCCGGGGTCGTCGGACAGCGTCTGGTTTCGGTCGGCGACTACGTTGCGCGCGGCACGAAGGTCGCCTCGGTACTCCGCATCAATCCGTTGCGCGTGAACCTGACTGTTCCGCAGCAGTACTCAGCGGAGGTTGCGGTGGGGCGCCCGGTCCTGCTCGAAGTTGACGCGGCTCCGGGTCAGCGGTTCCACGGCCAGGTGCGCTTCGTCTCGCCTGCACTGCAAACCGACTCGCGAACGTTGATCGTCGAGGCGCTGGTGGCAAACGAGTCAGGCGTGCTGAAGCCAGGCTCGTTCGCCACTGCCCGCATCGAACAGGCGTCGGAACGGCCCGCCGTGCTCGTTCCCGCTGCGGCGGTTCGCACGGTCTCTGGCACCTCACGCGTTTTTGTGATCTCCGGCGATCGGGCCGAGGAACGCATCGTCACCCTGGGCCAGTCCGTCGACGCTCTCATCGAGATCGCCACGGGACTCAAGTCCGGCGAGAACGTCGCGACGAGCAACGTCGATACGCTCGTCGACGGCGCGCAGATCACCACGAAGAAGTGAACGACCGGAAAATGTAGGTGCCGTCATGCAATGGCTCGCTGAGATCTGCGTTCGTCGTCCAGTCTTCGCTTCCGTTCTCATTCTGTCGCTGACCGTCATCGGCGCCTTCGCATTCGGCCAGCTCGGCGTCGATCGTCTCCCGCAGGTCGACTTCCCCACCGTCTCGGTCACGACGCGCCTGCCGGGTGCAGCGCCGGAGCAGGTCGAGAGCGAGGTCACCGACAAGATCGAGGAAGCGGTCAACACGATCAGTGGCATCGATCAGCTCAACTCGAACTCGGCGGAAGGCATCTCGCAGGTCATCGTCACGTTCCAGCTCGAGAAGAACGCGGACGTGGCCGCACAGGAGGTTCGCGACCGCATCAACCGGATCCTGCCGCTCCTTCCGCGCACGATCACGCAACCGACGATTGAGAAACAGGACCCCGACGCGGCGCCCATTCTGACCATTGCTGTGACAGCGCGGAAGCCGATTCGCGACGTCACCGAGTACACCGACAAGGTGCTCCGCCGTCGACTCGAGAGCGCTGACGGCGTGGGCCAAGTGCTCGTGCTGGGCGGACGAAAGCGGCAGATCAACGTCTGGGTAGACGCCGCCCGCCTGCGCTCCTACAACCTCACCGTCAACGACGTGTCGCGCGCGCTCCAGGCACAGAACGCCGACATCCCCGGCGGCCGCATCGACCAGGGGCCGCAGTCGATCACCATGCGGACGCGCGGACGCGTGGAAAAGCCCGAAGAGTTCGGTGGTCTCGTGCTGCGCCAGGTCGATGGCCACCCGGTACAGGTCGCCGACGTTGCCCGCGTCGACGACGGGGTCGCCGATCTAACGACGCTCGCCAACATCAATGGCGATCCCACGGTGTTGCTCCAGATTCGCAAGCAGTCGGGCACGAACACGGTCGAGGTCGTCAACAACGTCAAGGAGCGGCTGCGGGACATCCAACAGGCGCTGCCTCCCGGCTACGAACTGCGCATCGTGCGCGACCAGGCGGAATTCATCGAGGCATCGTTCCGCAGCGTCCAGGAACATCTGATCGTCGGCTCGTTCCTGGCGGCCTTCGTCGTGCTGCTCTTCCTCGGCAACCTTCGTTCGACGGTCATCGCGGCGATCTCGATTCCCACCTCGATCATCGCCACGTTCGCGCTCGTCTGGTACATGGGCTTCACGCTGAACATGCTGACGATGCTGGCGCTGACACTGGCCGTCGGCATCGTCATCGACGACGCGATCGTGGTGCTCGAGAACATCTACCGGTTCATCGAGGAGAAGGGGATGCCGCCGATGCAGGCGGCGGTCGAGGGCACGCGCGAGATCGGCCTCGCGGTGATGGCAACGACGCTGTCGCTCGTGGCAATCTTCGCGCCGGTCGGTTTCATGAGCGGCATGGTTGGCCGCTTCATGCGGAGTTTCGGGCTGACCATGGCGTTCGCGGTGATCGTCTCACTGCTCGTGAGCTTCACCCTGACACCGACGATGTCAGCACGGTGGCTGAAGGTAAAGCCGCGCGAGGAAGACGAGTCGCATCACATCCACGACTCGAAGCACTCGGCGATCTTCGGGCCGATCGATCGCGTCTACACCCGCATGCTCGAGTGGTCGATGGCGCATCGCGGGATCATTGCGGTGCTTGCCATCCTGGTGCTGTTCTCGAGCGTGCCGATCTTCCGCGTCGTCAACGTGAACTTCACGCCGCAGGACGATCAGTCTGAGTTCGACGTCAGCATGCGCGCGCCGGAAGGCACCAGCCTCGAAGCGACGGAAGTGATGGCAAACCGCGTGGCGACCGCGATCCGCGGGCTGCCCGAGGTCGTCTACACGATGGTGACCGTGGCCGGTGACTCGGCCGGCACGCTGAACACCGCATCGATCTACGTCCGGCTCAAGCCGATCGACGAACGCGACCGCGATCAATTCGTGTTGATGGACGAAGTACGGAACAACGTTCTGCCGAAGGTGACCGCGGAGGGCGTGCGAACCACGCTTCAGGCACCCGGCATTGCCGGCGGCGGTGGCGGTGGTGGCGGCGGCCAGGCGCAGGGTGACGTCTCATTCGTCATGCAGGGCCCCAGCCTCGCCGAGTTGGAACGGGCAAGTAACTCCCTCGCCGAATCAGCCAGGAGCATCCCCGGACTGGTCGACGTCGATACGTCGTTGCGCGTCGGCAAGCCGGAGATCTCCGTGCGACTCGACCGGCCCAAGGCCGCCGACCTCGGAGTGCAGGTCTCGGACGCGGCCGAAGCGCTGCGCCTTCTGGTCGGTGGCGATCAGGTGACGACGTACAACGAAGCTGGCGAACAGTACGAGGTGCACCTGCGGGCCGAGGGTCGCGATCGTGAAACCGAGGATGCGATCGGACAGCTCACGGTGCCATCGTCCAGGCTTGGCAGCGTCGCGCTCGAGAACATCGCGGCATTTGACAAGGGCGCGGCCCCGTCCGACATCAGACGGCTGAATCGGCAGCGCCAGGTCACCGTGACCGCCAACATGCTCCCGGGCACCTCGCAGGCGGGCGCGCAGGAACAGTTGCTGGCATCCGCCGCTCAACTTGGGCTCGGACCCGAGTACCAGCTCGGATTTGCGGGCCGCTCGCGCGAGCTCAATCGCACGGCGTCTGCGTTCCTTCAGGCGCTCGCGCTGTCGCTCATCTTCATGTATCTGGTGCTGGCCGCGCAGTTCGAGTCGTGGCTTCATCCGGTTACGATTCTTCTCTCGCTCCCACTCACCTTGCCCTTCGCGCTCGTCTCGATCCTGATCTTCGGCCAGTCGCTGAACATCTTCTCAGCGCTCGGCATGCTGGTCCTCTTCGGCGTCGTGAAGAAGAACTCGATTCTGCAGATCGATCACGCGAATCAGCTGCGGGAGACCGGTCTCGATGCGCACCGGGCGATCGTACAGGCGAGCCGCGACCGTCTTCGCCCGATTCTGATGACGACGCTCGCGTTTGTCGCCGGGATGGTTCCGCTGGTGGTCACACAGGGCGTCGGCTCCGCGACCAACCACGCGATCGGCTTCGTCGTGATTGGCGGCCAGACGCTGGTGCTGGCGCTCACGCTCGTCGTGACGCCGGTGACCTATTCGCTCTTCGAGGACGCGCGTGAGAAACGGCTCGTCGGACGCGGCTTCGGCTGGATCCGATCGAAGCTACCGCTTCCAAATCCCGTGACGCCGGTCTAACTCCCAACGCCCAACTCCCAACGTCCAATTCCCGGTTCGATCTTGGGAGTTGGGGTTTGGGAGTTGGAAGTTGATCTATTGCTTGACGTAGATCTCGCCGGCCTTCCTGAACTCGACCGACTTCTCCTCCATCCCCGCCTGACGGATCTGCTGCGTCAGTTCCATCGAACAGAACTTCGGCCCGCACATCGAGCAGAAGTGCGCCACTTTGGCGCCCTCGGCCGGCAGGCTCTCGTCGTGATACGCGCGAGCCGTCACGGGATCCATCGCCAGGTTGAACTGATCCTCCCACCGGAACTCGAAGCGGGCTTTCGAGAGCGCATCGTCCCAGGCCTGCGCCCGCGGATGGCCCTTCGCGAGATCGGCCGCGTGGGCCGCGATCTTGTACGCGATGACGCCAGCCTTGACGTCGTCGCGATCGGGCAACCCGAGATGTTCCTTCGGCGTGACGTAGCAGAGCATTGCTGTTCCGTACCAGCCGATCATCGCCGCACCAATGGCAGACGTGATGTGGTCGTAACCCGGAGCCACGTCAGTTGTCAGCGGTCCGAGCGTATAGAAGGGCGCCTCGCCGCACCAGTCAAGCTGCTTCTCGACATTTTCCTTGATCAGATGCATCGGGATGTGACCGGGGCCTTCGTTCATCACCTGAACGTCGTACTCCCACGCGATCTTGGTGAGCTCGCCCTGCGTCTTCAGCTCGGCGAACTGCGGCTCGTCGTTGGCATCGGCAATCGATCCGGGACGAAGACCGTCGCCGAGCGAGAACGACACGTCGTAGGCGCGCATGATCTCGCAGATCTCGCGGAACCGGGTGTAGAGGAAGTTCTCCTGGTGATGCGCCAGGCACCACTTCGCCAGGATCGAACCGCCGCGCGAGACGATCCCGGTCACGCGCCTCGCCGTCATCGGGATGTAGCGCAGGAGCACGCCGGCGTGCACGGTGAAGTAATCCACGCCCTGCTCGCACTGCTCGATGAGCGTGTCGCGATAGACCTCCCACGTGAGATCTTCGGGGCGGCCGCCGACTTTCTCGAGTGCCTGATAGATCGGCACCGTCCCGATCGGAACGGCGGAGTTGCGGATGATCCACTCGCGCGTGGCGTGGATGTTCTTCCCGGTCGAAAGATCCATCACCGTGTCGGCGCCCCACAATGTCGCCCACTGGAGCTTCTCGACTTCGTCCTCGATGGACGAGCGCACCGCGGAGTTGCCGATGTTCGCGTTGATCTTCACCAGGAAATTCCGGCCGATGATCATCGGCTCGAGCTCGAGGTGGTTGATGTTCGACGGAATGATGGCGCGGCCGCGCGCCACTTCGCTACGGACGAACTCGGCTGGCAATCCCTCGCGGGCCGAGATGAACTCCATTTCGGGTGTGATCTCGCCGCGCCGCGCATAGTAGAGCTGTGTCCCCACGTGACCCGAAGCGCGTCGCGCCTCGATCCATGGCGCACGAAGCTTGGGCAGACCCTGGCGCACGTCGTGTCCCTGCGGTCCACTGGTGTCGTAAAGCCGAACCGGGGGTTCGCCCCCGCTCAGCGTCACCTCGCGCATCGGCACGTCGAGCGAAACGGAAGGTCCGCCTGGCGTCAGCGTTACCGTCCGCGTGTCAAAGACTTTGCGGGAATTCGGGTATGCCGAGGCGAAATCGATCATGGACCGCTCCAGTCGTGTGCAATGGTCGAGGGCGAAAGAGGCGGGATGAGAGGGGCCGCACTCCCTACGCCGGTCTCAACCGGGTTCCGCCTTCGCACGATTGCTGCGGCGGGACCCCGCCATGGCGCTGGGCGCGATGACGGGTCAGGTTCCAAGGGTTTGTCTCAATCCCAATCGGGATACCCCTGGCGGACTTCGGCATTATACCCGCCGCGAACCGTAGATAATGTGCATCATGCGCACGCCCTTTTTGCTCAGCTTCATCGTCGTGAGCGTCATCGCGGTGGATGCCCAGGCGCCCGCGACGCCTGCCAAGCCGCCACAAGGAACCAGCCAACCCAAACCGGCGACACCTGCCCCCGCACAGCCTCGCCGCGCACCGGCGACGGCAAGTCGCGGCGGAATGGCAATTACCGTCACTGATCCGCGTGGCGCCACGTTACCTGGGATCCTCGTGTCGGTCTCGGGCGCGACGACGCGCAGCGGTGAGACGGACGGGAGCGGCAACCTCAGTCTCACCGGCCTGATGGCCGGGACGTATCGACTGAGATTTGACGGAGACAAAGTGATCTCGTTCGAGCGTGAGGTCACGCTGCGATCCGGGCAGATCATGGACGTCGACGTTTCGTTGAATCCCGCACCGGAACCGCCTCCACCGCCCGAACCCGAACCCGCACCCGCTCCGGTCCCCACCAAGCCGGAACTGGCCGTTGGCCCGAAGGGTCAACCGCAGATGGTCTCGATACCCGACTGGCTGGAGAAAGAGTTCGTGGGCCGGGAACCGCGTCGGGAGTCGATCCTCGCGTGCAGTGGCAACGAGCGAACCACGATGATCCAACTCAATGAGCCGATGCCGCAGCGTTTGTACGAAGAGGCGGACATCGTCTACTACGTCGTCGCTGGTGAGGGGAACGTCACGATCGACGGAAAGGTTTCACGCGTCCCGACAAGCGCGTTCGTCTCGGTTCCGCGCGGAACCACGCACAGTTTCGAGCGGCGCGGGGGCCGCCCGCTCATGCTGCTGGCAGTGCTCGGCGGTGAGCCGTGCGAACGCGCACGCTAGGCTGCCGCGTTCACGTGTGGAGGCGGGTCTTCAG
>JALDXQ010000086.1:0-30536 GCA_032156805.1 Acidobacteriota bacterium
GCGCGCATGTCCATCGGCTGCGCGGTGATCCAGAGCGCGGCGGTCGCAACCGCGATGGTCACAACCGCCCAGGGTATCGTCGCGATGATGGGCCGCTCAGGGAAGTCCCGCTCGGAGATCAGGTATCCAAGTGCGAGCGATCCGAATGCCCCGATCAGGATCACTCCGACCTCGAGTGGGAACACGACGCCTGGTCTCATCCCGGTCAGTTGCCACATCGGCGCGCCGAGCGCGGCCCTGCCTGTCGTCTCGAGAACCGCCGCCTGCGTGACCGGGATCACCGTAAGCACACCGGTGAGTAGATGGAACCCGTAGTGCGCGAGCCAAACGCCAAAACCAAGTGGGATCAATGCATACGAGTACGTGGCGGCAACGCTGACGATCGACTGGCGCGGCGTACGAGTGAACAGCCGTGTGAGAGCCGCCGCCGTTGCCAGCAGCACGAGCGGAACCAGCACCAGCACGATCAGGAACAACGCAGCAAGCACCGGTCCCTCGGACTGAGCGTCGAGCATCACGGCGAGCGACTGCTCCATCGCTCGAGCCGGCGCTGTCATGCCAAGCGCGTTGATCAAGCCGCCAAAGACAAAAGCAACGGCAAGGGCCGCAATGTCACGACGCCGCGCCAGCCACCCGATGCCGGATCGCCGGCGCGAGTCGACCAGCTCGAGTGCTGGCACGCGGGTCGCGATGGCGATGTTGTCGTGCGGACAGGCCTGCACACAGTCCAGGCAGAACGTGCAATCCAGGTTGCCAACTTTTGCAGGAAGGAAAAGGGCGAGCTCGCATCCCCGCCGTGTCACCTTGGAAGGGTCGGACTCCGTCCGGCGTCCCCTGATGCAGTCAACGGTCTGACAGGTCCGGCACGTCTCTGGCTGCCGGACTCGCAGTTCGAGTGGCGAGACCGTCGATGCCACGAAACTGAACTGACCGATCGGGCAGACGTACTTGCAGAATGTTGCGCCTGTGAAGAGCAGATCGATGACGAGCGCCGCGATGAAGTAACCCAGCACGAGCCACGCCGTGGCGCGCGGAAGCGCCCAGAGATCGTAGAGCTCGTAGACGAACAGGATGGCGACAAAGAGCGCGATGCCGATCCACTTGACGCGCAGCCAGCGCGGCCACTTGTGCAGTGGCGTTCGCAGCCGGCGGCCGGCATCGCGGACCAGCACAAAGGGACACCCCGTGCAGAAGAAATTTCCGGCAACGAGCAGCGCGATGATCAGCCACCCGCGATATTGCACCCACGAAACCACCGTGGCCAGATTCGCCGGTGCAACCTGGGGGCCGAACAGGCCGTGCAGCACGAGCACGGCGGCGGCGAGAAGCAGGACCAGCTGCAGTGACGTTCGCGCATGGCGCCACCGCAGGAATCGTCCGACCGCGGGCCACCGCAAGACGTCGGACGAAGGCGAGAGGATCACACTGATGCGGTCACTCCATGCTCCCAGTTGCACGTGCACTTCTGCCCGGCCGCTTCAGACCTGGTGGGGAACATGTGGTAGTACATCGCGACGACCATCGGGATGAAGACGATCGTGTTGTAGAACAGGTGCAGCTCGACACGCGGGATCCACAACTGCGCGATGCTCGTCGGCACGGGTCGCCCGCCCAGGTAGTAGCCGGTCGTCTGCTGGAGGATGAGCAGCAAGTGCTCGATGTGATGAAAGAACTGGATCGCGAGGGCGATGGTCCAGAATCGTCGATCGAGGACGCCGGTGAATCCGCCGCGCAGCACCCAGAGCCCGATCAGCATGACGAGCGCGTAGCCGTAGTGAAGCGTTTCAGACTGGATGACCCACGGGAAGAAGTAACCAATCAGACCGCGCGCCTCGGGGACTGGCCAACCGAGGGCGTAGATCTGAAAACCCTGCAGCAGATGCTCTCCCCAATGGGCAAGCACGACGACCATGAACAGGCGCAGGGCGAGCTCGTGCTGGGACCCGTTGAGACGCTCGATCAGGGATGCGTTGGACCGATCGGGGATGGCATGGGCCAGGCTCATCTCAGAAGTATAGAGGGGCCACGCAAACCCGCCCAATCATAGAAAAGGACTATGGTGTGACCGCCATTCGCCTCGTTGTGTCGCTCTTCATCCTCGTGCTCATCGGGCTTTCGGCCATGGGATGGGTGTGGACCGGGGCCCATCAACCGCCCGATCAGGCACTGGCGGCTCGCACGGTCCTGGCACTCGCCGCCCTATCCGGGATTGCCGGCCTGATCGCCCTGTGGCGGTGGCGCGGTCGGACCTGATGCCCCGCAAGCTGAGCGCCGGGCTCCTGTTGTTCAGACGACGCAGGGGCGCACTCGAAGTGCTGCTGGTCCATCCCGGAGGTCCCTTCTGGGCGCGCAAAGATGATGGCGCCTGGTCTGTTCCGAAGGGCGAGGTGGACGAGCACGAAGACGTGCTGGCGGCGGCGCGGCGCGAGGTCGAGGAAGAAACCGGTGCGCGTCCCTCCGGTCCGTTCATCGCTCTCGCTCCGCTGCATCAGAGTGGCGGCAAGATCGTTCATGTGTGGGCCGTCGAGTGCGAGTTCGATCCCGCCTCACTGCGAAGCAACCTGTTCGAGATGGAATGGCCGCCGAAGTCTGGCCACCGGCGATCCTTCCCTGAAGTCGACCGCGCCGAGTGGTTCGACCTCATGATGGCCGCGCAAAAGATCCTCGCCAGCCAGGCGCCCATCCTGCGGCATCTCGAAAAACGACTGACCGAAACGGCTGAGCAAGACTGACAGCCACGAGGCCACCACAGCCTTGGCGGGCTCTTTCCCATCCGCAGGCACCCTCTTTGCAAGCCAACAGGCTCACTATGCCGCGCAATGCTCAGCCGCATGGCGACTCGCCGGCAGTGACGGGACAGAGCAAAGTCGTACGCATTGCGGCGCTCGGCGATCTCCATTGCACGCGCACGTCGGTAGGCAGGTTCCAGCCGCTGTTTGCGCAGGTCTCGGAGTCGGCGGACATGCTCTTGCTGGCCGGCGATCTCACCGACACCGGACAGCCCGAAGAAGCACGAATTCTCGCGCGTGAACTGTCCGCGCTCCGCGTGCCTGGCGTGGCGGTTTTCGGGAACCACGACTTCGAATCGGGACGACAGGAGGAACTCGCGCACATTCTTGCCGACGCCGGGCTCAAGATTCTCGACGGCGAAGCGTGTGAGGTTCACGGGATCGGCATCGCCGGCGTCAAAGGCTTCGCCGGCGGATTTGGCACCGCGGCCCTTGGTCCCTGGGGTGAGCCGACGATCAAGCAATTCGTACACGAAGCGGTGAACGAAGCGCTCAAGCTGGAAGCCTCGCTCGCGCGGCTGCGCTCACCGAGACAAGTGGTGTTGCTCCACTACTCCCCTGTTCGTCAGACCGTAGAAGGCGAGCCTCCGGAGATCTTCCCCTTCGTGGGCTCGAGCCGGCTGGAAGAACCGATCACGCGCTTCCCTGTCTCGATGGTGGTGCACGGCCACGCCCATCGCGGCCGGCACGAAGGGCGCACCAAGAACGACGTTCCGGTTTACAACGTGTCGCTACCTTTGCTGACGCGCACGTTCCCGGACCGGGCTCCCTTCCTGGTGCTCGAGGTCACCGTCGATGCGTAACTCGCGACGCATGAAGGAACCGGTCAATACCGGTTCGATCCCGGCACCAGGAGATCCGCGTCTGGACTTCTATGTCGATGCCCTCGGTGTGCTCGAGACGACGGCTCTGCCCTTTGTCGTCGGCGGCGCATTCGCACACTCACGGTATACGGGGCGCGACCGCGACACGAAGGATCTGGACGTGATGCTTCGCCGTGACGACGTTCGCCACGTGCTCGCCGCATTCGAAGACGCGGGTTATCAGGTTGAAATGCCGTTCCCCCATTGGCTGGGTAAGGTCCACCGTCAAGGTCAATATATCGACGTCGTCTTCAGCTCTGGCAACGGGATCGTCTGTGTTGACGATGGCTGGTTCGCTCATGCCACACCGGGAGAGGTGCTGGGCATCCCGGTTGCCCTGTGTCCGGCGGAAGAACTCCTCTGGTCCAGTGCGTTCGTTCAGGAACGGGAACGCTATGACGGCGCCGCCGTCCTGCACCTGCTGCATGCGCGCGCACTCTTCTTCGACTGGCGGCGGCTGCTATCGCGATTCGGATCGAACTGGCCCGTTCTCCTGAGCTATCTCGTGCTGTTCAAGTTCGCGTATCCCGATCGGCGCGCGGACGTGCCCGACGAGGTCCTGAACGAACTGATCGACCGCCAACGCCAGCAGCAGCCCGAACCCGACAATTCGCTCTGCCTCGGGACGCTGCTGTCACGCGAGCAGTACTTGTTCGACCTCGAGCAACTCGGCTACGCTGACGCTCGTCTTCGCCCCCACGGCTCGATGACACCGGAGCAAGCCGAGATCTGGACGAGGGCGATCGAGACGAGGCGTTGATCCGTTCACTGACCGCAATTCCACAACTCCGACTTCACAACCAGTGCCTTCGTCGCGCGAGCCATCGTCAGGCGGCGGACCTGGTGGCATGGCTTGGCGCGGTGCAGGCGCAGGAATTCGGTCCGGCCAAATGGGCGCTGGGCCTTCGACTGCCGTCCACGTCGACTGATGCTGCCGTGGAAGGCGCTTTCGATGCCGGCCTGATCCTGCGAACGCACGTGATGCGACCGACCTGGCACTTCGTGACCTCGTCGGACATCCGATGGATGCTCGAGCTGACTGCGCCGCGCGTGCACAAGACGTTGTCGCACTATTGCCGCAAGCTGGGGCTCGACAACTCGTTGTGTACGCGAGCAACGGCGCTGTTCGAACGCGCGCTCGACGAACCGCTCACGCGTTCAGAGCTGGCCCTGCATCTGGAGCGCGCAAAGATCGCGGCCACGGGTATTCCGCTCTCGATGCTGACGATCTACGCCGAGCTCGAGGGCGTCATATGCAGCGGCCCTCGTCGTGGCAAGCATCAGACCTACGCGCGGCTTGCCGATCGCGCGCCCGATGCCAGGCGCCTGCCGCGTGACGAAGCCCTCGCCAGGCTGACGGGGCGGTACTTCCGAAGCCATGGGCCCGCGACGATCCGCGATTTCGTCTGGTGGTCGGGGCTCACGACACCCGACGCGAAGCGCGGGCTCGAGATGATCGGTGCGAAGCCACACCCGGTCGACGGCTGTACCTACTGGCAGATGGAAGGCGGGACACGGCGTACCAGCGCCGGCGATTCATTGCACCTGTTGCCCATCTACGACGAATACCTTGTCTCGTACCGCGATCGGGTCGCGGTTCCGCATGGTCCAACCAGGGTCCCGTCAGGGTCCCGTTCTGTGTCGTTCCAACATGCACTGGTCATCGCCGGGCAGGTCGCTGGCACCTGGAGAACGGGACACGCTGCGTCTGCCGCGTCGATCGAGGTCAGTCTGTTGCGAAAACTGACGCGGATCGAGAGAGGCCGGCTCGACACGGCCGTCGCCCGGTACAGCCGCTTCCTTGGGAGGCCCGTCTCGGTATCCATTTCCAAGTAGCCAGACCAGGTCACGCGTTCGGGCACCGCTTGCGCTAAGATCGGGGCGGTTGCATTGATGCGCAATCGGGGCTGGCGCTCATTCTTGGTCACCATCGCCGTTCTGGCGCTGCAGGTCAGCGTGTCGCTGCTCGGCACGATTGGGATGTGCGTGGACCGGCCACACACACATGGAGGCGTGCCCGCCCCTGACTGCGTGATGCACCACTCGCAAGAGAGCACCGCGCCAGGCACGTCGAGTCATGGTCATCACCACCAGCATGACAAAGGTACGGTGCCGGAGACGGCTCGCCTCGTCTGCAGTTGTTCGTCCGATCCGATTACGCTCCTGACGGCTGAGATCGCGGTCATCCCGGCCAGCATCCCTGTCGGGTTACCTGTCGTAGCCACGTCTGCCCTGCACGAACGAGTGCACTCAGCGCCGGAAGTGCGTCTGGCGCCTCTGTCTCCTCCTCCGAAACCCTCGCTGTCGTAGAGCAGGCGGGTCTGCAGACTCGCCTCTACATTTGACGCTGTCGTTGACCCCGATCGCAGCGGCGGGTCTTTAAAGACCTGCTGCTCTAGTCGGTCGTTACGGCGGGTCTCGAGACCCGCGTCGATCACACGGGCGACGAGTTGTTGAATTCATAGCGAGGACTATTGTGAAACTACAGTGGTTTCGCGGCCTGCTCGTGGCGGCATCTTGTGCCGTCGCCTCGGGTGGTGTCGCGCGTGCACAGGAAGCGATCAATTTCGCGAGCGTCAGCGGACGTGTGACCGATGTACAGGGCGCCGTCATTCCCGGCGCACAGGTCACTGCTCGCCAGATCGAAACGAACATCACCGCCGAGACGGCAACCAACTCGGAGGGCCGATTCCGCTTTTCATATCTCAGGGTCGGTCGCTATGAAGTGAAGGTCCACCTCCCTGGCTTCGTGGACAGTACGCGCACGCTGAGCGCGACCGTCGGCGCTGCCTTCGACCTGCCGATCGTCATGGCGGTCTCGGGCGTGGAAACGAGCGTGACCGTCCGTGGCAATGACACGATCCTCGAAGCGGCGCGCAGTCAGATCGCGGGAACGGTCTCCCAGTCCGAAGTGCAGAACCTGCCGATGAACGGCCGCAACTTCCTGGATCTCGCGCTGCTCGTTCCAGGCGTATCCCCGACCAACATCGCCAGCACGCAACTCTTCCCGGAAACCTCCGCCGTGCCTGGCCAGGGGATCTCAATCGCCAGCCAGCGCAATCTGTCCAACAACTTCATCGTCGACGGCCTGTCTGCCAACGACGACGCGGCCGGATTGAGCGGTATCCCGTACGGCGTGGATGCCGTCGAGCAGTTTCAAGTGATCACGTCAGGAGCGCAGGCGGAATTGGGACGCGCCCTCGGCGGTTACGTCAGCGTCGTGACGAAGAGCGGCACGAATTCGCTCCGGGGCACGATCTACGACTTCATCCGCGACGACCGGTTCAACGCCCCGAATGCGCTCTCGGGCGAAACGCTGCCGATGGACCAGCAGCAGTACGGGGCGAGCCTCGGTGGGCCACTCGTGGCGAACCGCACGTTCTTCTTCTCGAACTTCGAGCAACGACTGCTCGATCAGACCGGGCTCGTGACCATCCTTCCAGCGAATGTGTCCATCATCAACGCCCGGCTCACGGCCACTGGTTATCCGGGTTCGCCCGTCAGCACCGGCGTCTATCCGAACCCGGTGCACAGCACGACCGGCCTCGCAAAGATCGATCACCACCTGAGCGGATCGGATCACCTATCGGTTCGGTACGGCCTCTATCGCGTCACCTCGGACAACTCGCGCAGCGCGGGCGCGTTGAACGCGCCGACCGCTTCGTCGGGGTTGGACAACTGGGATCACTCGCTCGGCTTCGGCAACACGTGGACGATCTCCACCAACACCGTCAACGAAACGCGCGCGCAGTTCACCTACGGCGACCTGAAGGCGCCACCGACCGACCCGACCGGCCCGGCTGTCAGCATCGCCGGCGTCGCGTCCTTCGGCACATCGTCGGGCAGCCCGACCGGGCGCCTGAACAGGATGTATCAGTTCGTCAACACCCTGTCTCACCAGTCGGGCGCGCACGCGTTTCGCGTCGGCGTGGACTTCGTGTTCAATGACGACACCATCACGTACCCGCGATCGGCGCGCGGCAACTATTCGTTCTCCAGCCTGACGAACTTCCTGACTGGCAACTACAGCGGGTATGCGCAGACGTTTGGCGATCCGGTCGTTTCGCAGACCAATCCGAACGTCGGTCTCTACGCACAGGATGAGTGGCGCGTGGGCTCCAGCCTGACACTGAACTTGGGGCTGCGCTACGACCTGCAGTTCCTCGAACCAATCGGCACAGACACGAACAACGTTTCGCCTCGCGCCGGCTTCGCGTGGTCACCCGCCGCCTCGCAGGATCTCGTCATCCGCGGCAGTGCTGGCCTGTTCTTCGACCGTGTGCCACTCCGCGCGGTGGCCAACGCGATCCTCTCGGCCGGAAACACCACGGACATCGCGAATCTTCAGCAGCCCAGTGTGTCGGGACTGATTCCCACGCAGGCTGGCGCGCCGGTATTTCCCAATATCCTGCCGGCGCACATCCTGACCACGACGCTGGTGGATTTCACCACCATGGACAGGAACCTGCAGAATGCCTATTCGCGCCAGGCCAGCCTCGAGGTCGAGCGCGTACTCGGGGCCCGGCTCACAGCGAGCGTCGGCTACCAATACCTGCGCGGCAACAATCTGCTGATGTCGGTCAACCAGAACGTGCCGACGTGCGTGGCCGCCGGTACGAACAACGGATGCCGTCCTGACTCGACCTATCGAAACAATAGTCAGTACTCGTCGGTGGCCGAGTCCACGTACCACGGGCTTCATCTGTCACTGGTGCAACGGCCCACGGCGTGGGCGAGCCTGCGCGGGACCTACACGCTGTCGAAGTCGATGAACAACGTCGGCGAATTCTTTTTCAGTTCGCCGGTCGATCCGACCGACGTCATGAGAGATTGGGGTCGCTCGGACGACGACCAGCGTCATCGTCTCGTCATCAATGGAACCGTCAATACGCCAATGTCACCGGCGACGACCGCCTGGGAACACATCAGCCATGGATTCCATGTGAGCGGCTTCCTGCAGTACTACTCGAAGCTGCCGTTCAACATCACGTCGGGCGTTGCGAACCTTCAGGGCACGACGAGCCGCCCGCTCGCTGATGGGGCAACCGCCGCCCCCAACTTCGATGTGCGTGCGGTGACCCTGATTCCGCGCAACGAGGGAATCGGGAGCGACTTCTTCAGCCTGAATCTGCGCGTCAGTCGCACGTTCCGGATCACGGGCGGCGTGACGTTCGATGCCCTCGTCGAAGGCTTCAACCTCACCAATCGCACGAACGTCCTGACGCGGAACACCAACTTCGGGCCGGGTGCCTATCCCACCAACCCGGCATCGACCTTCAACCAGATTACGGCTGTCGCCGATCCCCGGACCTTTCAGTTCGGTTTACGGCTGTCGTTTTGAGGAGTGGTCAGATGAACCGATTGCACGTGATCCGGCTCACCACGATAGGAGCCATGTTGGTGGCGGCGGTGATGGCCGGCCGGGCCGCGACCGGCTCTGTCGAACTTGCGATCGACGGTCGCTCGAACGCGTACGGTTCGCTCGCTGCAAAAGGCGATTTCGCCGTCGTCGTGTGGGGCGCCAGCACCAGGGCAGGTGTGACGGACGTCTACGCCGCTTCGAGTCGCGACGGAGGACGCACGTTCAGTGGGCCGTCACGGGTGAATCACGTTGCCGGTGACGCGAACTTCTCCGGTGAACAGCCGCCCCGGCTGGCGCTTGTACCACGCAACGGACGCGAGCCGGGGATCGTGGTGGTCTGGACCGCGAAAGCACCGAGTGGCACACGGCTCGTGTCCTCGCGTTCCGATGACGGCGGAAAGTCGTTCGCCGCCGCCGCTCCGGTGCCCGGCAGCAACGGCGCCGGCAACCGCGGATGGGAATCGATTGACACAGCGCCCGATGGCGCGGTCGTTGCGCTCTGGCTCGATCATCGCGACTCGTCCAGCGCTCGCGAAAAGAGCGGAGCGATGAAACACGACGAGCATCAGCACCTGCACAGCGCGACGCCGGCAGATGGTGTGGCTCGAGCGCAGCTCTCGCGGCTGTTCTTCGCGACCCTGGACAAGGCTGACAGCCCGCGGTCGATCACTGGCGGCGTCTGCTACTGCTGCAAGACCGCGATCGCCACGGACGCGTCCGGTGGTGTGTACGCGGCATGGCGACATGTGTACCCAGGCAACGTCCGCGACATCGCCTTCACGAAGTCCGTTGACGGAGGTCGCAACTTCACGCCTCCGGTACGAATCAGCGATGACAACTGGGTGCTCGACGGCTGCCCCGAGAATGGGCCGGCGATGACCGTCGATCGCAATCGGCGCATCCACGTCGTCTGGCCGACTCTCGTTCCTGGCCCAACGCCGTCCCGCGAGCCGACGATGGCGTTGTTCTATGCGACGTCACAGGACGGGCGGAGCTTCACGGCACGCCAACAGATACCGACGGAGGGTGTTCCCCGCCACCCTCAGATCGCTCTTCGTGACAACGGCCAGCTGATCGTGGCGTGGGACGAACAGGCCAGAGGCACCCGACGGGTGGCGATTGCTCGCGGCAGTGTCGATGCCAAAGGGATCGCCCGCTTCACAAGGCAGCCGATCGGCGACACCCTGCGAGCCGAGTATCCGGTCATCGCAACGGTTGACGACGCGACCATCGTTGCATGGACGAGCGGCTCGTCGGGGCAGACGACTCTTCGCACGCAGCGGCTCATGAATTGAACGCAGGTGGCAATCAGATTGCTCCAGTTCGATGAGGAGCACTCTGATGAACCGCAGCAATACCAGTCGCAAGCCCGACGATAATCGCGTGAACAGTCGTGAGCCCGAGACGACACGCGAGCTCGAGGGCATCAGTCCATTGAATCCGTCGACCTTCCCCCGGGCGGAGGATGACGACGAGACGCGGGCCCGCAGCGCTGACTTTCACGACGTACCCGATCCAGGGCCCGACGTCGGGCGGAAGAACGAACCCAGGAAGAGCGGCTAAGCTTTGCGCTCGAAAAGCGTCGCGATGTCGCTCAGTCCGGCTGAGCGTGCCATCTCGAGTGGTGTTATGCACTCGTCGATTCGCGTACGCAGGTTGGTATCCGCTCCACCCTCGAGCAGGCGCAGCACTGCGTGTCCATTGCGTTCGGCCACGGCCATGTGGAGTGGCGTGTAGTCGTTGATCCCGCGTTGATTCACGTCGGCACCAAAGGAGAGCAGCAACGTGATGATCTCGTCGACATCGGTTCGTTGCGATGAGCCCGGCGCCGCCCGCGTGCAGCTCAGCGCGGCGATGAGCGGCGGAAAGCCGTCATCGGTCGGCACATTCGGGTCGGCGCCCATCTCGAGGAGCGTCCGGATGAACGCGAGCGGGCTGTGGTAGATGGCGTAGACGAGGCACGATCCGATGGCGAGCGGCATCGGGCCGTTCGGCACAAGCGCCGGATCGTCAACCGCTGCGCGCAAGGCGTCGAGATCGCCACGTCGAAAGGCGTCGTCGATCCGCTGAATAGCACTCGTGTTCGACACTAGGCGTGATTCTCGGTGGTGATGTTCAGCATGTGAAGAGACGGAGAAGACGCAGGCGCGGCTCCGCGGCGATCCGTTTCCTTCGCTAACCTCCGCCTGCTCTTTCACAACTAGGTTATTCGAAGCAGCTTGATCGCGTTGCCGCCGAGGATCGCCTCCTTGTCCGCGTTGCTCAGGAACGGCGCGTTGAGGACGAAGTCGATGCCGACCGGCCAGTCGAACGGATAGTCGGTGCCGTACACCATCTGACTCACGCCGGCTTCGGCGACGAGATGCCGCAGGCCCTCTTCGTGAAAGATCATCGTGTCGACGAGGAGCTCTCGCTTGAAGTACTCGCTCGGTCGTTTCTTCAGTGCCTTGCAGTCGGTGCCGGCGCCACCGGCACGGCCGCACAAGGCGTCCGAGCGGCCGCTGTATGACGCGAGGTATCCCCCGGCGTGGGCCGCGCAGATCTTCAGCCCCGGGAAGCGATCGAGCGTGCCCTCGAAGATCAGGTGAGAGAGGAACACCGTGGTCTCCAACGGATTGCCAATGGTGTTGCCCAGGCCACCCTTGCCACCCAGGCGTGGGTTCTGGGTGGTGCCGGGCGCCGGCTGTGGATGCATGAACAGCAGCACGCCAAGCTCCTCGGCCTTGGCCCAGAACGGATCGAACTTCCGATCCGAGAGCTCCTGCCCTTCGACGCTTCCGCCGATCGCGGCGCCCCGCAGTCCCAGCTTCCGCACCGCCTGATCCAGCTGGTCGGCCGCGAGGTCGGGATGCTGCAGTGCGAGCGTCGCCATCCCGACGAAGCGATCGGGGTGCTTGGCGCACCACTGCGAGATTCTCTCGTTCTGAAGAGCAACGACATCACGCGCGAGCGCGCGCTCGGCCGAGTAGCCCCACGCGTTGACATTGATCGCCTGGTAGTCGATCCCCTGCGCATCCATGTCGATCAACCGCTGCGGGTTGCCCAGTAAGATGTTGCCGGTGAGATTGGCTTTGGCCGTTTGCGCGAGCGGTGTGTCCTTGACCAGATCCCACACCTCGGGAACAAAGCAGTGCGCGTGAACGTCGACTGTTCTGATACGACGGCCGCCAATGGACACTTCGCGACGCTTCCCAGCTGGCGCCCCGACTTGACGCCAGGCTGCATCCGCCAGATAGCTGCCACTCATGAGGAGGCCCGCGGTGGCCCCGGCCGCGTTTCGAATGAAATGTCGACGATTCGGCATGTGTCCTCCTCAGCGCAGGTGAGAGTCTACGCCGAAAGCCGCATCCGTTTTCGCTCGGACGACGTCTAAGCGTCTGTCACCCTTCCAAAGGATCCGCCATGGACTTGCTTCGGGACATCCGCTTCGCGGGCCGTCTGCTGGTCAAGAACCGCTGGTTCACCGTCATGGCCGTCGTGGTCCTGGCGCTCGGCATCGGGGCCAACAACGCCGTCTTTACGATCGTCAACGGCGTGTTGCTGCGGAATCTGCCGGTGCCGGAACCCAACGAGATCATGTTCCTGGGCACACGCGATACGCAGGGGCGAAACCAGGGTGTGTCCCTGCGCGATTTCGAGGACTGGCGGGCCGCCACGCGAACGTTTGCCGGGATGTCGTTCCTCTTCAACGGCGCCTTCAACGTCGGCAACGAGGGGCTGACACCCGACCAGGTTCCGGGCGGCTATATCTCACCGAATCTCTTCAGAATGCTCGGCGTGTCTCCGGCACTCGGGCGCGACTTCACGCCCGCGGAAGAGACGCCCGGCACCCCGATCGTCGTTTTGATCAGTCACACGCTGTGGCGACAGCGCTACGGCGGCGACCCGAACATCGTCGGCAAGCCCATCCGCATCATCGATCAGAACGGCACCATCATCGGGGTGATGCCGGAAGGCATGCACTTTCCTTTCAACGCGAACATCTGGCTGCCCTCCGGATCGATGCCTCCGGCCATCACCGGTCAGCCACGTCAGGCGCGGGGGTACTTTGCGGTGGGGCGTCTCAACGACGGCGTGACCGTCGAACAGGCACGTGCCGAGCTCAAGACCATCGGCACAAACCTGGCCGCGCAGTATCCAGAGACCAACAAGGATCTCTGGCCTCACGCCGACCCCTTCGTCGAACGCATTCTCGGTCCGCAGATTTCACTGCTCTTCTGGGCCCTGATGGGTGCCGTCGGCTTCGTGCTGCTGATCGCGTGCTCGAACGTGGCCAACCTGCTCCTGGCCAAGGCCGCCGGACGGTCGAGTGAGATGAGCGTCCGTATGGCGGTCGGCGCCAGCCGCTGGCAGATCGTCCGCCAGTTGCTCATCGAGAGCGTCCTCCTGGCGCTCGTCGCGGGCATCGTGGGACTGCTGCTGTCGATCGCCTGGATTCGATGGTTCGGCATCGAAGCGCAGAGCGTCGGCATCCCCTATTGGATGGTCTTCTCGATGGACTGGCGCACGTTCACGTTCTTCCTGGTCGTATGCCTGGCCACCGGTCTCATCTTCGGGCTGATTCCCGCGCTGCACACATCGACGACCAACGTTCACGAGATGCTCAAGGAAGGTGGACGAACCGGGAGCGGCGGTATTCGTGCTCGGCGCTGGGCCGGCGGACTGATCGTCGTCCAGATTGCGCTCACGCTCGTGCTGCTCGCGGGCGCCGGCCTCATGCTGCGCAGCTTCCTCACGATGTACCGAATGGACATCGGCATCGATACCTCGCGCCTCGTCGTGACGGGAATGATCATTCCAGCCACCAAGTACGCCGGCTGGGAAGATCGCACGCGGTTCCTGCAAAGGATCGACGAGCACTTCGCGACGGTATCCGAGATTGAAGCCGCGTCAACGGCATCGGCGCTTCCATTCAATGGCGGCGCCGTACGACGACTCGAAGTCGATGGACGCGGGGCTACCCCTGGCGAGCAGCTTCCGGAGGTCACGATGCTGAGCGTCGGGACACGCTACTTCGACGTGGTCGGCGTTCGTCTGCTCCGCGGGCGCGCGTTCACGAATGAGGATGGCGGGCCCGGTCGCCAGATCGCGATCGTCAACCAGCGGTTCGTCGATCAGTACTTCAAGGGGGAGGACCCCATCGGCCGCACGATTCGTCTGTCACAGGACATCACCGGCGGCACCGAGAAGCCCGAATGGCTGAGCGTCGTTGGCCTCGTGCCGAATGTCCGTCAGCGCAACAACAACCAGGAAGCGGAACCCGACGCCATCGCCTATATCACGCATCGCCAGAACACCGGTATGGCGCGGGCGACGAACGTCATCGCGCGCACGCGCGCCGATGCGGCACGGGCCACGAAGATACTCCGCGAAGGGATGATGGGGGTCGATCCGGACCAGGCACTGGCCACTCCCAGGACGATGGACGCGGCGCTCGCGCAGAACCGCTGGCTGCTGCGCGTGTTCACGACGATGTTCTCGATATTTGCCGTGATGGCGCTGGTTCTGGCGGCCGTCGGCTTGTACGCCGTCACAGCCTATGCCGTGACGCAGCACACGCGCGACATCGGCGTGCGCATGGTCCTCGGCGCGCAGCCAGGGCAGGTGATCTGGATCTTTCTCAAGCGATCGATCGTCCAGCTGACCATCGGGCTGACGATTGGGGTCGTGGCGGCAATCGGTCTCGGACGTGTGCTGCAATCGTTCCTCGTGCAAACGAGCGCGCGTGACCCGGTGACGCTGGTCTCGATCGTCGTGCTGCTCATCGTGGTTGCGTTTGCGGCATCGGTCGGTCCCGCCCGGCGGGCCACGCGGCTCGATCCGCTGCACGCGCTGCGGCATGAATGATCCTCCTAATTCTGAATGCAGATTGCAGGATCCAGACACTGTCTGACCTTGCATTTCTGAATTCTGAATTCTGAATTCAGAATGCGCCTGAGAGCGCCTATAATGCCGACCCTACGGGAGGAGAAGGCATATGCGCACTCCGTCTTTTCTACTGGGGCTTTCCGTACTCCTCGCAACCGTCTTCACCACTTCTCTCTTCGCAATGCAGTCCTCGAAGGGAGACGTCTCCTTGTCGCGTGAGGCGGCGCTGACCAGGGACATCAAGGTCATCTCGAGTGCCGGCGCGCGCGCGTTGGCCGATGAGTGCATCGCCTGGGCCGAGCGCAACAAGCTCGTCGTGGCGATGGCGGTCATCGATTGGGGTGGCAACGTCATCGATTCGCATGCAATGGAGGGTGCCGCGGCGAATGCGATCGACACGGCGCTGCTCAAGGCGAAGTCGGCTCTGCGCTGGCGGCGGCCGACATCGGAAACGAACAAGCTGGTTCGCAGCGGCGAGAACCTGGCGCCGACCTTCATGGACGACTTCCCGCAACCGGGTGCACTGCCCGTTGTCTTGAACGGTCAGGTCATCGGTGCCATGGGGGTATCGAGCGCCGATGGCGAGAAGTGTGCCCAGGCCGCAATCGACGCGGTGTTCAAAGGACAGGCGACGACGGTCGGCCGGTAGGGGCGAAAGGGGGTCAGACCCCAACACACTTGGCACAACGGAGGTCGCCATGCTGAAGGCCGCTCTCGTCGTCCTCGCAGTTGCGCTGAGCGCTCCTGCCTCGGCTCAGTGGCTGAACCAGCCGACGGCGGGACTGCCGCGCACGCCGGACGGCAAGCCGAATCTGTCCGCACCCGCGCCGCGCGCACCTGACGGCAAGCCCGATCTCTCGGGCCTGTGGACCAAGATTTCCCCGAAGTACTCTCGCAACATCGCCGCCGACCTGAAGCGGGACGAGGTTCAGCCCTGGGCGCGCGCGCTCGTCGAGGAGCGGCGCGAGGACCTCGGCAAGGAATACATGAACGTGAAGTGCGTGCCGCTGGGGCCAGGATACGTGACAGCAGCGGATAGCACCGGCGCAGAGATGATGAAGATCGTCCAGACGCCAGGACTCATTCTGATCCTCAACCCGGATCTCACCTATCGCCAGATCTTCCTCGACGGGCGCAAGCTGGAAGACGCTCCCAACCCGACGTGGATGGGATATTCCGTTGGACGTTGGGAGGAAGACACGCTGGTCGTCGAAAGCTTCGGCTTCAACGATCGCACGTGGCTCGATCACGACGGGCATCCCCACACCGAAGCGTTGCGCGTGACCGAGCGTTATCGTCGTCGCGACGTCGGCAACCTCGATGTCGAGGTGACCTTCTCGGATCCGGGCACGTACGCACGGCCATTCACGGTCGCTGTCAGAGCCGAACTTGCTGCTGACACCGAGATGCTCGAATGGGTGTGCAACGAGGGGCGGAGCGGCCTCGAGCACTGGGTCGGGAAGGCATCCGACGAACGCAAGAATGAGGTCAAGGTCAATCCCGAGATCCTGTCGAAGTACATTGGCACTTACGAGGAGCAGCAACCGTACTGGCGGGCAGTCCCGCGCGTCGTTCAGATTACTGTGGAAGATGGCGTGCTCGTGGCGAACATGGACGGCCGGGGCAACGTGCCGCTCATCGCGACCTCTGTCACCTCTTTCACTGGCTTGTACGGTCTGGGCGTCGAGTTCATAGAGGGTGGCGCCGGAGGGCTCTACGTGAAACACGTCTCGGGCAACTACCCGTTCGCGCGGAAGTGAATCACAGGGCCTGGTACCGTAGACTGAGCCGAGGCTCGCGGAACCGGACACCAGAAAGGACGCTTCTGCATCATGGCCACAGTTTCTGCTCCAACGTATGGGTCGTTTGATGCTTCCGGCATGCCGGGAGCGGACGCGCTGCTGACGGAGGTGAAGGCATTTCACCAGGACTGCCAGCAGCGGCTCGCCTTCAACACGCGTTGGGACAACGTGCTGAATGTGTCCGGCATCCTGCTCTCGGTGGCCATCATCGCGTCGGGCGCGTATGACCAGTCGGAGCTGACCAGCATCCTCGGAGGGCTGGTGGCCGCAATCGTGACCGCGCAGCGCGCCTTCCCGTTCGGCTCCCGTGTCCAGTTCTATCGTGTGCTGGTCGGCCAGACCGAGAATCTCATCACCGATATTCGCGGCGGTACGCCGGTGCCGGCCGCGGCGACCACACTCAAGTCACTGCGTCTCGACTTCGCCCAGCAACTGCCGCGCGGCAGCTCGTTCACTGCTGACGACAGCGTCAAGAGTCAGTGACCAGCCGCCCGAACCGTCGGGCGGCGGAACCTGATGCAGGTTGACCGCACGACGGGGTGATAACCTTCGGTGGCGATGGCCCTGGCCATTTGCCCCCTGTGTGAGGCCGCGTGCGGAATCGACGTCGAACTCGACGGCGACCACATCCGCGCGATTCGAGGCGATCCCGACGATCCCATGAGTCGGGGCTATGTGTGTCCGAAGGCGTCGCTGCTCGCGGATCTGCACAGCGATCCTGATCGTCTACGCGCGCCGCTCGTCCGCGAGGGATCGCAGTGGCGCGAGACGTCGTGGGACACGGCGCTGGATCGCGCAGCGCATGGGCTGCGGCGGGTGCGCCGACGGTACGGTCGCGACGCAGTCGGTGTCTATTACGGCAACCCCGTCGCGCACAACCTGGGCCTCATGACGCACGGGCTCACGTTCGTTCGTGCGCTGCGCACGAGGAACGTCTACTCCGCGAGTTCCGCCGATCAACTGCCCCAGATGCTCGTGGCGCTGAAAATGTTCGGTCACCTCGCGCAGATCCCCGTGCCCGACCTCGATCGAACTGACTTTCTCCTGCTCTGCGGGGCGAACCCGGTCGTATCGAACGGCAGTCTCATGACGGCTCCGAACATGCGTCAGCGCTTGAAAGCGATTCGGCACCGGGGCGGCCGAGTGGTCGTCGTCGATCCACGGCGGACTGAGACAGCCGAACTTGCCGACGAGCACGTTCCGATCATCCCGGGGAGCGATGCGCTGCTCTTCTCGGCGATGCTTCACGTCGTCTTCGCGGAAGGGCTGACGCGGTTCGGTGCACTGCACGATCGCGTGCAGCATGTGGAGGTACTCGCGGACGTCGTTCGCGACCTGCCTCCGGAGCGGGTCGCTCGAGCTACCGGCGTCCCGGCCGCCACCGTGCGCAGACTTGCCGTCGAGTTCGCCACCACGGAGCGAGCGGCCGGCTACGGCCGCGTCGGGCTGTGTACGCAGCAGTACGGAACGCTGGCGTGCTGGCTGTTGCAGGCGCTGAACCTTGTGACCGGACACCTCGATCAGGTGGGGGGAATGATGTTCACAACGCCGGCGGTGAACGTCGTTGGACTGCTCTCGGCGCTGCGACTGGGTGGAACATTCGGCCGCTGGAGGAGCAGCGTTCGGCAACTTCCAGAATTTGGCGGCGACCTGCCCGTCGTGGCGCTCGCAGAAGAAATCGAGACAGGCGGCGAGAGGCGCCCGCGCGCGCTCGTGACCATGGCGGGTAACCCTGTTCTCTCGACGCCGAACGGCCGCCGTCTGGATGCAGCGCTCTCGACCCTTGATTACATGGTCGCGATCGATCCGTATCTGAACGAGACCACACGTCACGCGCACGTGATCCTTCCGCCCGCGCCGCCACTCTCACGAGGACACTATCCTCTTCCGATCTACGCGTTCACGGTCCGCAACGTCGCGAAATACTCCCCGCCCGTCGTACCACGACAGGCCTGGGAACGGCATGATTGGGAAATCCTGTCCGATCTCGGCGGGCGCCTGTTCGCACCGCCGTTCGTCCGCAGGATGACGGCACGCTGCGTGCGCTCGCTGACGCCGGAGCGGCTGATCGATTCGCTGCTGCGGATCGGACCTTACCGCCTGAGCCTCCGGTCGCTCGAGCGGACACCGCACGGTCTGGATCTCGGACCGCTGAACCCTGGCAGTCTGGCGGCGCACCTGGCATCAGTCGATCGATACGTCGATGTCGCGCCGGCGGACTTCGTGTCAGAGGCGCGCAGGACATTGGCCGGCTACGCCGACCGCGATTCGTTCGGCGATCTCGTTCTCATCGGGAGACGGCAGGTCCTCAGCAACAATTCGTGGATGCACAATCTCCATCGTTCGATGCGCGGAGGTGAGCGCTTCGCCCTGCACGTGCATCCCGACGATGCGAATCGACGCGGCCTGGCGACGGGAACACTCGCGCGCCTGGAATCCAGTGCCGGCGCCATCACCGTTCCTGTCCACGTCACCACCGCCATGATGCCCGGCGTGGTCAGCCTGCCGCATGGTTGGGGCCACGACCGTGACGGAATCCGGCTGACGGTGGCAGAACGTCACGCCGGCGCCAGCATGAACGATGTGACGAGCGAGAGCCACGTCGACACCCTGAGCGGAAATGCGGCATTCAACGGTGTCGTCGTGCGTCTGCTGCGTGGGTGAGAGAAGGCCGCGACAGTTCCACCGGGCTTCAGCGCGTGCAACCGAGCCGAGTAACATTACAGACGACGCGCCCGTAGCTCAGTTGGATAGAGCACCGGCCTTCTAAGCCGGGGGTCGCAGGTTCGAGTCCTGCCGGGCGCGCCAAAAGGCAAGAAGTTTTCAGGCGACCGCCCACACTTTCTGGAGAGGTTTTATGCGGCACGAACAATTCACGAAGCGATGCCTGTCCACGATCTTGTTGACGGCCGTGATGAGTGGCACGCTTGCCGCAGGCCAGTCGTCCTGGGAAAACCCGCTAGAGGGCCGGTATCTGAGTGGAGCACCGCTGACCATCTGCGATCAGGGCTCTTTCTTCGTCGGTGGTGTGCCGAAGGTCACGCGATATGCCAGCTCCGCGGCCGTTCGGGAAGGTGGCCCGCCGCAGCAGATCACGATCGGCCAGATGTATGTCCAGTTCCAGATCCCAGAACAGCGAAGGAAGTGGCCGCTCATCATGATCCACGGGTCGACGCACACGGGAGCGGCGCTGGATTCGACCCCTGGTGGCGGCGAGGGCTGGCTCTCTTACGCAGTCCGAAACAAACTCGCCACGTTCGTGGTCGATCAACCAGGGCGGGGCCGGTCCGGCTTTGATCAGTCAGTCATCCTCGAGGCCAAGGCGACGGGCGACTGGAATCTGATCCCGACAAGCTTCGGCAGGATCACCGACGACGGCGCGTGGACGACCTGGTTCGGCCACATCGTGCCGGCCGGTACTGACATCCTTACTGGAAAGATGATCCGCCACGGCGACCCCGGCGATCCCGATCCTGGTGAAACCCCCGCCGAGCCGTCGCAAGCCCACGGCGTCTATCCGCCGGCGTTCCCGATTCCGTCTGGGTCCAATTCCGCCAATCCGCGTCTCGGTGCGCGCGCGGGCGCCATCGGCGAAGCACCCAATCCGGCCAACAACACGTATCTGGGCCTCGAATACTTCAAGCAGCTCGTGCCCAATGGTGAAGTCACGTTGCCGGGCTCCGTGTGTCCGACCTGTACTCCCAACAACCTGAATGCCATCGACACCTGGCTTCCGCTCGGCCTTGCTGAACTGCTTGAAGGCATCGGGGGCGGCATCCTCTCACCCCATTCGCAATCGACGTCCTCGGTGTTCCATACGGTCCGCATTCTGAAGGAGCGCGGGAAATTGCATCTGGTGAAGGGGATCATCATCCCCGAGGGGGCAGGGACCGATCTCGCAGCCGCGGGGCTCGTTGGGTCGGACTTCGACTCGATTCCCTTCCTGATGGTGAACGGTGACTATCGTCCACTGGCCACACGGAAAGGAAACTACGCCGCCGTTGCCGCGATGAATGCGAGCCGCACACGCAAAGTTGGACCTGCACTCTCGCTCAATGTGGAAGACCCGATCTTCAAGGGCAAGCTCAACGGCCACACTCACATGGGCATGCTGGGCTCGACCGCCCTGGTTGAATTCGACTTCTTCCTGGACTGGGCCGGCAAGAATATCGACAATCCGCTCCTGAAGAGCGGATGTGCAGTTGGAACGAACAAGAAGTAAGACAATTCGTAACACCGGGACAGCCATTTGCGGGGCGAGACTTGCACCCTCACCCCTCCGATCATTTGGCCGTTGCTGCTCTCCGTGGGCGAGATCCCATTTGAGCGGCGGGCTGCAGGCTGCCTAACCTCGCGCTGGAGCCGACGTCGCGCTGATGAAAGAGCGCCGCGGCTCAGCGCGAACGTTAGGCCGACAGACTCTTGTTGCGGGAACGGTCGACCTCGCAGAAGGATCGAACTTCGTCGCAGCGATTTTCATATCGAGGTAAGGATGGTGTGCTTGCGTCGCTTCGTGAGATGGGAAGTTGTCGCGGCGGTGACGCTGCTCGTCAGTGCGAGCGCACACGCTCAGCAGAGCCCAGTACTTCCCGGAGTGCGAATGATCGAGCTCGATGGCCGCGCAATGCGCGTCCAGGCCATCGGCCTCCAAGACCGCCGTCCAGGCGCACCGATAATCGTCTTTGAGGCAGGCGCAAGCAATTCGCTCGAGATCTGGGGCGGGATCTTGCCCCGGGTCGCGTCGATGGCGCCGGTCGTCGCATACGACCGCGCGGGGTTAGGGCGCTCCGAATGGGACGGCACGAATCCAACACCTCGGCACGTTGCCGACAGACTTCGACGGGTGTTGCGCCAGATCGGCGCCGACCCTCCGTATGTGCTTGTGGGCTTCTCCTGGGGCGGCATGCTCGCCCGCTATTTCGCCGGTTACTACCCCGGTGACGTGGCCGGACTGGTGTTTGTCGATCCAAGTCCAATGGTGACAGAGTCACTCGCTGACAACCTGTCGCCGTTCGAGAACATCGGCGCTGGGCGTGCGGGCTTCGAGGCGTACTGGTCGAGCTTCTCTGCACTGCTAGCGCAAGCGTCCCCGGCCGTACGCGCCGAGAATCAGGTACTCCGAGGGCTGCTGGAAATGGATCTGGCGGCTCGAGACCTTCGCCCTGTTCCTGCTGTGCCGATGGCCGTGGTCGTTGCGGCGAAGTACTTCGCGGTGCCGCTCACGGTCCCGTTCGATCTCCAGCAGCACTTTCAAGCCGACCTGCGTTATCGACTTCGGGTTCTGAGCGAATGGGTCCTGGCGTCTCCTCATGGCACGCTGGTGATGGCGAACAGTACGACTCACGCCATTCCTCGAGAGGACCCGGCTCTTGTCGTGTCGGCTATCGAGCGGGTACTCGGAGCCTTACGCTGACTCGGTTGGAGCACGTTCTGGCGAAGGACGGCCTCCCAAGAAACTTCCGACGGCGGTTAAGAGGAAACGCCGGCAGAAAGGACCTCCCCGGTCTCGCGATTAACGAGCTCGAAGCCGAGTGTGGCGGCTCGCTGCCGCAGTCGGCGGAGTGTACGTGTGCGCTGGAGGAGATCGTAGGCGTCGGCCCCGGCGTCTTTGTAAACGAGCCCACCTTTGAGGGCTCGGTAGACGAGAATCGCGAGCTTGCGCGCCGTCGCGGTGTTGGCTTGCGGCTTGCCGATGCGCGCGGCGAGCCGACGGTAGAACGCGCCGAGGGCGGTCTGCGTGCGGCTCAGGCCCATGACGGCCATGCGCAGGATGGCGGCGGCCCGATTGGCGGACGGTTGCGTCCGGGAGCTGAGGAGCCGGCCGCCGGAAATCTTGTTCTTGGGGGCGAGGGTGAGCCAGGAGGTGAAGTGCTTTTCGGTGGCCCACCGGCTCATGTCGGTGCCGATCTCTGAGATCAGCTTCAGCGCGGTGTACGGCGCGATGCCGTCGATTTGCGTGAGGTCGACCCCGCCCGTCAGCTGATGCAGGGGGGCGCGAATCTCAAACCGCGGTTCGTTCTCCCGGGGTTTCTTGGTCACCCGCGGATCGGGGAGCGGTGTGGCGGGAGTCGGCCGGTGGACGGCGAGCGTCTGCACGTGGGCCTCAATGGCGCGATCACAGGCCGTGAGTTGGGTCTGACACGCATCGAAGAGTTCGAGGTTCTGCTGCAGGACGAAGAGATATTCGGGCCGATAGTTCCCGGTGAGCGCGGCGACGATCTCGGCCTTCGAGGCGCGGCACCGATAGTCGCGATGGTCAGCCAGGTGGTGCGGGTCGCGGTGGCCGGCCACGATGTCGCGCAGGATGCGCCGGCCGGTGACGCCGGTGATATCACTGACCACTAAGGGCAACTGCAGGTTCATCTGGACGAGCGCCTTCTGCATGCGCTGGATATGACTGCCGGCACTCTCCACGAGTGTCTGGCGATGCCGCAGATACGCGCGAAGGGTCACGATGGCGTCGGTCGGACGAAAGCTGGCGCGCAGGAGCCCGACGCTGTGCAGTTCGCGGATCCACTCGCAGTCCGACACATCACTCTTGCGCCCAGGCACGTTCTTGAGGTGCCGTGCATTGACGAGGAGGACCTCGACGCCGCGAGCCTCGAGGATCTCGTAAATCGGAATCCACTACACGCCGGTGGCCTCCATCGCCACGCGGGTGACCCCACAGGCGATGAGCCAGTCGGCGAGCCGCCGCAGGTCGCTGGTGAAGGTCTTAAACGACTGCACCGGGGTGGGATCTCGATCAGGTGGGACAGCGACATCGTGCTCCGCTGCGCCACAGTCGATGCCGGCGACGTGCGGGTTGATGCGATCGAGCACCGTCGGTGACACACGCGCTTTGCCTGTCGTTCGACGACGATTGTGTTTCATCGGACGCTCCTCCATACTGCAGCGAGCATCCGGGAACAGGGAGACGGTACGAGAGCAATCTCCCAAACGGGATCGCGTGCGTGTCACCGCACGTGTCACCAATGATGTAACCGCACCTCCCCCGGCCACGCTAACCGACGGGCTCACCAGCACCAGTGCCGGGTCGGCCTTGGTTCCCGGATGCGCGTGATCGTATGCCGGAGTCAGGCGAGCGGCGCCGCCGCGATCAGTTTCTGTCGTGATGAATCCCGATGGCATCGGATGGGCCGCTAACAAGCGTTTGCAGCCGACGGCGGCTGGCGAGATGAAGAGCCGCCGCGGCTGAAACGCAGACGTTAGACCGCTGAACTCGCATGAGACTCGTTCGGAGCGAGTTCTCCGAACCGTCAAACGGGCGTATCCGGTCGGATTGGTGAAAGGCGTCAAGATGATTAAGCGAATCATGATTGGCATGGCCTGTACGGTTGCCGCAGCGGAAATCGCGTTGTTAATTGCGTTCGCAATCGACCATCTCTGAAATGTGGACTGAGGCGCCAAGCCGATCCCTGCATTGCTCGCAGCGGGGTGGCCATGCGAGGATCTGGACATGCCATCGAGTCCTCTGACCGAACTTCTCAAGCTGCCGGCCGGGGACCGGGCGCAACTTGCGATGGCTCTGTGGGAGAGTCTCTCTGACATTGAACGAGACGGTGCCTTTGAGCTCTCGGACGCAGATCGTGCTGAGCTCGATAGGCGCTGGGCCGAGCACGTCGAAAACCCGGCTTCGGCCGTGCCTTGGTCTGAAGTTCGGTCCAAGCTCATAAGGTAAGCGTGGCGCGAACAGTCGTCTTCAGGCCGCAAGCCGAAGACGAAGTCTTGGAAGTGTGCCAGTGGTACGACGCGAAGCGTTCGGGACTTGGGCAGGAGTTCGGCCAAGAGCTGGACGCCCTCGTCGAGCGGATCGCCGAGCGGCCGGTGGCGTTTCCGCGCGTCCACCACGAAACACGTCGGGCCGTGTTGCGACGCTTTCCATACGCAATTTACTTTCGGCTCGCCGCCGAAGTGGTCGTGGTGCTGGCGGTTCATGGCCAGCAACATCCGTCTCGTTGGCATCGCCGCTCGTAGCGAGCCCTGCCCTTGCCAAACACGCGGTCTAACACGCGTTGCACCAGACGGCGGCCGGTGCGATCATGGGCCGCCGCTGGTGAACGCCATTCGTTAGACCGCTGAACCACCTGTCTTGCCAGGATGCCACGGTGTGATTACACTGTAATCACATGGTCACAAGAACCCGAATCGTTCAAATCGGTAACTCCAAGGGTATTCGCGTGCCCAAAATGTTGCTGGAGCACGCGCAGCTGCCGGATGAAGTGGAGCTGCAGGCCGAACAAGGTCGGTTGATCGTCCGCGCCGCCCGGGGGGCCAGAACCGGGTGGGCCGAGGCCGCGAAACGGATGCGGGCGCGAGGCGAGGATCAACTGCTCGATGCTGGGACATCAACCCATTTTGACGACAAAGAGTGGCGGTGGCGGTGAAAGCCGGTTCGGTTGTGCGCGGCGAGGTGCACCTGGTGAGGCTTGATCCGACGGTCGGGAGCGAAGTCCGGAAGACGCGCCCCTGCTTGGTGGTATCCCCCGACGAACTCAACGAACACCTGCGCACGGTCATCGTTGCGCCCATGACCACAGGCGGCCATGCCTATCCGTGGCGCGTGCCTTGCCGGTTTCAGAACCGTTCGGGGTTCGTCGCCCTCGATCAAGTGCGTACCGTCGACGGTGAACGTCTCGTCAAGCGGCTGGGTCGACTGTCATCTGGTACCACCACCACGGTCCTGGAAACGTTGCAGGAAATGTTCGAGGAATAACATCACGCAGGCTAACACCCAATTGGAGCCGACGCGCCCGAAGCCCCGATCATGTCGCCCCGGCGCGCGGCTCAATTGGAGCGTTAGACCGACGGATACACTGTGGCCTGTTCTTGGCGGTCGCATGAACCGACGTAGGCAACCCTAGCTCGACTGGTCGCGACCGCTGCTGCCAGACAAGGGGAGTGCATGGGCCGACTCTTTGGTGCCCTCATCGTCTGCTTCGTTGTCGCCGGCTATGTATTCACGTATGGGCAATCTGCCTTCCCGCAGGAAGCCAGTGGCTGGGCAGCAGCCACCGATGGTCTGCTCAGCGCGTTCAATAGCGCGGACGTGATCGCCCTGGGTGAGGGGCACGGTCGGAAGCCGGATGCTGATTTTCGTGTGGCACTGGTCCGAAATCCGAAGTTCGTTGATGCCGTGCGAGTAATCGTGCTTGAGGCGCCACAGCCTGAGATGTCGGCCGCGGTCGAGCAGGTCAATCAAGGATTACCGCCTCAGCGTCGAATCCGGATATTCCTCAATCAGACGCCGCAAGGCGGCGACCGCAATGCCACTGCGGTCGCCATCGTTCACGAGCAGGCGCTCGCCAAAGGGCAGAAGGCGCTCGTCGTCTTTGGTTCGGGACACGTGTGGCGACGCTTCGGTGGCGTGACGAAGCTGCTCGAACAGCGCATTCCCGGACGCGTGCGGGTCGTTGAGACGATTGCGCCGGTCAATCCGAGCCGCGCCACGCCCGAGAGTGTAACGCAATTTGCAGCGGCCAGTCGCGCACTGGAATCGACGCTTCGCAACCGAAACTGGCCCGTATTGTTCGCGGTGCCGGGCTCTGCGGCCGCCAAGCTTGAGGCAGACCCATTCTACCTGGGACAAGCCATGCTTGGGCCGGATGTAAGGCTTGGCGATCTTGCCGATGCCGTGGTGTATTTCGGCAACACTCAATGAGGTTGCTATCAGACCATACACGGTGCCCGGTCCTTAACGGCGCCGGGACCGGGGCCCGCTCACGCGCGCCCCTCGCGCGCAGTGCCATCCTGACGCGCGCGTGCCGCAGGTGAGCGGCAGCGTTAGGCAGACAAGAACAACGAGATGGGACGAGCACGCGGATTGCCTCGCGGAACACCGTCGCCTTGTCCCGTGTCGTTCGCAAACACGTCAACAAGGAGCCGGCGAGTCACGCCGACATTCGTGACGGGCAAGAAGTTTTCAGGCGACCGCCCACACTTTCTGGAGAGGTTTTATGCGGCACGAACAATTCACGAAGCGATGCCTGTCCACGATCTTGTTGACGGCCGTGATGAGTGGCACGCTTGCCGCAGGCCAGTCGTCCTGGGAAAACCCGCTAGAGGGCCGGTATCTGAGTGGAGCACCGCTGACCATCTGCGATCAGGGCTCTTTCTTCGTCGGTGGTGTGCCGAAGGTCACGCGATATGCCAGCTCCGCGGCCGTTCGGGAAGGTGGCCCGCCGCAGCAGATCACGATCGGCCAGATGTATGTCCAGTTCCAGATCCCAGAACAGCGAAGGAAGTGGCCGCTCATCATGATCCACGGGTCGACGCACACGGGAGCGGCGCTGGATTCGACCCCTGGTGGCGGCGAGGGCTGGCTCTCTTACGCAGTCCGAAACAAACTCGCCACGTTCGTGGTCGATCAACCAGGGCGGGGCCGGTCCGGCTTTGATCAGTCAGTCATCCTCGAGGCCAAGGCGACGGGCGACTGGAATCTGATCCCGACAAGCTTCGGCAGGATCACCGACGACGGCGCGTGGACGACCTGGTTCGGCCACATCGTGCCGGCCGGTACTGACATCCTTACTGGAAAGATGATCCGCCACGGCGACCCCGGCGATCCCGATCCTGGTGAAACCCCCGCCGAGCCGTCGCAAGCCCACGGCGTCTATCCGCCGGCGTTCCCGATTCCGTCTGGGTCCAATTCCGCCAATCCGCGTCTCGGTGCGCGCGCGGGCGCCATCGGCGAAGCACCCAATCCGGCCAACAACACGTATCTGGGCCTCGAATACTTCAAGCAGCTCGTGCCCAATGGTGAAGTCACGTTGCCGGGCTCCGTGTGTCCGACCTGTACTCCCAACAACCTGAATGCCATCGACACCTGGCTTCCGCTCGGCCTTGCTGAACTGCTTGAAGGCATCGGGGGCGGCATCCTCTCACCCCATTCGCAATCGACGTCCTCGGTGTTCCATACGGTCCGCATTCTGAAGGAGCGCGGGAAATTGCATCTGGTGAAGGGGATCATCATCCCCGAGGGGGCAGGGACCGATCTCGCAGCCGCGGGGCTCGTTGGGTCGGACTTCGACTCGATTCCCTTCCTGATGGTGAACGGTGACTATCGTCCACTGGCCACACGGAAAGGAAACTACGCCGCCGTTGCCGCGATGAATGCGAGCCGCACACGCAAAGTTGGACCTGCACTCTCGCTCAATGTGGAAGACCCGATCTTCAAGGGCAAGCTCAACGGCCACACTCACATGGGCATGCTGGGCTCGACCGCCCTGGTTGAATTCGACTTCTTCCTGGACTGGGCCGGCAAGAATATCGACAATCCGCTCCTGAAGAGCGGATGTGCAGTTGGAACGAACAAGAAGTAAGACAATTCGTAACACCGGGACAGCCATTTGCGGGGCGAGACTTGCACCCTCACCCCTCCGATCATTTGGCCGTTGCTGCTCTCCGTGGGCGAGATCCCATTTGAGCGGCGGGCTGCAGGCTGCCTAACCTCGCGCTGGAGCCGACGTCGCGCTGATGAAAGAGCGCCGCGGCTCAGCGCGAACGTTAGACGGCTGGGCGCGCTAAGACATCTTGACGACGTGCCGACGAAGCCAATCGGCCAAGTGCTCACGCGTGACGCTACCCGATGCGACGTCGAGCATGAGGCGTTCCTGCTCGTCGACTGACGCTTCGATCTCGTAGCCATTCAGCACCAAGAACACTTCCATCGCCGCGTGACCGATCCGCTTGTTGCCATCGACGAACGGATGGTTCGCGACAAGACTGAACGCGAGCGCTGCCGCTTTATCGACCAGCGTAGGATGTAGGTCCGCCCCAGCGAACGTTGCGGTTGGCTGCGCGAGTGCCGATTCGAGGAGGCCGAGGTCGCGAATGCCAGGTGCACTGCCTGCCGCCGCGATAAGCCGGCCGTGCAGTTCGACGACCTCACCCAGCGTGAGGTGTCGCATCAGGCCAGACGACGGTAGAGATCAGCGTTCTTGCGGAGGATGCGCTCGGCGGCTCTCCGGAAGTCATCGTCTCGTTCGGCAAGCAAGTCGGCGACGGCGGCGCGGGCCAACTCCGAAGGCGAAATCCCAAGTTGTTCAGCGGCCTGCCGAAGTTTTTCGGCTTGCGCCGGCGGCAGCTCGAACGTTACGTTCATGGCTTCAGGGTACAACCGGGCGCGCCGTCTCCCAAGAAACTTCTCCACGGTACGACTAAGAAGCGGCCGGTGAGAGGACCTCGCCGGTCTCGCGTTTAACGAGCTCGAAACCGAGTGTGGCGGCTCGCTGCCGCAGTCGGCGGAGCCGTCGTGTTCACCGAAACGGGCCTCATCGAGGCGCGACGTTTGCTCCACGCACTTTTCGTGGGCCCTCCGCGTTGACTCGTGCCGACCTGCCTATGGGGCGCACCGGACAGCGGGCAAATCGACTTGGTGCCCGGGCCCCGCGATACGCCTTCATTCTGAATCCACATACCGACGCCCGATTCACGAGATGCGCCCTCTGTGAGACAAAAACCAACTTACGGAAACTCCCGTTGGTGATTCACGTCGATGGCTTCGGGTTGGTGTTGCTTGGCAAGACGTGCCGGCTCTGACTGCGATGCGACACACTCTTGGTTCACAAAGCAGAACTCGACGACTTGCTCAGGACCATGGTCAGTGTGCAAGACCCCGAATACGTCGTTCTCGGCACGCTCGATAGGGACGTGTACCGGCGAGGTCTGTCGGGTGGCGTGTCGATCCACGACGTGAAGGAGCACATGGCGGATTTCACGTCGTACTGGAAGGTGGACGTGACGCCGGGAGGTTGGTATCCGAAGGACGGAAAGGCTGGCTAACATCCGCTTGCAGCCGACGGCGGCTTGACGCGATGATGAGCCGCCGCGGCTGAAGCGGCACGTTAAACGGCTGAACGCGGCAGATTCTCAATCGCGATGCGATGGAACAGTTCACGACGCTTCAAGGGCAGTACTTGGCCTTCATCGCGGCGTACGCCAAGCTAAATCGCCGCCCGCCGGCCGAAGTCGACTTTCAGCGCCACTTCGGCGTAACACCAGCATCGGTTCACAACATGATCGTGACGCTCGAACGACGAGGTCTGATCAAGCGGACTGCGGGTCAGCCTCGTTCAATCGAGCTCGCTGTGCCAATCAGTCAGGTTCCACGGTTGGACTGATGCCATCATGCGTGACGCATCCGAAAATCGGCGGGCGGGATTGCTCAGTGGGTTGCAGCGATTCGTCTCGGGCGCGCGGAGCGTCGTGGGCGTCCGCAGAATTGCCCTCGTGGGCTCGATCGTCACCGCCAAGCTGAATCCGAAAGACATCGACCTGCTGGTGGTCGTGACAGATGATGCTGACCTAACGCAGTTGGCTACACATGCCCGCCGCTTGCAGGGACACGCACAGAGTCTTAACCGAGGCGCAGACGTGTTCCTCGTGAGCGAGCGCGGTGACTACATCGGGCGAACGTGTCGGTGGAAGGATTGCCGGCCGGGAATTCGGCAATCGTGTGATGCGCAGCATTGCGGGCGGCGACCGCATCTCCATGACGATCTTGATGTGCTGACGCTCAGCAAGAGTGTCATCGCCGCGCCGCCGGTCACGCTCTGGCCGGTGGTCGAGCGGCGTGGCCGTTTGCCATCTGATCTTGAAGCCGTCGTTGCAACACTGGAACACGCCGTCTAACACGGTTTGCAGCCGACGGCGGCCGGCGCGACAATGAGCCGCCGCGGCTGAAACCTGGCCGTTATGCTGGCATCGGTGTGTCGAAGATCATCTCGATTTCAGTGAAGGACACCATGAAGCCGTTTCTCACGTTAGTTGCGACCCTTGCCATGCTCGTGCCCGCGTCCCTGGTCGCCAAGGGCCCGACGACGAGGATCGTTATCACCGACACTAGCGATGG
>JALDXQ010000087.1:0-30414 GCA_032156805.1 Acidobacteriota bacterium
CGTCCAGACGGGTCTGGCCTTGAGATGCCGATGCGTGCCGCGTGTGACACGGCACTTGCCGTCACGACGAAAGGTCTTCCGGCATCACACGGGCATGAGCATGTACGTTGCGGCTTTGTGGCGCTATCCGGTCAAGACGCTCGCTGGGGAGCGTCTGTCGACGACGGCGGTTGGCTTTCGCGGCATACCCGGCGATCGCGTCGTCTGGGTTGTTGGTCCCGAAGGCGTGCGCACCTCGCGACGGCACTCTTCCCTGCTCGGCTTGTGCGGCACCTGGAGTCCGGAGGGACAACCACTTATCAACGGTCACTCGTGGGAGAGCCCGGAAGCGCTTGCCCTCGTCCAGAGTGCGGCCGGCGAGGATGCTCGGCTGGAGGCGTCGGATGAGCACGCTCGCTTCGATGTGTTGCCGTTGCTCGTGGCAACGGATGGCGCTGTCGCCGCGTTCGGACGCGATGTTCGGCGCCTGCGGCCGAACATACTGATTGGCGGAGTGGAGGGGCTGGCGGAGCGCGACTGGCCAGGCGCGGAACTGCACATCGGCAGCCTGGTTGTGCGTCTCGACTCGCTGCGCGCGCGTTGCCCGATGACGACGGTCGATCCCGATACGCTGGAACGCGATCCGGAGGTCTTGCGTGACATTGGCCGTCGTTTCCGCGGCCGCCTGGCGCTCAACGCGGACGTCGTGCGGCCGGGCACGATCGTGGTCGGCGATCCTGTGACGCTAGTACGCCCGCGGTAGAACGGCGCGACATCTCTCGATCGCGCCGGATGACCAGTTGGAAGAGGAGCGGCGCGTAACGCTTGGGGATGCGCCTACCGGCAGTCGCCGCACGAGCACGCCTTCGCGCGGCGCGGCTCGTAGGACACGATGGATCCTCGGCGATCCAGCTCCACCCGGCAGCACGCGTCCACGATCGCGCGCAGCTGGTGGCGCGCGCGCTGAACACGGCTCTTCATCCCTGACACGGAGATGCCGGCGCGCCGGGCTGCCTCCGCCTGCGTCAGGCCCTCGAGATCCGTCATGGTGATTGCATCCTGATATGGTGCCGGGAGCTGACGGATCATTGGCGCGAGACAGGTCGCCAACTCTCGAAGCGCGGTGCGCTCATCCTCGACGAAGGCCGGTCCGTTCATCTCCGCCCCCGTGAGATCGCCGGAGTCACCGCTCGGCACCTCGCGCCGACGGGGAGCCGATCGGTAGTAGTCGGCGATCGCGTTGCGCGCGACACGATAGACCCAGGCATGCAGACGTTCGGCATCACGCAGTGCCCCGAGACCGGTCACGACCTGGAGCAGCACGCGCTGCACCAGATCGTCCACGTCGGCGTGATGGCGCACGCGTCGCGCAATGAAGGCCCGCAGATGAACGTGCAGCTCCGGCCAGGGCAATTCGATCGCAGCAGCGGCTGTGCTCATCGTCCCCACGACAGGCATGCATCCTCTCCGTGCGAGCGTTGCAATTCGCGCGGCAACAGCGTGAACTACGCGGGCTTCACGGCTTCAATCAGCGCTGAAGCCACGACATCCGCTGCCCCGCTTCCGGGACTCCAGTCTTCGACGAGCTCACGGCTCTGCGCCTTGACGGCCACCTGGACGCGCTCGAATCCTGCCTCTGCGATCATGCGCTCCAATTCGACGACGGGCGCAGCGCCGGCGATGCAGCCGGTATAGGCCGTCGGATCCTCCGCAATCTCAGCCGGCAGATCGCCGATCGCGACCATGTCGGAGATCGCCAGGCGGCCGCCCGGCGCCAGCACGCGAAACGCCTCTCGAAACACGGCCGGCTTGTCCGGCGCGAGATTGATGACGCAGTTCGACATGATGACGTCGACCGCCCCGTCGGCGACCGGCAACCGCTCGATGTCACCGAGCCGGAACTCCACGTTGTCCAATCCGACCTTCGCGGCGTTCGTCCGAGCGAGATCGATCATCTCGGGTGTCATGTCCACGCCGATGACCTGACCACGAGAACCGACCTGCCGCGCGGCGAGAAAAGCATCGAATCCACCACCGCTGCCGAGGTCCAGCACGCGCTCTCCCACCTCGAGCTCCGCGATCGCTTGGGGGTTTCCGCACCCGAGCCCGAGATCGGCGCCGTCGGGCACAGCGGCGAGATCCGCTGCCGTGTAGCCCAGTCGCGTCGATGATGCGTCGACGGGCCCGCAACAGCTGGCCCCGCTGCCGCAGCATCCGCCCTTCTGTTGTCGAGTGGCGACCGCCCCGTACGCCTCGCGCACCGTCGCCCGAATCTGATCTGCCGTCGCTGACTCCATCGCTTCCTCCTTGAGAAGTCCCGTTGCTTCTACAGACGGAGGACCCTCGAGAAGGACGCAAGGCCAAGAATATTCGCGTTGACGAATGTATTCCGCCCTTGATACATTCGTCAATGCAGATATATGAAGAGGGCGCGAACCACGATCGATCAGCTCGAGGACACCTTCAAGGCGCTGGCGGATAGAACCCGCCTGCGAATTCTCGCGCTGCTCGGCAACAACGAGGTGTGCGTCTGCCACCTGCATGACAGCCTCGGCGTGCCGCAGCCAACGGTGTCCCGTCACCTGGCGTACCTCCGGCGAACAGGCCTGGTCAGTGCGCGTCGAGACGGAGTGTGGATGCATTATCGCGTCTCGCCGTCGCTCACCCCTGAGATCCGGCAGGTATTGGACGCGGCCGTTCAGGCGTTGACGAGCGTTACCACCACCTCGAGGGATCGCGCGCAGTTCGACAAGGCGTTCGGACCGCTCTACGTCGTGCCGACCGAGACGGGCGGAGCGTGCTGCACGCCTCGAGGATGACGTCATGCCGGCCACCATTGAAAGCGCGCAGCATGAAGATCTGGCAGGTGTACTTGCACTGCTCGAGCGGCACGCCTTGCCGGTCGATGGCGCCAGCCGCATGGGTGACGCGCTGCTCGTGGCACGTCTGGACGGAGAGGTCGTAGGCGCCGCGGGTCTGGAGTTGTACGCTGATGGCGCCCTCCTTCGTTCAGTGGTCGTTGATGAGCGAGTGCAGGGCCAGGGACTCGGCCAGCGCCTCACCGACGCCGCGCTGGCGCTTGCGCGCGCGCATCGTGCGGCAACTGTCTTCCTGCTGACGACCACGGCCGACGGCTTCTTCCCCCGGTTCGGATTCGAGCGGATCACCCGCGACGACATACCTGAGTCTGTGCAGCAGTCTGTCGAGTTCCAATCGGCGTGTCCGGCTTCGGCGATCGTCATGCGGAAGCGACTCTGATGACGGCCGATCTGCCTCGCCGACTCACGGCCGAGGCGCTCGGGACTGCCATCCTGCTCGCGGCCGTGGTCGGCTCAGGCATCATGGCCGAACGGCTATCCGGCGGGAATGCCGCGGTCGCGCTGTTGGCCAACACCATTGCGACGGTGGCCGCGCTCGTCGCGCTGATCCTGACCTTTGGCCCGATCTCAGGCGCCCACTTCAATCCGGCGGTATCCATCGCTGACGCGTCACAGAAGGGCCTTCGGTGGCGAGAGGTGCCTGGATACGTGGCCGCACAACTCGTCGGCGCCATTCTCGGCGTGTGGCTGGCCCACCTGATGTTCGGAGAGCGCCTCGTCATGCTGTCGTTGCACGCGCGGAGTGGGTCCGCGCAGATGCTCAGCGAGTTCGTGGCGACGTTCGGTCTCCTGTCCGTGATCTGGGGATGCTCGCGGCGCAGGTCAGATGCTGTAGCGTTTGCCGTGGCCGCGTACATTGCGGCGGCTTACTGGTTCACCGCATCGACGTCGTTCGCGAACCCCGCCGTCACTGTGGCGCGCGCGTTAACCGATACGTTCGCTGGCATTCGCCCGGCTGACGTGCCGGGGTTCATCGGCGCCCAACTCGCCGGGGCGGCCACCGCCACGGTTCTCTTCCGGTGGCTCGTACCGTCGCTCCCTGGAACGGCGGATCGCGTCGTGGTCCCGCTCTCTGAATAGTCTGCGACATGAATACCGTGCTCTTCGCATGCGTCCACAATGCCGGCCGCTCACAAATGGCCGCTGCCTGGTTCAATCTGTTGTCCGATCCGATGATGGCGCGAGCGGTCTCCGCTGGTACGGAGCCAGGTCCGCGCGTTCATCCCGAGGTCGTCACCGCCATGAACGAGGTGGGCGTCGACCTGTCGGCAGCGTCGACGTCAAAACTCACAAGTGAACTGGCACAACGAGCTCAACTGCTGATCACGATGGGATGTGGCGATCAGTGTCCGGTCGTTCCCGGTCTCGAGCGTGACGATTGGCCGCTGGAAGATCCAAAAGGGAAACCGCTCGAGCAGGTGCGGCGGATTCGCGATGAGATTCGCGATCGCGTTACCGACCTGCTCGAGACGCAGGGCTGGCGCCGAGACCCGAGAGTATCTTGAGGCGCGGACAACTCGCCATGTGGACTCATGCGATTCGAGCTGCGACGCCTGACGATCTCGAGGCGCTAACGAAGATCCCGGCGATCGAGATGCCAAGCAACAGAAGGACGAAAGGCTACGAAGTAACCTTCATGCGCCGCATTCCGCACCCACCGGAACGCGTATGGGCCATGCTGACCGACTTTGCCGCGGTGTAGCTCGGGACCGGAGCCAACGGGCGAGGGGGACACCCAGATGGGACCCGCCGATCCTCATGAACGAAAGACAGAAAAGATGTCGCCTCGACTTGCGGCGATTGTTGAAGCGCTTCCGCTTCGACCCGGAATGCGCGTCCTGGAGATTGGTTGTGGCCCCGGTGTTGCCGCGCGAGCAGTCTTTCGGCGCATCGACAAGGGGCATGTGCTGGCCATTGACCGCTCTCCGAAAGCGATTGCCCAGGCGGTGGCTGGTTCCCGCGCAGAGCTGGCCACGGGCCGCCTCGAGTTCCGGTGTGTCTCAGTCGAAGACCTCGCTCTCGCCAGCGGAGAGCGGCTGTACGATCTGGCTTTCGCAGTCCGAGTCGGAGCCTTGGACGGGCGCCATCCCGCTGCTGGACGCATCGCGCTGAGCCGAATATCGCAAGCTTTAGTAAAAGGCGGGCGTCTCTTCATTGATGGCGGCGATCCTCTCAAAGAGATCCAGGCACGAAGCACCAGGGACTGACAGCGCGCGACAGCCGGCTGTGTCAGCCCCGCCGCGCCGCCTCGATGGTGGCGATGTCGATCTTCTTCATCGGCATCATTGCCTTGAAGGCACGCTTTGCCTCATCGCCACCGGCCGCCATCGCATCGGTCAGCACGCGCGGGGTGATCTGCCATGAGAGGCCCCAGCGATCCTTGCACCAACCGCACTGGCTTTCCTTGCCGCCATTGCCCACGATCGCGTTCCAGTAGCGGTCCGTCTCTTCCTGGTTGTCCGTCGCGATCTGGAAGGAGAAGGCTTCGCTGTGCTTGAACTCGGGGCCGCCGTTGATGCCGAGACAGGGAATGCCCAGAACGGTGAACTCCACCGTGAGCACATCGCCTTGTTTGCCGCCCGGGTAATCGCCGGGCGCCTTGCGAACAGCGGTCACTTTACTATCCGGAAACGTGGCGGCGTAGAAACGCGCCGCCTCATGCGCATCCTTGTCGAACCAGAGGCAGATCGTGTTCTTTTGATTCATGCTCATGTGCTCCTTGTGGTCGCGAGCGGCTGTCCGAATGGTTATGCAAAATTGGGACTGCCTCTGCGTGCACCTGTGGCGGCCGGTGATGAGGTCATTGCGAAGGCGGCACGCAGGCGGAGCACCCGGCGTGTTTGCGTGTCCACGAGGTCACGTCTAGTCCACCGCCGCGACCGCTTGAATCTCGACCAGCTGCTCGGGCTCGCCAAGCTCCAGCACCGCCAGATTGGTGGTCGTAGGCTTGTGGTTGAACGGCGCGAAGTACGAGCTGACCACGGCGCTCGCTCGGCCGATGTCGCCGATGCGCGGCCGTGCTCTGAAGATGAAGAGGTGCACGACATCACGCGGCGAGCCGCCGGCAGCTTTCAGCGTCGCCATGATACCGTCCATCGTCTGTCGCATCTGCGCTTCAAGATCGTTCGGCAGATATTTCAGGATCTGATCCCGCCGGTGCGGGTGATCGTGATAGACGGGCAAGGCAGTTCCACCGGAAAGCCAGAGCAGCTTGCCGCTCTTGACCTTGATCGCCGGCACAAACGGCATGGAAATGGTCGCGTCGTAGGCAGGATGGTGGATCGTTTCCAGGTGCTCGCCGCTCTGCGCCGATGCGGGCCGTGCGGCCAGCACGAGACAGAAGGTAGTTGTGAGGAGTGCGGCCGTCCGATGCAGTTTCGCGGTGGTCATAGTCGGTTCTCCATCGGCAATACATTAGCCCGTCGTGCGTCACGGTCGACCCTTCCTGGCGAAGAGATTCGTTCACGATTCACTGCCTGACACCCCTTGGAGGTACTTATGACGATGACGGAGTGGTTTCTCGCGGAGCTCGAGAGTGAAGCGGCCAAGTCCCGGCGTGTGCTCGAACGCGTGCCGGCAGGTAAGCGCGAGTGGAAGCCGCACGAGAGGTCTATGCAGCTCGGCTACTTGTCGGATCTAGTTGCAAATATTCCATCCTGGGTCGGCATGGCGATCACGCTCGATGAGCTGGACATCGCGCCGAAAGACGGACCGCAATACAAACCAGCTCCACTGAATACGACCGCAGAGCTCGTTGCAGCGCTCGACAAGGCGGTCGCGCAGGCGCGAGAAGCCCTGCAGAAGACCACCGATGCGCATCTCGAGACATCCTGGCGGCTCCTCGCGAGTGGTCACCTCGCGCTCGAGCAGCCGCGTGAGCAAGTGATTCGCGATACGTTCCTCCACTCAGCGCATCATCGGGGACAGATGACGGTGTACTTGCGCCTGCTCGGGTCGAAGGTGCCTTCGGTCTATGGGCCGACTGCCGACGATAAGAGCTTCGGGTGAAGTTTGGCCGGCCTCAGACTGTGGCGATACACGTACGCCCCCACGTGCCGTCCCTGCTCGGCACCTCCTTCCTGGTCGAACCGGAAGTGGATGCCGCCGTAGACGCGAGCGTCGTCGATGTCGGAGGTGATGTCCCTCAATCTCGTGTACTGGAGGATCACATCGGGGACTGCTGGAGCCGACACAACGATCGAATGGCCCCGGCGTCCGAAAACGCGCTCGAGTATCTCGCGCGCCGCGTAGCTGGTGGTCGCGTGTCCTGAGGGATAGCTGGGGAAACAAGGCGTGCTGATGAACGGCACGTACGAAGGGTCCGGATCCGTCTTGTCGTTTTCGTCACTAGCAGCCGCCGGAATCGCCGTCTCCGGCCGCCAGAAGTTGTAGTGATACTTCGTCTCGAACACCGCGATGAGGGCGTCGCTCAACGCCATGTTGAGCAGAGCGAAGGTGCGCGCATTCTGGGAGAGTGAAGAATGGCGAGCCGCAGCAAGCTGCCTTGCAATCGGGTTCCAGAGAATCGCACCACCTACCGTGGCGTACATCTGCACGACGTCGGCCCGATCCTGAGGACGTTCCGTGCTGTCTCGACCACCAACGTCGTTGACCTCTTCGTAATCGCGGGCGTACTGGCCGCTGGTCAACGCAGGTGGCGGGTCCGACCGGAACTGATTGGCGCGACGGAGGACGAACGGCTTCACGTTGCGCCAATGAAGAAAGACCCCTCCGGCGGGAGGGCAGTCTGCCGTCAATTGCCATTCACCCGGGTTCGAGGAGCTCGGTAGGTAGAACTCCGATGGCTCGGAGCCGTCATCCTCACGCTCGGCAATCATTCGCGCCGCTGACGCCTCGCCGATCGCGATGCCCGCTGTCTTGGCATGACCGTCGCGAATTGCGCCGAGAGAGCGTCTGCGGGCTGCATCGAGGAATGCGGCTTTGTCGGGAACGTAATGCCGGAGGACTTCATGGGCCGCTGCAATTACCGCTGCTTCGGCAGACACACCGGGAGTCGGATTCACTGTGGATAGATAGGGCGTGTATTCGCCCGCTATGGCATTGACCGCCTCGAACACGGCGAGGTGGGTGATGGCCGCGATCCGATTCATCTGCGGTTGGGGCTGATCGGCCACGACCGTAACCATGATTTCGTTCCAGTCCAGGACGACGTCGGCTTGCGCCAACACCGGGCTGAGAATCAGCACGGTACACACGCTTGCGGCGGCAATGCTCTGGGTCTTCATTTGGCTCTCTCCTCCTGCACGTCAGCGTGAAGGAGGGCCAGGACCTGGCGCTTCGGCAAAACCACCCAATCTGCGCCGGGTGAGCCTGGGTAGTTTCCGCCAGGTGCCCTGCGCGTCATTGACACTTCACCTCCACTCGCCGGTTGAGCGATCGCCCGCTCTCATCGTTGTTGGAAGCCTCGCGGACGTTCGGCACCGCGAACCGGTCGAATGTCGTTGGTGCCGGAAGTTGGTAGAGGAACTCGGTGTCCGCATCAGCCGATGCGCCGTCCACCACCGTGAACGCCGTCGGGTCGGGCCGCGCCTGCACCGGCAAGCCTCGTGTGACTGGAGAGACCAACGAGCAGGCCAGGCAGGACGAATCCCGCGACTGCCGCAGAAGGATGTCGGGCGCGCCCAGCTCGTCGGCGTGGCCTTGTTATTCTGTTCCTGAGACGCGATCCATCCCGTTGTCCTGCCATTGCTGAACTGGCGGTGACTGGCGGCATGTGGCGGGCCTGATGCATCGCCCGATGCGCGATTTCACCGCAAGAAACGGAGTGTTCGCTGACGCCGCGACCGTCATAGTCAAAGGCATGACAACTACTGCAGGTCACACGATGTCCGTTGAACGAATGAAACCGCGCCGAGACGGAAACTCCACCTCACTGGACCCCAGATGGGAGGCCGTTGTTGCGCGCGACCAGCGAGCGGACGGCACGTTCTTTTACTCCGTTCAAACAACGGGGGTGTACTGCCGCCCGTCCTGTTCCTCGCGGCTGGCGAACCCGAAGAACGTGCGCTTTCACGCAACGGCAGCCGACGCGGCACGAGCGGGTTTTCGACCGTGCCGCCGTTGCCGGCCGGATCAGCCGCCACTCGAGCAGCTCCATGCCTCGAAAGTGGCTGCGGTGTGTCGCGTGATCGAGACCGCGGAGACCATGCCGACGCTTGCGGCGCTCGCGAAGCGAGCGGGCCTGAGCCCTTATCACTTTCATCGGGTGTTCAAAGCGGTCACCGGCGTGACGCCGAAGGCCTATGCGGCGGCACACCGGGCGAAACGCCTCCGCGACAAGCTCACAGGCGCGAGCAAGACGGTGACGGAGGCGATCTACGACGCGGGGTTCAACTCTGCGAGCCGCTTCTATGAGAGGTCTGGCGAATTCCTGGGCATGACGCCGACGGACTACCGTGCCGGTGGCGCCGATACCAAGATTCGCTTCGCGGTTGGTCAATGCTCGCTCGGATCTGTCCTGGTGGCGCAGAGTGCCAGGGGCGTCTGCGCGATTCTGCTCGGCGACGATCCCGATGCGCTCGTCCGTGACCTTCAGGATCGCCTGCCTCGTGCGACCCTCATAGGGGGAGACAGGACCTTCGAGCGGACTGTTGCCAGGGTCATCGGCTTCGTGGAGAACCCGGCGAAAGGCCTTGACCTGCCACTGGACGTACGAGGCACCGCATTCCAGCAGCGCGTGTGGACGGCTCTTCGCCGGATTCCCGTTGGTTCCACCACCAGCTATGCGGAGCTTGCGTCGCGCATCGGCGCGCCCAATGGCGCGCGCGCCGTTGCCCAGGCGTGCGGTGCGAATGCTTTGGCAGTCGCGATCCCCTGCCATCGCGTCGTGAAGACGGACGGATCGTTGTCCGGCTACAAGTGGGGAGTGCAGCGCAAAGAGAAACTGCTGGCTCGGGAGAGAGTGGTATGAGGACAGCGGCGCGGACCGAGGACGTCGCGGTGGTGGACATCGACCACCAGGTCAGCGCCTACGACTGGCCGCTGATCGCACAGCACCTCGATGCCCACGGCTGGGCGCTCTTGCCGAAACTCCTCACCGCGAGCGAATGCGCAGCGATCGCCGGGCTCTACGCGGACGACCGTCATTTTCGCAGCCACATCGTGATGGCACGCCATGGCTTCGGACGCGGTGAATACAAATACTTCGCCTATCCGCTGCCCGATAAGATCGCCGCGCTACGGATGGCGCTGTATCCGCGTCTGGCGCCGATCGCCAACCGGTGGAGCGCAGCGATGGGACTCCACGAACGCTACCCCGACGCGCACGCAGACTTCGTCAGGCGGTGCCACGAGGCAGGCCAGACGCGACCGACGCCGCTGCTGTTGAAATATGGCGAGGACGACTTCAACGCGCTGCATCAGGACCTCTACGGCGAGCATGTTTTTCCGCTGCAGGTGGCGATTCTCCTCTCGGAGCCCGACACGGATTTCACTGGCGGCGAGTTCGTGTTGACCGAACAACGGCCACGGATGCAGTCACGAGCCGAGGTCGTGCCGCTTCGTCGCGGCGACGGCGTGGCCTTTGCGGTCCACAACCGTCCCGTTCAAGGAACACGCGGCATCTATCGCGTCAACCTGCGACACGGCGTCAGCCGCCTGCGATCTGGTCACCGTTACACCGTCGGGGTGATCTTCCACGACGCGAAATGAGCCGCGCCAGCCTGCGGCGAGCATCATCGGCGCTGTCGATCCCCTGCCTCATGGACAACCTGGCGTATGGTGTTAACCACCAGGTCCGGCTGCTCGATCGGAACGTTGTGGCCGCTGTCGCGGGTAACGACGAGTCGCGCGCCGTGGATCCCGTCCAGCCACTTTTCGTACGCACGTGACTCGCCGTCGATGGCCGGTCGCTGCTTCGCGCGCAACAGCCGGATGGCGGCGCTTGTAAACGGCACTTCTTGCCGGCCGATCGCGTCGATGAGAACGAGCGGTACGCGTGGCGGAATCAGGCTCGACCGCGCCTGTTCCACCGTCTCCCCCACTACATCGAGTTCCGGGTGGACCGGCCGCTCCAACGGCGCCACATCGTGAGTCGGATCGACCAGCACCATCCCACTCACATCCTCCGGGTACATGCCCGCAAAGACTCGGATGTAGAGACCGCCCAGTGAGGCCCCAACCAGCACGTACGGTGGCGCCACCCCTGCGACGCGAAGAGCGTCGCGCAATTCACGGGCGACCTGACGACCGTCGCGAGGGGCCGGTCCCTGTTCTGATAGGCCGACGCCGGCGCGATCGTAGGCGACCGTCCGTGCAAAGCGGCTCACCTGAGGCTGGACCTTTCCCCACATCTCCAGCGGAGGACCGAGTCCGTTCTCGAACACCACGGTGGACGCTCCGCTGCCGGCCAGCAGCATGCGCATCGAACGCCCCTCGATTGCCACACGCGTGAACGTCTGGCTTCGCGCCGGCAGAAACAGCGCGACTGCGCTGAGCATCACAGCAACGACCGCAAACCGGCGATTCATGCACCTTGGCTCATGTCAGGCGATGCCGATTTCGCGCCAGACACGACGGCGCGAATCCCAGGCGGGCGACGGGAATGACCAGCAACGCGAAAAGAATCATCAAGCCCTGGAAGCGGTAGATATCGAGTGCCACATAGATCTTCGCGACGCCCCACAACGAGAGCGCGAACGCGAGCAAGCAGGTCGTAGCTGCGCCCCACACCAGCAGGTACTGCCGCGCGTAGCGCACGGAGACACTGCGCCAGGAAAAGGCGGCCAGCCAGTACTTCGTGATTACTGCAATCGCGAGAATCCACACGACTGCTGCCATACGAGCCGGACCTTCGAGCACCCAGCCCGGTAGCCTGGTCCCATCGAACACCATCCAGGCGATGACCACGATCACCAGGGCCATCACGGACGCAATGAATAGCGGACGGTTTCCGGACAGACCGCTCCACAGGCGAATGACCAGGAACCGCCAGGTCAGGAGCATCCCGGCGATCACGATCAGGGCAGCAATCCCGTACACGGCGGCGGCCGAATGTCCGTGGAACGCCCACAACTGGATGGCGAATTGACTGACTCCATCGAGATTTCCCCAGAGGGAAAGCCACACGCCAAGGAACACGAGCACCAGCACCCATGACACCACGACGCTTACCGCCGCCACCTTCAGCTTGATCGCAACGATGTCCTCGTCGGTGAGAGGGCGGACGGCGACGAAGGCAGGCATCGACAGGTCGTCCGACCAGAACGTCGGCCTGCCGAACGCCATCCCGACCGGAATCGCGAGGATGATTGGCATCGCGAGCGTTCCGTAGAGAAGCTGAAAACTCCAGGCCGCGGCATCGCGTGCGAACCACGAGTAGGGCGCGATGACAGCAAGCAGCACGCCCCCAACCAGCACCGGCAACGCAAGACCGGAACATCGCCACTCGAACCAGAACTGAGCGGCCGCGGGCGATGAGAATGGCCGTCGTGCTCTCGGCCATGCGATAGCAGCCGAACCAAGGAGCGACTCGCGGGGTAGGCGTCGTCCACTCCCGGTCCGCAGGCGCTCGATGTAGCGCCATTCGAAGAGAAAGACGATCCCCGCCAGGGCAACGGCCATCGCCGCCACACCTGCTTCCGAGCGCCACGGAGGTGGCGGGCTGGGAGGGAAGGAGGGTAAGAGGCCGACGCCGAACGCGCTGAATACCAGCACGCCGACGACGATGAGTCTCAAAGGGCCGAGGCGCTCGAGCGTCCAGAACACAGCCTGGTAACACACCATCGACGCGCCAAGCAGCAATCCAACGAACCACGCGCTCGTCGATGCGCCCCGCGAGAGCGGGTCGAGCCACAACAGGTACAGCAGCTCCACCGAGGCGATTCCCGTGAGAACGGGAATCGCGACAAGTCGCAGCGAGGAAACAGGAAGTACGAACAGGCGCTCTGGAAAGCGACCGAGTCCACGGCCGTCGCTCGATTCGATGTAGTTGAAGATTCCAAACAGGAGCCCGAACGACACCATCCACGAGATCCCGACGAGCGCTGAAGGATCGACACTGCCACTGGCACGTTCAGAGGCATCGAGGATCCTGCCGGCAACAGTGACGGCGGCAATCACCGCCACGACAGTGCGGTTGCGCCGCCAGATCTCCCACAGCAGCGCGTACGTGGGCGTGCGCATGACGTCAGTTCACTGCACGTAGCCGACTGGATGGCGTCGCGGGACTCGCGCCGGCATAGGCCACGAAGATCTCGTCCAGGGACGCCGCGGAATCGTCCACGATGCTGGCGCCGAGATGCTGCGCCATTGCCGGCGCATGCGTTCGAGCCGCGTCGCAAATCACCGTCCACTCCCGGCCCACCCCATCGACTCGTATCGCACCCGGTACGTCCGGCGGCGCCGCGTGCGCGACATCGAACCTCAGCACGATCCGGCGATGTTGCGCCTTGACGTCCTCGAGCGGCGCACACAGCTTGAGCGTTCCGTGGTGCAGCATGGCGACGTGATCAGAGACTCGCTCGACCTCGTCCAGCAGGTGCGACGAGAAGAGAACCGTGCGTCCTTCGTCGGTCACCGTGCGTATGATGGCTTCGAGGATGTCGCGGCGAACGATCGGATCGAGCCCCGAGCTCGGCTCGTCAAGGATCAACAGGTCAGGACGATGGGCCTCCGCGGCGATCAGGCCGAGCCTGGCGCGCTGTCCCTTGGAGAGTGTCTTGACGCGTGCACCGAGGTCGAGGTCGAACTGTTTCAGCAACTGCTCGGCGTATGTCGCATCCCATCGCGGGTAAAACGCCTGGCTGTAACGCAGTAGTTCGGCAACGCGCATCCACCCTGGCAGGTCTGGCTGTTCGGAGAGATATCCAATCCGCGCCAACACCGCTGTCGGGTCCGACACCGGGTCGAGGCCGAACACCTCCACACGACCCGTCTGGGCGCGCCAGAGTCCAAGCAGATGCTTGATGAGCGTCGACTTCCCCGCTCCGTTCTCCCCGACCAGGCCGAACACGCAGCCCCGTGACACGGCGAGGGTCACGTCGTTCAGCGCCTTCTTCGATCCGAAGCTGCGAGACAGGTTCGTCACGGCGACGACCGGGTCGGCCGAATCGACAGAGAGCTCACGCACGATGCTTCCTCGTCTGTCTCGCCGTTCGGCGAAGGGCCAGCTCGTTCTCCATCAATCGGCGAATGTCGTCCTCGCCGAAGCCGAGCGACTCGAGACGATCGACGGCGGACCGGACAATCGGTGCCGCCTTCTTGATCATGTCTACGCGGGCCGAAATGGACTCACGGACGAACACGCCGGAGCCATGCCGCAGCTCGACGATGCCCTCGCTCTCGAGGTCATGATAGGCGCGGACGACCGTATTGGGATTGATCAACAGGTCCTCAGCCATCTTGCGAACGCTGGGGAGTTGTTCACCCGCCTTGATGACACCGGCCTCGATCGAGTGCTTCAGGTGCTCGACGAGCTGGAGATAGAGAGGCGTACCCGAGAGCGGGTTCAGGCGCAGTGTGGTCAACTGTGTGCTCTATCGATACAGTACACAGAAGACGCCCGAGTGACAAGTCATTCCTTGGCGTCAGTAACAGAGCTCATGTCGTTGAATTGCGAGGATCGAGAATCGTTCCGCCCACAGATTCGTCGAGCTCAACGTGCGCCGAAGAAGCTTGACCAGAACTTGCTGCACTGGCGGTGAATCGGTCACGCCACGACGTCCAGTGCGACACTCCATGATGGTACGGCAGCGCCTCGGCCAATCTTCATCACGTTACCAGCGCGTCAATCTCGGGCGACCGAGCGCGATGAATTTGGACGTTCGGACACGCGTTCAGGACGGTCGGCGCCGTGCAGCCGCCTATGCTGGGAGTCAACGCAGGAAAGCCCGACATACGCCTCCACCGATGGTGAAGAACTCGCGGTCGTCGAATTCGAGTCGCACGAAACAATGGCGGCGTGGCGCAACCATCCTGAACATCGCGAAGCGCAGCGGCTCGGCAGAGAGCGGTGGTTCGCCGAATTCCGAATTACGGTTTGCGACGTGGCACGCGACTATTCCTTCAAGGCGTGAGCGGGCATCAGCTCAGCGACGGCGTGACTATTTGGCCTTCGCGATCTTCATCACCGTCATCCGCGACGCGCCGGAGACGTAGATCGAGCCGTCGGTATCGATCCCCATCCCATGGGCCCGGTCAGCGGACACGCTGTCGATCTTTTTTCCATCCTTCACGATGTTGACGATGCCGACGTTGACGTCGCTGACGAAGACGGTATCGTCGGCAGACACAGCGATGCCGCCGCGTGAGGGGTAGGGCCACATCTCGACGAACTTCCCGTCCTTGTCGAAGACCGACACGCGCTGGTTGTCGCTGTCGTTGACCAGGATTCGGCCGCGCGAATCCAGCGCGACGCCATGAGGAAGCTGCAGCTGCCCGGGTTGTGAGCCTTTCACCCCGCCGATGATGCGGACGAACTGTCCCTGGCTGGAGAAGTGCACGACACGTGCGTTCACATATCCGTCCGACACGTAGATATCGCTGTTGGGTGCGATGGCCACGTGGTTGGGCTGGTTGAACAACTCCCGCGACGTGTTGTCGCCAGCCACGCCCTTCTTGCCGAGCGTCATGAGCAGGCGGCCGTCCGGACTGAATTTATGGACGACATGGGCAGCGGAGTCGGTCACCCACAGCGACCCTTGCGCGTCGATGGTCACACTGTGCGCGCTCTCGAACAGCCCATCGTCCCCAAAGGACTTCACGAACTTGCCGTCACGGCTGAACACGCGGAAGTACGGCGCGGTGCGGACCAGCACTACGACGTTGCCCTTTCCGTCCGCGGTGATCCACGTGGTGTTCCCGTTCCAGTTCGTTCCCTGCGGAAGCTGAGCCCAGCCCGGGTTCACCGTGTAGGCCGTGCCTGACTGCGCCGAGATGCCGGCGGCGTGGACCAGGAAGACGCACGCCAGCAGCGTCGAAAGCACAGGCGCGATTGAGCGCGTGTTCACGATGGAGCTCCTTTCGGTCATGCCAGGAGACGAGTCAATGCACTCACGCGCCGCGTAGACTCTCGTCATCAGCGCTTCACCGTGCGCTCGATGAAGTCCACCAGTTCACGTGACACAGTCGTGTCCGGGGTACCCACCGACAGAAGCTGCGACGAATGATTGTGTCCAGGACTCTGTCTGTAGCGCGGCCGTGCGCGATGCTTGTCGATCAGTTCCTTGTAGACCGCCGCTTGCGGCCACAGATACCGCGCGTTGTCCCATTCGGCGGTCGTAAAGAGCACCGGAATGTCGCCACGGGTAACGTGACCGGGAATCACCATGTCCGGCCATCGCTTCGCATCCTCGCCGAAGTAAGCCAGCTCGCCCTTCGATGGTGACGCGAAATCGAAAGAGTAGGGGCCTGAGAGAAGAATGGCTCCCGCAGGACGCGCCGTCGCCGGGAGCAACAGCTCCGGTCTGAAGACGTACGTGGCGGCATGGTACGCGCCGGTCGAGAGTCCGACCACGAAGATCTGCTCGGGGTCGCCCCCGTACTCAGCGGCATGGCTCTTCAACCAGGTCACCGCAGCACCAACGTCGCGCGCGCCCTCTGGCCACTTCGATTCGGGCGCGAGACGATAGCCGCCATTGACGCCGACGTATCCCAGGCTCGCGAAGTAGTCCGCGACATTTGTCGTCGCTGCGCGGCTGCCCCCGATGAGACCGCCGCCATGAAACACGACGACGACGGGCACCGGACGATCGGACCTGCGCACGGTCGCAGTGTGAATGTCGACCTGTTGCCTTTCGTGCGCGCCGTATGCGAGATTTTTCGCGACCTTGATTTCACCCGGTTCGTAGACGCGGGGCTGTGACGCATAGAGCTTCGCGGTCTGCCCGGCTATCTCACCGTCGAACTCCGTGCCAAATGCAGCGAGCTGTTTCGCCACGTCAGCCGGCATGGTATTGCGGACGACGTCGGCGCTGCTCAGTCCAATCTCGTCAGGCTGCGACCAGCGGAATGACTGGCGCGCCTGCTGCGCATCGTCGCAACGCTCAAGGCCAACATCGCGCCGCCGGTAGACCGGCGAAATGAGCGCCGGCGTCCCCGCGATTTCGCCCTTGGCATCTGCGACCGAGACACACAGATCGCGTCGCGAGTCTGGGCTCAGACGCCCAGCTCCGATCGTCCAGCGTTGGGCGGGTGCAGACGTGCATGCGCGAACGACCAGCCTGGCGCCCGGCTCCAATGCCGTGGCAGCCAGACAGCGATCGTAGAGACTGGCCTTGATGGCGCCGTTGGCAGTCGGCTCGAAGCGCTGATCGTCAAGCGGCGATCCGTACTTGCAGGTGTGCGCCTGGAGTGGATCGTCGAGACGGAGTGTCGCACCGAAGCCCGCGATATCGAGGCAGTAGCCGCGTGCTTCGTCGAGCGCCTGAGCCGTGCGCAAAAGGCCGACGTCGGCCCCGCTGACCGCCGGACTCGACGCCACGAGCAGCACTACCAGAACTGACAGGCGTGCCTTCGCCATATGCCCTCCAACATTGTCGTGCGCGAGAATATTAGTCCCAAGCTCCGCCGCTGCCGCAACGTTTCGGCTGGCGGACTCGACAGCGTCTTGATACACGAGAAGACGGCCATCTCGGAGGGGCAGACGTGATTTCAGCCGCACGACATCGCTTTCTGCACGTGGCCAATGGCACGTGCACGACCATGACCATTGAAGCGGCCGGCATTCCCGGAGCGTGCTCGATCTGGGCCGATCCGTTGTACGAGGGACCGGTTCCCGCTGGGCTCAGCGACGCCGAACTGCTCGACGTGCGCATGCGCCACCTTGCCGGGCCCGGTGACCTGGCCTGGGTCGCGTGGGCTGGAGGCGACCTGTCTCTCGATCCAGTCAACGACCTGCGCGAGTGGCGCGCGACGATCGAGCGTCACGACGGATACGAAGAGCTGGTCCTCTGGTTCGAACACGATCTGTTCGATCAGTTGAATCTGATTCAGCTGCTCTCGTGGCTCCGCGAACATCTGCCGGCGGCCAAGCCGGTGTCGCTGATCTGCATCGGATCGTTTCCGGGACGTCCCGACTTCAAGGGTCTCGGTGAGCTCACACCTGGCAAACTTGCATCGCTCGTCGAGACGAGACAACCGGTCAGCACTCCTCACTACGATCTGGCGCAACGAGCGTGGCACGCGTTTCGTGAGCCGACACCTGAAGCGCTCGACGCGCTCTTGCGGGACGACACGTCAGCTTTGCCGTATCTCGCTCCAGCCATCACCCGTTTTCTTCAGGAATACCCGTCTACCCGAGACGGTCTGTCGCGAACCGAGCGCCGTCTTCTCGAGCTAGCAAGTGGTGACGGGATCGCACTGTCGAAGGTGTTTCGGAGAATCCATGAAGGCGAGCAGGCTTACTACGTGACCGACAGTTCGCTGGCAGCACTGGCTGAGACGCTGGCGCGCACGTCGCCGGCTCTTTTGACGCTTGACGTGTCAGGCGACGCGCAGGGACATGTCCTGCGCGGTACCGTGACGCTCACGAACGTTGGCCGCTCGGTACTCACAGGCGCATCGGACCGAGTCGCTCTCTGCGGCATCGATCGATGGTTGGGCGGCGTCCACTTGCGGAGCGGAACCCGACTCTGGCGATGGGATGATGCGCGTCAGCGCATCATCTGAGTGTTCAGGCGCCGGGCCGGTGTTGCGACGAGGCCATGCGCAGCATACGCGGCGAGGAAGCATCGACGATCGGCCTGGCGATCCGCAACTCCGGCATCGGCCGGCCCGCAAAGAGCCGGCGGCACGGAATCGCCATCAGCCGTGCCCACCGCGCGGAACGATTGACACGCGCGCTGTCAGTCGCAATCCCGGTGTTCGCGTACATCTGGCGATAGATCTTCGAGATGAGGACGAACGCCAGACGTGCTTTCAGCGAGGACACGGCGCCCTGCGAGCGGGCCCAGATGTTTGGCAGCGAATAGAACTGATCCCATACCGCCTGCGTGCGATCGCGGATCTCGTCCGGGCCCATGACCGGATGGTCCATGTAGACCTTGGGCCGCTTCGCTTGCGGAATCAGCCAGTGACGCGAGATCGGCACGCCGCCGACGTGCGGCGGATCGACGCCAAGACTCTTCTCCCACGCCGCGAAGTCGAGCGTTCCAGGGAACGGCGTCAACATCACGAACTGGGCGAAGGTCACGCCAGCTTGCTGCGCGACCGACAGTGACGCGTCGAAGGTGCTCGCGCGATCGCTCGGCAGGCCGAAGATGAACGAGCCAAGGACGTGAAGGCCGTGGCGCCGGAATTCCTGGAGCCGCGTCACCAGTGCATCGCCGCTGTCGTTGAAATCTTTGTAGACGTCCTTGAGGCCCTCGGGAGTCACCGCCTCGACGCCGACCAGCGCACCCTTGATGTGGGCCCGACGCATCGCCTCGAGAAACTCGGGGTCTTCGGCCGCCTCCATCGTGATCTGCGTAAAGAACACCGTATCCGCGGGCAGCTGGGCAAGAGCATCCATCAACTGGAAGCGCTCGGCGCGAATCGCCTGCAGCCGCTCGAGCTGGCTGGGATCCTTGCGCCGCGAGGCCATGCGCAGATCCTCGAGCGTGACGGGGTAGAAGTTGTCGTCGGCGAGCGCAATGAAGCGGAAGCCACGCCGCCGCAGGTCCACGATCTCGTCGAGGACCTGATCCACGTGACGCGCACGCGGACGCTGGCCATCTGTCCGCCAGACCGAGCAGAACGAGCAATGCTTGGGGCATCCTCGCACCGTCTGCACGGAGCCCCACATGTAGCGCCCGGATGGCAGGAGATCCCACCGGCCGGGGAGGAAGGTATCGCCCTCGATCCGGCCACCGTCATATTGGGCGCGCGGAACACCCGCCACACAGTCGCCGAGGACCTCGGGCCATGCGCGTTCACCGTCGCCGGTCACGACCGCGTGCGCGCAACCGAGCTCGCGGGCCTCATCAGGATAGAGCGAGGCGTGGATACCGCCGTACACGACATAGGCGCCGGCGGCACGCGCTGCCGCGCCGATCTCGTAACCGCGCAGAGCATTACCGGTGTGGATGCCGATGCCGACGACGTCACCGGCGGCAATGACCGAGGCGTCGAAGCTCTCGAGCGTCTCGTCGATCAACCGGGGAGCGCCGAATGAATCGGGCGTTGCCGCAGCCAGCACATAGAGCCAACGCGGCGTGATGACGCCGATACCGAACGACACATGACTGGGATTGATAAGGTAAACGGTCATCGTATGAACACGAAGACCGCGCATCCGCGATCACGCATGGATTCCTCCGGCTAAGCCATGATGAGGAACCCGCAAAGTGAGCGGGATGCTCAGGACAGCTGCAACGTAACTCTACCTCAACAAACCTCCATTCGTCGCTGCACCGTGCAACATCGACGAAGCCGCCAGAATTGCTCAGCAAATCCTGGCAGCTCCGGCCCCGCGGCGCGGCTCAGTTGCTGCTCGGCGTCGGTTCCGGCACGAAGGCGTCGCACGAGACGTCCGGATTCCAGTTGCCAAAGGTGCCGGCCGGGTTGCCTTTCCAGGCCCACACGTGCAGCGTGTAGAACGGATCCAGCCCGAAGCGATTAGGGCTTTCGAAGAAGTGGAAGAGCTGACCCATCAGTTCGGGTGGCGCGACGTTGTGCTTATGCCAGTCAGCGGCAATGACCAGATAGTCTACGCCCGTGATCCGCACGCCACCGTTGCGGGTCGGCTCGTAGAGCACGATCTCGGGGTCTCCGACCGCAAGCTTCCCATCGTCGAACACCTTGTCCAGGTTCACGAAGTGGAGGCCCATCGCGCCGAAATCACCACCGCTCACGCAGCCGAATAGAAGATTGTAATTCTGCCCGATCGCCACGTTGACGTCGTCGAAGTCTTTGGTCGCTTCGCGAACGGCTTGCACGAGCTGCCCGTCGTTGCGACGTGACTTCTGCTGCTGCGATGCGCTCGGCACCGCGCCGTGCGAGTCGTGTGACTGCGCGCTCGCCGCCCAACCAGAACCCGAGATCGCGAGCACGCCGATCGTGAGCGCGACGCGTCCCACCAGTCGTTCAATCTTCATAGCGCCTCCTCCTCGCAGAAAGCCGCATCGGGTCGCGGTGAGGCTCACCCCGACCGCGTGAGCCCGAATCTCCGGCGTTGTGGCTCTTCGTATGCGACCGGGTTGCATCGGGACGTCCGGCTGAAGCCGGACACTGCGTCGTGCGCCGCGGTCCGCGAAGGAGAGTTCAGATGGCATCCCTCACAGTGAACGCAACGGCGGTTTTGACCGACGAGATGCTCGCGCGCTTTGCGAAACGTGCACCTGGCTACGATCGCGACAACGCCTTCTTCTCGGACGATTTCGACGAGCTTCGTCAGGCCGGCTACCTGCGCCTTGCGGTCCCGGAGGAATTCGGAGGTGCCGGCCTGTCACTCGCGAACGTGGCGCAGCACCAACGCCGTCTCGGATACCACGCCGCTCCGACGGCGCTGGCCATCAACATGCACCTCTATTGGACCGGCATCGCCGCCGATCGCTGGCGCGCCGGCGACACGTCGCAGCGGTGGGTCCTCGAAGCCGCAGCGGCCGGTGAGGTGTTTGCCGCCGGGCACGCCGAAAGCGGAAACGACATTCCCGTACTGCTGTCGACGACCAAGGCGGAACGCGTCGAGGGAGGCTATCGCTTCACCGGGCGCAAGTCGTTCGGCAGCCTGACACCGGTGTGGACGTTCCTGGGCATCCACGGCATGGACATGGCCGATCCGGCGCACCCGAAAATCGTGCACGCCTTCGTGCCGCGCGAAACCGAGGGCTACCGGATCGAGCCGACGTGGGATGTTCTCGGCATGCGCGCGACCCGCAGCGACGACACGATTCTCGAAGGTGTCTTCGTGCCCGATCGCTACGTGGCGAGAGTGGTGCCGGCCGGTGCGGCAGGCATCGACGCCTTCGTGCTGTCGCTGTTTGCATGGGCGCTCGTCGGCTTCGGGAACATCTACTACGGGCTGGCCCGCAAGGCACTCGACCTGACCATCGAGGCCGTGAAGTCGAAGCGTTCAATCGGCCTCAGCCGGTCGATGGCCTATCACGCCGAAGTGCAGCATCGCGTCGCCGCGATGGGATTGGCATTCGAATCGATCGGCCCGCATCTCGATCGGGTGGCACACGACTGGTCGAACGGTGTCGATCACGGTGCCCAGTGGCCGGCCAAGATCTTTGCCGCGAAGTACCACGCCGTTGAAGAATCGTGGCGCATCGTCGATCTGGCGCTCGACGTTGCCGGCGGGTTCGGCATCTTCCGCAAGAGCGGACTCGAACAGATTTTTCGCGATGCACGCCTCGGGCGGATTCATCCAGCCAACTCGATGCTCACCCACGAGATCGTGGCCAAGACGCTGCTCGGCATCAGCCCCGACGAGACGCCGCGCTGGGGGTAATTTTCGACACGAACAGCTGTCAACTCCCAACCTCCAACCCCCAACAACCAAACAGTTCGTTTTGGAAGTTGGGAGTTGGGAGTTGGGAGTTGAAAATCGGTCTTGTCACACGAACATCGTGGGATTGACCTCGAGAGACACCTGGGAGATCCGGTCGACTGGCAGCCCAGCCCGCCGTGCGTGCTCACGGATGGCCTCGGCGCTTGGTGCGTCGTACTCGCAATAGATTTTGCCTTCGGCGTCCGAGACGAAACTCCGGATCCACCGAACGTCGGGCAGTTCGGCCAGGGCCTGGACGGATCGGCGGCCCGCATCCATCAACGCTTCGCGCGTCAGACCGGGAACAGAACGCTCGATGATGAAACGCGGCATGACGCAGCTCTCCTTATATGGGTTGACCGAAGTCGCGGACCGTGTCTGCCCACGCGGCCGAGAGCGCGGCATCTCCCGTCTCAGTGGCGGCTGACCCCGCCGCAGCCAGCGCATTGAGCGCGGCGGCGCGTTCCCCGCATTTGCGCTTGAGCGCGGCCAGGCGCAAATACATCCATCCCTCACCGGCCCGATCGCCAATAGCACGTCGCACGAGCCGTGACTGGTCGAACCAGATCGTCGCGGCGCTGAAGTCGTGGCCATCGAGCGCCACCCGACCGAGGGCGGACAGCGCATCGGCTTCGAGCTCCGGTGCGTCGATCTCCCTGGTAGTCGTGAGGCTGTCCTCGAGCACGGTCCGCGCTTCGTCGCGTCGCCCAAGCTTGGTCAGGCAGGCGCCGAGACTGTTCAAGACGACCGCTTCGTGCCGACGATTTGCCTGTGCGCGCACCAGTACCAGTGCCGCTTCATAGTGGCTCAATGCGCGATGGTAGTTGCCGCCGTTCCACTCGAGGATGCCCAGCACATTTCGCATGGCCGCCTCGCGCGTCCGTTCCCCGATCGTCGCGGCCAGTGCGAGCGCCGATTCATAGGCACTGATCGCATCCGTGGATCCGTCCGCACGCAGCGCTCTCGCCAATCCTTCGCGCGCCTCGAGCTCACCGGCGGCATCGCCGCGTTTTTGTTGGAGACTGAGGACGGTGGTCCACGCTTCGGCAGCCTGGCCCGGCGATTGTCGCTCGAGGACGCCCGCCACCCCCGTCCACATTTCGATCTCCGAGACGCGGTCCTCCAGCTGCGCGAACAACTGCGCCGCTTCCCGAAGATACGGGAGTGCTTCGTCGTAGCGTGCCAGCCCCAGCAGCACGTTGCCGAGCATCCGCAGCGACTGTACCAATCCATCCGCGTGGCGGGCGCGCCGGCTGAGATCGATGGCTGAACGGTACGTGTCGAGGGCGGTCTCGACCCGGCCTTCCTGCAATTGGATGTGCGCGAGCGACGTGAGATGAAACGACCGCTGAATCGGCAGCAGGTGCAGGCGGGCAATCTCGTCGTTCTGCATGAGGTATTCGAGCGCCCGGTCCGTCTTGCCCATCGCACGGTAGACGTTGGCCAGAATGTGCTGGGTGTAAACAAGCTTCTTGGGATCGCGTTGCAGCACACGCATCGCCAGCGCCGCTTCGAGGTGCGCGCGCGCGCCGGTGTAGTCGCCGGTGGCCCTGAGGATGGTCCCGAGGTTGGTCAGGCTGACGGCAACCGCAACGTCGTCAGCGCACTCACGATCGAGGGCGAGCGCGCGGCGCGTCACCTCCAGTGCCTCGTCGTGACGCCCTTCATGCCACCTGAGAAGCCCGAGGCTGCGCAGACCGCTGCGGAGCAGCGTCGTGTCCCGGCGCTCGCGGCCAATCCGGAGCGCAGTCGTGAGCGCCCGATCGGCCGCATCGAATCGCTTGAGCAGCGTCGAGAGATCGCCCTGACGAAGATAGACTTCGGCCAGCCGCACCGAGCTCGCTTCGCCTGCCAAGCGGGCGATCAGCGAGTCGATGATCTGGCGTTGCCGCGCACGCAACCCCAACGTCTCGCACAAGCGCTCCTGTTGAAGCAGCAGATCGGTCGTGATGTCGCTCGGCCCGCCACCCGGCAGCCGGCCGGCCCACTCGAGAACCGAATCCAGCGTGACGAGCGCATCGGCGAACTGACTGAGCGCAATCGCACGTTGGGCGGCCCGGCGGCCGAATCGAATCGCGGCGGGCCAGTCTTCGGCGCGCGCGAAGTGATGTGCGAGCAACGCCGCCACGTCGTCCAGCCGCTGGGCATGCGATGAGGCGAGTGCGCGTCCAACGGTGCCATGAAGCGTCTTGCGCTGATGGCCAACGAAGCTCTCGTAACACACTTCCTGGGTCAGGGCGTGCGTGAAACGGTAGCCGATCGTCGGCGCCACCGACGTCTGCTGGATGAGACCGGCCGTCGCCAGCGCGGCAATCGACGGCCCGAGGTTCACGTGTGCAGCAACCACTTCCGCAAGCAGCGCGTAATCGAACTCACGTCCGATGACTGACGCCACCCTGACGATTTCGAGCGCATCGGTGTCGAGCTTGTCGAGCCGCGCCCGTATGACTCCTTGCACAGTGGCGGGCAGCGGCAATGCGCTTCCGTCACCCAGCAACACCGCCTCGCCGTCATGCACCGTCACCGCCTGGCGCTCGAGGAGGGCGCGGCATACCTGCTCGAGAAAGAACGGGTTGCCACCCGCGTGCTCGTGCAGCTGGTGAGCGACCGCATCAGAGACCCCGCGCACACCCAGAACCGCGCCCATGATGTCTCGCGACGCATCGAAGTTCAGCCGCTCGAGACGGATTCGCGTTGTCTGTGCGGGCCAATCCTCGTCGCCGTACTCGAGTCGACTGGTCACAATCAGGATGAATGGTGCCGCGTCTGCCACTTCTGCGACACGGAGAAACGCGGCACGGGAACCCGTGTCGGCCCAATGCCAGTCCTCGACGAGCAGACACAACGGACCACGCCGGGCGAGCACGCCGACCAGCGTCGCGAGTGCGTCCAGCAATGCAGCCTGGAGATGTTCGCCTTCAAGGTGTCGAGGCAGTGCGTGGCGGTCGCTGGCGACCGACAGCAGATGGAGAAACAGCGGCAGAAAAGGCTCGAGCGACGGCTCGAGCAAGCGGAGGCTCGTGACGACCGTCTCGGAATTTCGTGGCAGCGTCCTGAAATCGAGCGCTGCACAGAGGACCTGCACGAACACCCCATAGGGAACGCCATCTCCATACGCTCGACAACGTGCGTGAAGCACGCGCACGGCAGGCGTGGCTCCGAGCGATTCCTCCAACTCGTGCAGCAAGCGGCTCTTGCCCGCACCCGGCTCACCGATGACCGCAATGACTCGTCCGGCACCGCGTGCGGCGTCGCCGACGTGTGATCGAATCGTCGACAGCTCTGACTCGCGGCCGACATACGGTGTCAGTCCGCTCCGTCGCGAGGCATCGAGGCTCGTGGCAATCCCGGTCTCTCCAAGCAGGCGGAATGGTGTCACCGCGCCAGTCACCGCATCGAGCACGACCGGAGCACAGGCAGCGGCATGCAAGTACGGTTCGATGAGACGCTGCGTCTCCGGGCTCACCCACACATCGTCGGGATCGGCGCACGCCGCCAGTCGCGCCGCAACGGTTGCGGGTGCGCCGATGATGTCGTAACGGCGCGGGCCTTCGTGCAGGCGCTGCGCGACGACTGGTCCGACGTGCAGACCCGATTTGACGGTGACCCTGATGTTCGACAGCTCGCCGACGATCTTCAAAGCACCGATACGCGCATGCAGGTCGCGCGCCGCTCGAACCGCCCGCAGATCGTCGTCGTCGTGCGCGATCGGCACGCCGAAGAGCACCACGATCTCTTCCCCGATCGCTTGATTGACGATCCCACCGTACGCCCTCACCACGTCAACGGCCGTCTCGCGTACCGTCGCGACGAGACGCTGGGCCTCGATCGGCGTCATCTGCTCGACGAGCGACGCATAGTCAGAAATCACCGTGACGAGCACAGCGGCACGGCGACGCTCGGTAGTCGACATTCGCAACCCGTCGTCGACGACATCGACGGTGCGCCCGTCCGCGGCCGGCGCCAGCGCAGACAACTCGGCGGCCAGATGCGACATCGACGGATGGCGCTGGCCGGGCGATTTCGCGAGAGCGCGACGAAGGATGCGCTCGATCCCTTCGGGCACATCGGGGTAAGAGGTGGCAATCAGGTTCGGATCAACGGTCTGGATGGCTCGTAGTACCGACTGCCCGTCCGTCCCGTCGAACGGACGGACGCCGGTCAACATTTCATGAACCACGACCGCCAGCGACCAGATGTCGGATCGGCCATCGACGGCCGACGCATTGGCCTGCTCCGGGCTCATGTAGGCAAGCGTGCCAATCACCGTTTTCGAATCGCCGAGCGAAGCGTCACGAATCTGTGCGATCCCGAAGTCGAGAATCTTGGCCGTCCCATTGGGAAGGACGACGATGTTCGATGGCTTGATGTCGCGGTGGACGATGCCGGATTGGTGAGCATGGTCGAGACCACGCGCGACCTGCAGAGCGATCGGAAGGGCCTCGCTGAACGTGAGACGACCCCGCTCCAACCGCGCCCGGACGGTTTCCCCCTCGTAGAGCGGCATCGCGATGAATAACCGGCCGTCGTCGGTTTCGCCGATCTGATAGATCGTGCAGACGTTCGGGTGGTCGAGCGCGGCGGCCGCCCGCGCTTCGGCAACCAGCCGCGCCTTCGCGTCCGGGTTGGCGCTCAGATGTGGCGGAAGGAACTTGAGAGCGACCTGGCGGCCGAGCCGCTCGTCGCGCGCCTTGTACACCACGCCCATCCCGCCGGAGCTGAGCGGAGCCTGCACGACGTACTGCGCAATCCGTCGCCCGACCCACTCGGGGAGGTCTGCTTTCCACGCATCCGGCGGTTTCACGCCGGCCGCGAGCTCGTCGACCACACCGGCACTCTCGTGGGCGAGCAACAACGATTCGACCTCTCGTCTCAGCGCGGGATCCGAGTCACAGCGAACGTCGAGCAGCGCCGTACGCTCGTGAACCGGCGTGTCGATCGCATCGGCCAGCACGTCCTGGATGCGTTGCCAGCGCTCCGGGGTCATCACGTCTGCGGAGTCGCGTGCCGAGTTCACCGCGTCAACTCGCGATTCAGCCAGGCTCTCGCGGTCGCCCACTCTCGTTTGACGGTGGCTGGCGAGATCCCCAGCGATTCGGCGGCCTCTTCCACGCTCATCCCGCCGTAGAAGCGGTACTCCACGATTCGCGCCTGCCTCTCACTCAGGGCGGCCAGCCGGACGAGCGCCTCGTCGAGCGCGAGCAGGTCCTCGCTGCGCGCCTCGGCCACGGCCCACGCGTCGCCTTCCAGATGAATCGGCGCCACACCGCCACCGCGCTTCTGTCGCCGGCGTGCAACCGCGTAGTCGATGAGGATGCGCCGCATGGCCTGCGCGGCAAAGCCCAGGTAGTGCGCGCGGTTCTGCCACTGGATGCGATTCAGCTTGGTGAGCTCGAGCCATGCCTCGTGGACGAGCGCCGTGGCGCTGAGGGTATGGCTCGTGCGTTCGTCCCGCAGTCGGCGCGCCGCCATTCGCCGAAGTTCGTCATAGACGACCGGGAGAATCTCCTCCATCAACGAACCTCACGCAATCCGTTCCGGGCACGGGCAACACGACGAGAGCCCTCGATCTTAAACGCAACTGTTGGAGCGGGCGGGTACGTAGGAACGACCTCGCCCTACAAGGCCCTATTCAGCGACAAGACGGCTCATGCGCAAGCTGACTTCTCACGGATGAGCCTGATCGATGGATGGCCGCGTTAGCGCTTGTCGACGACGACCTTGCCTTCCTTCAGCACGACCTTCGTCTTGAGCATCTCGTAGATGTTGAGCGTCGGATTGCCGTCGAGCAGGATGATGTCGGCGAGCTTGCCAGGTTCGAGCGTTCCGATCTGATCGCCAAGCCCGACGTAGCGCGCGGCGTTGAGCCCGATGATCCTGTGAATGTCGGCCATTGAAAACATCACGCTGAACGACTTCAGCTCGTGCTCGAGGACGACGAGGTCTGCCGCGTTCTGATCGGTGGAATAGGAGATCGACTGACGGGTGGAGTCGCCATCCCAGATCCGCCGCGCGTTGACCATCGAGTACCCGCCTTCGTTGCCCATTGCGCGTCCTTTCGGGTCGCGGTTGGCGCCCGAGATCGCTTCGGGCCAGGGCTTGCCGTCGCGGAAGCGCGTGCTGTTGTCCTTCGGCCACTGCACCTGGGCGGGTGCCGGCGACAGGCTGTCGATGTAGGGCGCGCCGAACGCGACCGCCCCGGCAACGATCGAGCCGGTCTGCGCCACACGCTCCGCCGCGTCGTAGCCGGTCCAGTCCTTGTTCGGCACGTGCACCAGGCGGGTGATACCGGCGTCGATGGCCGCAACCATTGCGGACGTGCTCACGGCATGGACGTTGACCTGCACGCCCACTTTCTTTGCTTCGTCCAGGATCGCCTTGAGCACTTCAATCTCGGCTTGCGTCGGTCCCGGCTCGGGCGTCAGCGCGATCTCGCCGGTGTGCTTCAGACCCTTGGCGGCGAGTGCCTGAACCGCGGCGCGCGCTTCGGCCGGCGTTTGCCGCAAGTTAATCTGACCCGACGCGATGATGCGCGGGCCGATGAACTCGCCCTTGTCGATGCGATCGCGCAACGCAATGTTGGCGTCGGCCTGCCCGCCACCAGCCAGCACCGTGGTGTAGCCAGCCTCCAGAAGGGAGCGCATCTGTCCTGCGGCGGTCTCGCCGTTGTTGACGTGTTTGTGGGAGTCGATGAAGCCGGGCATCGCGCTCATACCCTTGGCGTCGATCGTCTGCAATCCCTGCGCGGGCGCAGCGCCCGCGGCGACAGACACGATCTTGCCGCCACGCACGACGATCGTGCCCGACTCGATCACCTGGCCGCTGCCGACGATGATCCGGGCATTGGTGATCGCCACGTCCTGCGCAGCGGCAGCGCTCGCGAAGGCCAGTCCCAACACTGCCATACACACGAGTACAAGTCCCTTCATCGTCCTCACCTGCCGTGACCGCTCTCTTCGGGGCGGTCGATAGAGTCCCGGCGCGCCGGGTATCATCGGATGCGAGCCGACGCCTCTCGTCGGCTCGAAAGAGATGCCAATCTAACCCGATTCAGCCGCCAGCGTCACATTGACCTGAGACTTCCGGACCCGCCACGGCCGGCGGGTGCTAAGGCCAGAGTTCTCCACACGCGTTCCGATGCATCGTCGGCGGGAAAGAATGTTTCGATGCGCAGTTCCTGGAGGGTCAGGTCCTGCGGCGTTCCGAGTGTCATGAACGTACAGAACAGGCGGAACTCGATGCCGTTCTTCCTGACGTGGACCGGCACCAGCAGATCGCCACCGTCGCTGCCGTGCAACGCGCGATCACGGGCGGGCCGTGCGTCGTAGTTACGCAACTCGTCGAGCAGCGCCACACCTGTCGCATCGGTCGGAGCCAATTCCAGCTCCCGCTCGGTCCGAATCAGCAGATGTCTCGACAGCTCACGCCAATTGACGATCCATCGTCGTGCTCCAAGGGGATGAAAGGTCGCCCGCAGGAAGTTGATCGGGTCCGCCAACAGCGACGGATCGACGAGCGTCGTCACCAGGCGCACGCAGGCGTCGTTCGCCATGAGGCAGTTCGAATAGCGATCGAGAACCGCCGCAGGATAGGGCTGATGTCGATCGAGAATGAACTGCAGCACACCACGCATGTGCGTCATCTCGCCGGCAGAGAGGGGAGTCCGCCGGTAGACGTGCGCGTAGCCACCGGCTTCGAGCAGCCGATTGCGTTCGTCGAGCGGGATGTCGAGCGAGTCGGCGAGCACGAGCAGCGCGTGACGGCTTGGCTGCGTACGGCCGGTCTCGATGAAACTCACGTGCCGCGCCGAGAAACCAGCGTGCATGGCGAGATCGAGCTGACTCATTCCCCGTGAACGACGCCAGTCGCGAACCAATTGGCCGACCGCACTCGGTTGAGGTTGTTGCGGAAGAGGTGAATTGCGCGTCTTCCTTCGTGGCGCGATGCTGACGATCGTTCATGATCACAGCCGCAGACTCAATCGTCGAGCGGTTCGGCCACTACGCAGACAGCTTTCGATCGCTCGAGCCGCGTGCGACGCTCCAGAATGTGCACGTTCCATGCATGTTCATCGACGCATCCGGTGTGCGCGTGATGTGCAGCGCGGACGAGGTCGCGGCCTTCCTT